>NZ_AP026966.1:350000-700000 GCF_027923905.1 Massilia varians
GGCCCTGCCGTCAGTATTAACATTCCCCGGCCAGACCGGGAACTAGGGAGAGCAACATGGAAGACGTCGTCATCGTGGCCGCCGGCCGCACGCCAGTCGGTAAATTCGGCGGCACGCTGGCCAAGATACCTGCCGCCGAACTCGGCGCGCACGTGATTCGCCAACTGCTGGCCAAGACCGGCATCGATCCGCCTCGGTCAGCGAGGTGATCATGGGCCAGGTCCTCACCGCCGGCGCCGGCCAGAACCCAGCCCGCCAGGCCGTCATCAAGGGCGGACTGCCCGACATGGTGCCGGCCCAAACCATCAACATGGTCTGCGGCAGCGGCCTGAAGGCTACCCACCTGGCGGCCCAGGCCATCAAGTGCGGCGACGCCGAGATCGTCATCGCCGGCGGCCAGGAAAACATGAGCGCCTCGCCGCACGTGCTGAACGGCTCGCGCGACGGTTTCCGCATGGGCGACGCCAAGCTGGTCGACACCATGATCGTCGATGGCCTGTGGGATGTGTACAACCAGTACCACATGGGCGTGACCGCCGAGAACGTGGCGCGCAAGTACGAGGTCTCGCGCGCCGAGCAGGATGAATTCGCGCTGCAGTCGCAGCTCAAGGCCGAAGCCGCCCAGAAGGCCGGCAAGTTCAAGGACGAGATCATCCCCGTCGAGATCCCGTCCAGGAAGGGCCCGACCATCTTCGACACCGACGAATACCCGAAGCACGGCTCGACCCTGGAAGCGCTGAGCGGACTGCGCCCGGCCTTCAACAAGGAAGGCAGCGTCACCGCCGGCAACGCCTCCGGCATCAACGACGGCGCCGCGGCCGTCATCATGATGAGCGCGTCGAAGGCGAAAGAGCTGGGCCTGACCCCGCTGGCGCGCATCAAGGCCTACGCATCGGCCGGCCTGGATCCGTCGATCATGGGCATGGGCCCGGTCTCGGCCACCCAGCTGTGCCTCAAGAAGGCCGGCTGGACCCACGAAGACATCGACCTGATGGAAATCAACGAGGCGTTCGCGGCCCAGGCCATCGCGGTCAACAAGGAAATGGGCTGGGATACCTCGAAGATCAACGTGAACGGCGGCGCGATCGCGCTGGGACACCCGATCGGCGCCTCCGGCTGCCGCGTGCTGGTCACCCTGCTGCACGAGATGGTGCGCCGCGACGCCAAGCGCGGCCTGGCCAGCCTGTGCATCGGCGGCGGCATGGGCGTGGCGCTGGCGGTCGAGCGCGACTGAAGCGATACCCGGGACGGCCCGCGGCCGTTCCTCGAACAGCAGTGACTGACAACAAAACTGGAGAAGACAATGGCACGAGTAGCATTGGTGACGGGCGGCATGGGCGGTCTGGGCGAAGCGGTGTGCATCAAGCTGGCCGCGTTGGGTTACAAGGTCGTCACTACATATTCGCCGGGGAACAAGAAGGCAGAGAGCTGGCTGAGCCAGATGAAAGAGCAAGGCTACGACTTCCGGGCCTATCCCTGCGACGTGTCCGATTACGATTCGGCCCAGGCCTGCGTGCGCCAGGTCGAGCAGGAAGTCGGCCCGGTCGACGTGCTGGTGAACAACGCCGGCATCACCCGCGACATGACCTTCAAGAAGATGGACAAGCCAAACTGGGATGCGGTCATGAAGACCAACCTGGATTCCGTGTTCAACATGACCAAGCCGGTCTGCGACGGCATGGTCGAGCGCGGCTGGGGCCGGATCATCAACATTTCGTCGGTGAACGGCCAAAAGGGCGCCTTCGGCCAGACCAACTATTCGGCGGCCAAGGCCGGCATGCACGGCTTCACCAAGGCCCTGGCGCTGGAAGTGGCGCGCAAGGGCGTCACCGTCAACACCATCTCGCCGGGCTACATCGGCACCAAGATGGTGATGGACATCCCGAGCGAAGTGCTGGAATCCAAGATCATCCCGCAGATTCCGATGGGCCGCCTGGGCAAGCCGGAGGAAGTCGCCGGCCTGGTCGCGTACCTGTCGTCGGAAGAGGCGGCGTTCGTGACTGGTGCGAACATCGCGATTAATGGCGGGCAGCATATGCAGTAATGCTTGCCCGAGGGCGAAACAAGTTCTTCTAACTCAGAACGGCCTGGACGAGCGATTGTCCGGGCCGATTTTTTGAGACCGCTCCTGCTCGCAAAGCCGCTTGTTTGTCTTCGGGATCGGCTTGGAGACATCCCGGGTAAGTTGACTATTTTGCAGGACTATAATGCGCTATGCCATTTGAATCGTCGCGAGTTAGTACGCAACGATATCCGGGTGAGCGGAATCTTTTGGATGACCGCGTCGACGGCCTGTCCTTTCACATTTACCAAACGGTTAATCGCCTCGTGTTGCACCAAGATTTTCGGATTCTTGCACAGCGCGCGTGCGAGCAGAATACGCTGTTGCAGTCCACCCGACAGGCCGATACCGATATCACTGACCTGGCCGCCAAGGGTCATGTCGATAGCGAGCGTGAAGCGCGACTGAACAAGCAGGGCTGGTAGGTGCACATCTAGCGCAAGGGCAGCAAAGACAAATTAATATCCAATACACAGCAGCGATGCTATCGCCGCATCGCCAAGCCGCGTGCGCATCGCGCACGTATTTGCCGGCATGGCCCAAATGGGCGGGAAAGCGCAGCATTCCATCGGCCGAGGGAAACGCTGAACTAATCGGTTTCGAACAGCTTTTGGTGCTTTTCCTGTAATCGCGACGCGCAGTAAGGGATTTCCGGCGCGATTAATGCGCCAGAGGACTGAATCAGCCGGTTTTCGTGCATAACTCGAGGGGTTGCCGCACTCAAAAACCAAATTGGGTATATGCTTGTCCAAGGAACCTGCGTGCCATTTGTAAATACCTTTGCTATGCCTCATGCATAGAATGAAGCTAACCCATGTTTAACTGCCCCGATATTGTTGCCCGATTATATAAAAAAAGAGATTATAAATTGCCGTTGTATGACGGCGATTTAAACAAATTGGAGAGAAGATGAATGTTTTAACGTTTGACGAAATCGATATGGTTTCTGGTGGTGATCGAGGTGATGCAACGGCAAACGGCGCTGCTGTTGGCGCGGCCCTTGGCGCTGGCCTGCGTGGCGCAGCAACCGGCGCACGTATGGGCATCGCTCTGGGTGCTGCTGGTGCCTTGGGCGGCGCCGTCATCGGCGGTCTCGTCGGCTACTCGGCATACGAGATCGGCAAGGAGTAATACGTGATTTGGTCCGCCTCGCGAGGCGGACCAGAAAACGATTTTGATTCCTTATGTTATCTTGAAGTGTGATGGGATAGGTGATATATTGCACTACATTAGTAACATCATTAACCTGAATTAACTCAGGATAGTGTTTATAATGCGCTGCATTTGGAGTAGAGATGGCATCTCAATTGTCCTCCCGACAGAAATTTTCGGGTTACACCTTATTTGCGACCATCGTAGCGGTTGGTGCAATTACATTACCTATGATGTTCGGTGACAGAATCACCATCTCCCCGCTCGTGCTTTTCCTCGCGGCAATCATTCCTAATTTGTTTATCCATCAAATCGGGCCAAGCAAGGAAAAGGAGAATAGTGTAATGTCCTCTAGAATATTCCTCCTGCGAATTGCTGCTTCTGCTGCTTCTGCATTCGTTATACTTGGCATTTATCATATTGCTTACACATTAGGGTCGTAGGCCCTGCCCGGTATATTGTCCGTTGCAGGATAAATTGGAGCTGAAGTCCATTACTTATGGCGCTGGACGATACGATCGAGCGGCGGCGTGGCGCCAAGGTTGCGCTAAGGGCATTTATCGTGATCCGGTACGCTCGAGCGACGGCCACTTCGTAAAGGCCAGCGGCTTGCGTTGGCTATGCCTGATGCGCGTTGCGTCAATACCGTGGCAATGCGATGCTGGGCGCTGCCGTTCTGCTCTGTGCTGGCGCCGTCCGAGCGTTATTACCAGAACCGGGGGGGCGCCCGACAAGCTGACCGACCGCGCTCGCCAATTGCTGTTGAAGTCAAGTGCTGGGTACCCGACCGCACGACCGTGGTCGTCGCCGACAGCAGCTTGGCAGCGTTGAAGCTGCTTGGGGCGACGCGTCGCAAACTCCGCGTCATCACCCGTTTGCGACTCGACGCCGCTTTGTATGATCCGGCGCAACAGCATGCATCCGGCGCACGTGGAAGAATCAGTAAGCAGCTCAAGCGCGCCCAGTTCCTAGACTGATTTGCCAACCGTGCACCCTGCCTGATAGGGATTGATTGAGAGCTTCGTCGTCCGCTTTCCAGTTGCTCGTGCGGTACTTCTATGGAGCTCGTTTCATCCGCTCAGGCTACCTGACCTGCAGGATCTACGCTGATCGAGCCTGATTTGCGCAACAAAGCCGTGCCGAGCTGCAGGTTGACTTGCTGAACTACGTGGGCCCGACAACCTCCATATTCCGAAGAGGCGCCACCGGCCCCAAACCATTATCATCGTAGACAAAGAATGTTAGAACAGCAGTCGGAGTCATTCGTTAAGCACGTTTATGATCAAGCGACAGTCGAACTCTAGGCTGCTTGCTTGTCCTCTACTTTCTGCGGGTTCAAATCTTGGGCTACTTGCCCGTTATGTAGCACAATAACGCGCTCTGCCATCTGTATCGTCTCTGGCCGATGCGCGACAATAATCCGGGTCAATGGAATTCTCTGGATCGCCTGGTTGACAGCCTGTTCATTCCAAACGTCCAGGTGGCTGGTTGCTTCGTCCAACACCAGAATCTTTGGATTCTTGTACATCGACCGCGCCAGTAGGATGCGCTGTTTCTGTCCTCCCGACAGACCAGTGCCAATATCTCCCACCAAGGTATTGAAGGCCATCGGCATGGCGGCGATCTCGGGCGCGATAGCGGCTAGCTCGGCGCATTTGTGTACGCGCTGCATGTCGATCATCGGGTCGAAAAAGGCAATGTTGTCTGCAATCGATCCGGCAAACAGGGTGTCATCCTGCATCACGGTGCCGAGCATCTCGCGGTAGTTTGTCATGCCGAGTGAACCAAGGGGCACGTCGCCGATGCGGATTTCACCGCTGGTGGGGGTGAGCAAGCCGAGCAGCAGTTTCATCAGGGTCGTCTTGCCGCATCCGGAGGGCCCGGTAATCGCCACGCATTGGCCGGCCGGAATGCTGAGGTTGAGCTCGCGGATGACTTCAGGTTCGCTGTCGGAATAGCGGAAGCTCAGGTTCTTGATCTCGATCGAGGGCATGATGTGGCTTGCGTCGATCTCGGCCGCCTCGTCATCCCGTTCGGCTTCGGTCAGCACGATGTCGGCCAGGCGCTCGCCGTGCAGGCGAATCATGCGCAGTTCGAACAGCTTGTCGATCAGGCTGGCCATACGCTGGCTGAACTGGTCCTTGTAGCTGATGAATGCGAACAGCATGCCGACCGAGAATTCGTTGTTGAGCACAGCCAGGGCTGCGAGCCAGATGACGATTACACGCTCGCCGCTGAACAGCAGCGTGTTGGCGGTCTGGTACGACATTGACAGCTTGGCGATGCGCAGCTGAGCATTGAATTCGTCGGTCAGCGAGTTCATCCAGCCCGAGCGGCGTTCGTCGCTGCGGCCGAACAGGCGGATGCTTTGCATGCCACGGACGGTTTCCATGAAGTGGCTCTGCTGTTTTGCGGCATGGATGATCTGCTCGGAGTTCGCGTCGCGCAGCGGGCGGAACATGGCCCAGCGCAGCAGTGCGTACAGAACTACGGCGACGCAGGGCCACTGCCGCCAGCGTGGAGCTGTACAGCAGCATCATGATCAGTGTGCCAAGCACCAGCACGCCGTCGATCACGCCCTCCACGAACTGGGTGGTCAGGCTAGTCTGCATCTGCTGAATCGAGCCGAAGCGCGAAACGATGTCGCCGGTATGGCGCTTTTCGAAGTACGGCAGCGGCAATTTCAGCAGGTGGGAGAAGGCATTGCCCAGCCATTGCAGGTTCAGGCTGGTGGCGAGCACCGTGGTGACCCAGGAGCGCACGGCGCCGATCGCGGTCTGCAGCAGTACCAGCAGCAGGAAACCGCAGCCCAGCACCGTGATCAGGTCGCGGTCCGCGGCCAGCAGAGCCTCGTCCACGATCCACTGCATGTAGAACGGTGCGACCAGGGCGCACACCTGCAAAGCCAGGCCGAGCGCGAGCAGCTGGAACAGGCTGCGGCGCAGGCCGACCACGCGTCCCATCAAGGAGAACAGGGAGAACTGCTGGCGCTCTTCCTTGGCCTCGAACTGTGCGCTCGGCGTCAGCTCGAGCGCGATGCCGGTGAAGTGCTTGGCGAACTCCTCCATCGGCAGGCGCCGCTCGCCGACGGCCGGATCGTGCACGACGACATGCTTGGCCGAGACCGACTCGAGCACCACGAAGTGATTCAAATCCCAATGCAGGATACAGGGCAACTTCAGCTCGGGCAGATGCTGCAGGTCCAGTTTCAGCGGACGCGTTTGCAGCGACAGGCCGCCGGCCATCGCCATCAGGCCCTTCAGGCTCACGCCCTTCATCGACACCGAGAAGCGGCGGCGCATGCTCGGGATATCGATCCGGTGGCCCCAGTAGCTTGCGACCATGGCCATGCACGCCAGGCCGCATTCGGCTGCTTCGGTTTGCAGCAGGACGGGTAGCCGGCGGCTGTTCCAGAAAGCTAACTGGGAAAGAATGGGAAATTGCATAGTCGGCTGAGATCAGGGATGTGCCGGCCGTAGGTCGGGCCGCGGCCGGCAAGATGGTCAAAGACGAATGGTGTCTGCTTACAGGCGGCCCGAAATACTGAACACCGGCTCCAGCACCCATTCGTAGAGCTTGCGGCGCTCGAGCATGACGCTGGCGTCGACCAGCATGCCCGAGCGTAGCGGCATCGCCGTGCCATAGGCCCGTACAGTCTGCTGATCGAGCTCGAGCCGGACGCGGTACACCGGTTCCGACTGGGACGCGCCCGGCATGGCAGCTGCCGAGGTAGGCAGCTCCTCGGGGCGTACCGACGTGGTGGCCACCTCCCGCACACGGGCCGCATGCTGGCCGAACTTCTGGTACGGGAAAGCCTGGTAGCGCAGCAAGGCGGTCATGCCTGGCTTGATGAAACCGACCGCACGCGATGGCACATACATTTCCGCTTCCAGCTGGCTTTGTTGCACAAATCGGCCCATCAGCGGCCGAGGCGCAGCACGGGTAAACTGACGGCATGATTGCTCCCGTAAAGCTGAAGTACCGAACGACCAACTGGAAAGACTACAACGCGGCATTGAAAGCCCGCGGCTCGCTGCTGATCTGGCTGGACAAGGACATGTGCTGGCACGGCAGTGCGAGCGGCAAGCGGGGCCGCAGTCCGAAGTACAGCGAGGCGGCGGTCCAGTTCTGCCTGACCGTTAAGGGCCTGTTCAATCTGCCCTTGCGCCAGGCCATGGGTATGACGCAGAGTCTGCTCGGGTTGGCCGGACTGGACTGGCAAGTGCCCGACTTCAGCACGGTCAGCCGGCGCCAGAAGCGTCTTTCGGTGACGATCGGAGCGCAGCCGACGACGACGGGATTGCACCTGCTGGTCGACAGTACAGGCATCAAGATGCTGGGCGAAGGCGAGTGGAAGACGAAGAAGCATGGTGCCGACTACCGTCGCCAATGGCGCAAGATCCACCTTGGCATTGACGCGGCCACGCTGGAAATCCGGGCGATCGAGGTGACCGACAATGCCACCGGCGATGCCCCAATGCTGCCGTGCTTGCTCGACCAGATACCCACCGAGGAGGTTGTCGCGAGCGTCAGTGGCGACGGCGCCTACGACACGAAAGGCTGCCACGAAGCGATTGCACAACGCGGAGCGCAGGCACTCATTCCGACACGCAAGAACGCCAAGCCATGGAAGGACCAGCGTCCCGGTGCCAAAGCGCGCAATGCCATCCTGGCGGCCACCCGCCGGCTTGGCCGGAAGATCTGGAAAAAGTGGAGCGGGTATCACCGGCGCAGCCTTGTCGAGACCAAAATGCGTTGCTTCAAGCTGCTTGGTGAACGCGTCATGGCGCGCGACTTCGACCGTCAGGTCGCCGAGTTGCAGGTCCGTGCCGCCATCCTCAATCGCTTCACGCGCTTGGGCACGCCCACGACCGTAGCGGTGACCATGCCGTAAATCCGTCTGGGGTTTGGGGTACTACGCGCTCAATTGATTTATGCAACAAAGCCCTTCCAGCTTGTTCCCCTCCGGCAGGATCGATACCAGCGAAGTGCTGGTACCGACGGTCTGACCGAGATTGGCGGAGATCGCCGTGACCGTGCCGCTCTGGCGCGCGCGCACTAGGATTTCGCGGCGCGCCTCGTTCTCGGTCAGGTCTTGCTAGAGCATCGAGGCATTGCGGCGCAAGGCGTTTTCGTCGCGCAGCGCCTGTACTGCGATGTCCCGTTCCTCCGCCTGGGTGCCGGCCAGGTCGCGCTGGGTCGCCGAGCGGATGCGTTCGATCTCGAGCAGGCGCTGGCGCTGGTCGAGCAGCTCGGCTTCGCGCTCCTGCAGTTGCGCCGCCGAGATGTAGTTAGTCGCCTTCAACTGCGCGAAGCGCGCCACGGTCTGCTCGGACAGGGCGATGCGCTGCTTCTGCATGAGCGCCTGGTTGTCCAGGCGCTTGATCTCGCTTTGCAAGTCTTGCGCGCGCTGCTGCAGGGCTGCGCGGCGCTGGGCGAACTGTGCCTTGGCTTGCTGCAGTTCGGCATGGAAGCTGTCGCGGCGTCGCGTCAGCAGGTCGGAAACCAGGGCCTCGGTGGAACTTGCTTCAGCATTGCTGCGCTCGCTGGACACGACGAACAAGACATCGCCTTCGCGCACGAACTGGCCTTCCTTGATGCGCGCTTCCTTGATCACGCCCATCTGGGTTGAATACACCCGGATAACACCTGCGGTCGGCACCAGCATGCCCTGGACGTGCGACTTGCGGGGCGTCTCGAAAAAGATGAAAAAGGCGATGAGCAGCAAGGCCAAGGTTACGAACACGCCGGTTAGCACCACATGGCTGACCGAGCGGGTCAGGACGACGGTGCCGTACTGGCGCACCGTGACGTGTTCGATGGCCTGCTGGCGGAACAAGGTCTTGGGCGCAGCGGCGGGTTCAGGTGTCGCTGCGGGAGCTGGAGCATGTTCGGACGGCGTATTTTCCTGCTCGCCCGAAGTCGTAACGGTGTCGCGCAAAATCTGTCACTTTCAAAGCTGGTTCCAGGCATTCTGCCTGCATGCGGTATTGATTACGGGCACGATAGACCCAGCTACAACAACGAAAAAACTTGGTGTAGTGCTGCAAGATATGCACGAGTATGGCACTGGCTTTCAAGGCTTTGCAAGATCGGAACATTCGCTCTTGGTTTTTTTGCGCAGGTTATGCGACCGGCTTAAAAACAATGGAAATCCACGACACAATGTTGGTAATAATGCACTATGCAGAACTGATCTCTCAGTGCTGACCGGGCTTCCAGATACCGGGACGAATTACAATCATGGCCTTCCTCACAACCTAGAGAGGTTCCGATGCACACTCTCCCGCGCGGCGCCTTGGCCCTGTCCAGCCTCGACGAACAATTCCTGCTGCCCGGCACCAAGGGCCTGCCCTTGACCGAAGCGCTGCGCCAGGGCGCGATCGGCGTGCAGGGCTGGAACGTCCTGCGCGGCGACACCTCCTTCCCGGTCGCCGTCCTGAAGGCTTCGGCGCTCCAGCACAACCTGGCCTGGATGCGCGACTTCTGCGCGCGCCACGGCGCCACGCTGGCGCCGCATGGCAAGACCACGATGAGTCCGCAGCTGTTCGCGGCCCAGCTGGCGGGTGGCGCCTGGAGCATCACGCTGGCCAGCGCCACACAGGTGCAGGTGGCGCACCGTTTCAACGTGCGCCGCGTGCTGCTGGCCAACCAGCTGGTGGCGCGCGCCGACATCGAGGCGGTGCTGGCGCTGCTGCATGAGGACCCCGATTTCGAATGCTTCGTGCTGGCCGACTCGCTCGAGGGCGTCGCGCGCCTATCAACGGCGGTGGTGGCGCGCGGCCTGGCCCGGCCCCTGCCGGTACTGGTCGAACTCGGCCTGGCCGGCAAGCGTGCCGGCTGCCGGACGAGCGACGAAGCGATCGCGGTGGCGCGCGCCATCGCCGCGGCCGATGGCCTGGCGCTGGCAGGCTTCGAAGGCTACGAAGGCCTCCTGGTCAGCGCCGACCGCGATGCCGACCTGCGCGCGGTGCGCGCTTTCCTGGCCGAGCTGGTGGACCTGGTCGAGACGGCGGATGGGCAACGGCTGTTCGGCGCGCCTGAGATCCTGATTTCGGCCGGCGGCTCGTCCTATTTCGACCTGGTGGCGCGCGGTTTCGCCGGCATGGACGACTTGTCGCGCCCGGTGCGCCCCGTGCTGCGCAGCGGCTGCTACCTCACCAGCGACCACGGCTCCTACCAGCGCCTGCTGGCCCAGCTCGACGCCCGCGAAGCGCATACCGTGGAAGGATTGCGCCCGGCGCTGGAAGTCTGGAGCACCGTGCAGTCGCGCCCCGAGCCGGGCCTGGCCATCCTCACCATGGGCAAGCGCGACGCCTCCTATGACGAGGCGCTGCCGACCCCGCTGTTGACCCACCGTCCGGGCAGCGGCGCCGCGGCGCCCACGGCGCTGCCGCCGGGCTGCACGATCGTCAAGATGAACGACCAGCACGCCTACCTGGCGCTGCCGGAGGGCGAACTGCGCGCCAGCCTGCAGGTCGGCGACCTGGTCGGCTGCGGCATCTCGCACCCCTGCACCACCTTCGACAAGTGGCAAGTCTTGTTGGCAGTGGACGATGCTTATACCGTGATACAGGCGCTAAATACCTTCTTTTAGCAAGAAAGTCACAGCGCGGCGCGACCTGCTTGTTAATTTAATTATTGGTAAGTATTCTAACCAGACTTCTTTCCATTTTTTATTGCGCCATGGACATTGATGGTTCCCACATTCGCAAGTTGTTTATTCCGTTTACGCTGGCGCTGCTTGTAGGCTTACTCTATCTTGGCGCGCCATCAGGGAATACTTTTTCTTGGAGCGACGCGCCACGCCATGCCCTGAACGGCGTGTTCATCAAGGACTTGTTCATAGATGCGCCCCTTGGCGACCCGGTCGGCTATGCCTACGCCTATTACACCAAGTATCCGGCATTGACCATCCTGTTCTACCCACCGCTGTTCTATGCGATCAGTGCGCCCTTTTATGCGCTTTTCGGCGTTTCCGAACACACGGCACTGCTGGTGATCGGGCTCCATTACGTCGCCTTTGCCTGGGGTAGCTTACGCCTGTTTCGCTTCTGGCTGGGGGAGTGGCAAGCCCTGGCCGCCGCAGTGATGCTGATAGCGGCGCCCGAGATTGCCTTCTGGGGTCGTCAGGTGATGCTCGAGATTCCCAGCCTCGCCTTCTCGATCTGGAGCGCTGTACTATTCACGCGCTACCGGCGCGAGTCCCGCTCCAGCCTGCTGTACTGGACGCTGGTGCTACTGGTAATGGCCATGTATACCAAGCTGACGGCCGGTTTCATGGCACTGGTCTACGCCGTTACCTTGCTGGCCGAGCGGCGCTCCACGCTGCTGCGCGACCGCCACGCCTGGGGCGCCGCCCTCCTTGGCTTGGTGGGTCTGATTCCGCTGCTGGTCCTGACTGTCAAGTTCGGCCAGGCGAACGTCCAGTCGGCCACCGGCATCGCCGACGCCCTGGCCTCGCGTTCTTCGCTTGCCGGCTGGACCTGGTATGTGGAACGCCTGCCGGGACAACTCGGCTGGCCACTGGTCATCGCCGCCGCCGTCGGCGCCCTGGTCCTGCTGAAGCGTCGCCGCATAGAAGGCTTCATCCGCGGCGACCTGCTATTCTGGATGCTCTGGTTCCTGTTCGGCTACCTGTTCTTCTCGGCCATCGATCTGAAGGAAGCACGCCATTCCCTGTTCATCCTGCCACCGGTGGTACTGGTTGCGGTGCTGGCGCTGTCGACCCTGCTGCCGGCCCGTGCCGTCGCGCCGGCCTGCGCCGTGCTGGCCGTACTGGTGCTTGGCCAGACTGCCTTGATGCGCCCCGTCCATTACGTGGGCGGCTATTCCGAAGCGGCTGATTTCGTCGCGCGCAAGGCCAAGCGCGGCACTGCGGTGCTGTTCTCCGGCTACCGCGACGGCTCCTTCGTATTCAACATGCGGGCGCGTGAAGACCGCAGGGACATGTCGGTCGTCCGCGCCGACAAGCTGCTGCTGAACGTGGCGGTAAGGCGCGAATTGGGCGTCAAGGAAAAAGAGTTGGATGAAGCGGCGATCAGTGAGCGCATCGACAGCCTCGGCATTGAATACGTGGTAGTGCAGCCGGGTTTCTGGAACGACCTCGCGGTTATGCAGCGCTTCGAGCAGGTTATTGCCTCGGAACAGTTCGAGGAAGTTGCCCGCATCAATACGCCGTCCAACTATTCGGCCCACGAGAAAGAACTGGTCATCTACCGCAACCGCCATCCGGTGAAGGCAGGCGGCGCACAGCACGAGATCGAGCTGCCGATCATTGGCCGCACGATTCCGGCAGTGCGATAAGGACACGCTGGTAGGCTACAATCGGCGCTTATCTGCCGAGAGAGTTAAGTCCTCATGACCGCCACACCGCCGTCCCTGTTCCCGCCGATCCAGCCCATCCGCCACGGCATGCTCGCCGTCGACGAGTTGCACACGATCTACTGGGAAGAAGTCGGCAACCCCAACGGCATCCCGGTGCTGTTCCTGCATGGCGGGCCGGGCGCCGGCCTGTCGCCGCAGCACCGCCGCTTCTTCGACCCGAGCGCCTACCGCGTGATCCTGTTCGACCAGCGCGGGGCCGGCAAGTCGACGCCGCTGGGCGAATGGCGCAACAACACGACCCAGCTCCTGATCGACGACATCGAGCGCTTGCGCCAGATGTTCGGCGTCAAGCAGTGGCTGGTGTTCGGCGGCTCCTGGGGCTCGACCCTGGCGCTGGCCTATGGCCAGGCCTACCCGGAGCGCTGCCTCGGCTTCGTGCTGCGCGGGATCTTCCTGTGCACGAAGCCCGAGGTCGACTGGTTCATCAACGGGGTCAAGTGGTTCTATCCCGAGCTGTACGAGGAATTCGTGGCGCCGATCCCGCAGGCCGAGCGCGGCGACCTGCTCAAGGCCTATTGCGAGCGCCTGCTGTGCGACGACCCGGCCGTGTACTGGCCGGCCGCGCGCGCCTGGAGCCGCTTCGAAGGCCGGCGCGTGTTCCTGCTGCCGCAGCCGGACGAGCCGTCGTCGGATGCGCTCGACCTCGGTGTCGGCCGCCTGGAGTCGCACTACATGCTGCACGGCGCTTTTCTCGACGAAGACCAGCTGGTGCGCGACATCGGCCGCATCGCCCACCTGCCGGCCACCATCGTGCAGGGCCGCTACGACGTGATCTGCCCGCCGCTGTCGGCCTGGCGCCTGCACCAGGCCTGGCCCGGCGCGAAACTGCACATGATTCCGGACGGCGGCCACGGCGCCCTCGAGACCGGCATCGCCCGCGCGCTGGTGAACGCCACCGAGCAGTTCAAGCGCCACGGCCGCTTTGATTGATGGCTGTTACACTATGAGGCAAACCTAGAATAACGAACACGAAGCATTCCCATGAATCTCCAGCTTAGCGACATCGGCCACGTCATCCAGTTGGCGATCGCCCCGGTATTCCTGCTGACTGGCGTGGCGACCAAGCTGACCGTGCTGACCAACCGGCTGGCGCGCATCATCGACCGCACCCGCGTGCTCGAAGACCGCCTGCGCAAGGGGCCGGACGCCGAATACTCGGCCGAGCTCGAGATCCTGTACGTCCGCTCGCACCTGGTCAACACGGCGATCGGCTCCAGCACCGCCTGCGGCCTCCTGATCTGCCTGGTGATCGCGATGCTGTTCCTGGGCGACACCATGAACATCCCGCTGGACCAGTACATTGCCGGCCTGTTCGTGCTTGCCATGATCGGCCTGATCAGCAGCTTCGTCTACTTCCTGCGCGAGGTCCTGATCGCTTCGCGCTTCATGCGCATGCAGCACACGCACTCGCTGCAGCAGCCGCACCAGCGCACCACCCTCAAAGATTGAACCGAACATGCACGACTACCAACGTCCCCCAACCCTGCACCGCTATGCGACGCGCACGGAACTCGAAGCCGCGCTGCGCGGCCAGTTCCGCCTGGTCCCCAGCGGTTTCTTCCTGACCGTGTCGTTCTCGACCGTGTGGGACAAGCGCCTGTTCGACGTGCTTGGCCCAGCCGACAGCTGCCTGGTGATCCACAACACCGAGCTGTTCGGCGAACGCCTGCACCGCGCGGTGCAGCGTACCTTGCCCGACTGGGCCGGCATCGACGGGCCGGTCGAGTACGGCGTGCGTTCGCGCCTGGGCGCGGCCTTCACCAAGGGCGCCGGCCAGGCCCTGGAAAAGGAATGGCAGTTCGCCTGGCGCTCGATGTCCCCGAACGCGATCCTGCGCCCGGTGACCGTCGACATCGGCAGCATCGAAAGCTTCGCCGAGCTGCGCGACCGCGAAAGCCATCTGGCCTGAGCGTCCCGCGCGTTTAGTAACACGCCTCCACGAAATCCCGGTGTAATGCCGGGATGACGCATTCCACTTATCCTCATCTCCTCGCGCCGCTCGACCTCGGTTTCACGACCCTGAAGAACCGCGTGATCATGGGCTCGATGCACACCGGGCTCGAAGACCGCTTCTACAACTACGGCAAGCTGGCCGCCTTCTACCGCGAGCGCGCCCGCGGCGGGGCCGGCCTGATCGTCACCGGCGGCATTTCGCCGAACCGCCAGGGCTGGCTGCTGCCTTTTGGGGGCACCCTCAATTTTCTCGGCGACGTGCTCAACCACCGGCGCGTCACCCGCGCCGTGCACGAAGAGGGCGGCAAGATCGTCCTGCAGATCCTGCACGCGGGCCGCTACGGCTACCAGCCCTTCGTGGTGTCCGCTTCCAGCCTGAAGTCGCCGATCTCGAAGTTCAAGCCAAAAGCGCTCGACGCCGCCGGCATCGAGTCCACCATCGCCGCCTACGCGCGCTGCGCCAGGCTGGCGAAGCTGGCCGGCTACGACGGCGTCGAGGTGATGGGCAGCGAAGGCTACCTGCTCAACCAGTTCCTGTGCGCGCGCACCAACAAGCGCACGGACGAGTGGGGCGGCCCGATCGAGAACCGCATGCGCCTGGCCGTGGAGGTGGTGCGCCGCATCCGCGCCGCGGTGGGCCCGGACTTCATCCTGATGGTCCGCCATTCGGTGCTCGACCTGGTCGAAGGCGGCAATACCTGGGACGAGGTGGTGGTGGTGGCCAAGGCCCTCGAAGCGGCCGGCGTCACGATCCTGAACACCGGCTACGGCTGGCACGAGGCGCGCGTGCCGACCATCGTCACCTCGGTGCCGCGCGCGGCCTTTGCCGAAGTGGCGGGGCGCCTGCGCAAGGAAGTGGGCATCCCGGTCGTGGCCTCGAACCGCATCAACATGCCGAATGACGCGGAAGCGCTGCTGGCGCAGGGCGAGGCCGACCTGGTATCGATGGCGCGGCCTTTTCTCGCCGACCCGGACTGGGTGACGAAGGCGGCCGGCGGGCGCGCCGACGAGATCAATACCTGCATCGCCTGCAACCAGGCCTGCCTCGACCATACCTTCTCCAACAAGCGCGCCAGCTGCCTGGTCAACCCGCGCGCCTGCCACGAGACCGAACTGGTGTTTCGCCGAAGCGCCAGGCCGCGCCGCATCGCCGTGGTCGGCGCCGGTCCGGCCGGCCTGTCGGCGGCTACCGTGGCGGCCGAGCGCGGGCACCGGGTGACGCTGTTCGATGCACTGGAGCGCATCGGGGGCCAGTTCAACGTCGCCATGCGGGTGCCGGGCAAGGAGGAGTTCGCGGAGACCATCCGCTACTTTGGGCGCAGGATCGAACTGCTCGGGATCGACCTGCAGCTGAACCGGCGCGTCAGCCGCGAAGAACTGCTGGCGGCGGGTTACGACGAGGTGATCGTCGCCACCGGCATCACCACGCGCAAGCCGAAGATCGAAGGCATCGACCACCCGAAGGTGCTGAGCTACCTCGACGTGCTGCGCGAGGGCAGGCCGGTGGGCCGGCGCGTGGCCATCATCGGCGCCGGCGGCATCGGTTTCGACATGGGCGAGTTCCTGGTGCACGATCCAGCCGTGCCGCTGCCGGTGCCGAAGGCGCACTGGATGGGGGAGTGGGGTGTCGATGCATCGTCTTCCACGCCGGGAGGCCTGGTGGCGCCCGTGAAACCGCATCCGCCGCGCGAAGTCTGGCTCCTGCAACGCAAGAGCACGCGTCCGGGCGCGGGGCTGGGCAAGACCTCGGGCTGGGTCCATCGCGCGACCCTGGTGCGCAACGGCGTGCAGATGCTGGCCGGGGTGCAGTACGAGCGCATCGACGATGCGGGCCTGCACATCACGGTCGGTGGCGAGCGCCGTCTGCTGGAGGTCGACAACGTGGTGATCTGCGCCGGACAGGAAAGCCTGGCCGAGCTGATGCCGGCGGCGCCTGTCCAGGGCGGGCCGCGCTTCCACAAGATCGGCGGGGCGGCGCTGGCGGCGGAGCTGGATGCGAAGCGGGCAATCAGGGAAGGGGCGGAGCTGGCCGCCAGATTGTAGTTGTAGGGTGGACGGCTATGCCGTCCGCGCGTTCAATTCAACGATGAAAACCAGAGCGCGTCCATTCACGAGCTGCTTGAACGCGCGGGCGGCGAAGCCGCCCACCCTACGAAAGGTGGTTACTTCTTGCGCACGACCACGCAGCCGATCGAGTAACCCGCCCCGAACGAGCAGATCACGCCATTCGCACCGGAGGGCAAATCATCCTGGTACTTGTGGAACGCAATGATCGACCCCGCCGACGAGGTGTTCGCATAGGTGTCGAGGATCACCGGCGCTTCGTTCGGCTCGGCATCGCGGCCCAGCAGGGTGCGGGTGATCAGGAGGTTCATGTTCAGGTTGGCCTGGTGCAGCCAGTAGCGCGACACGTCCTCGATCTTCAGGCCCGCATTCGTGACGGTGTCGGCGATCGTCTGGGCCGCCATCGGGCACACTTCCTTGAACACCTTGCGGCCCTGCTGGCGGAACAGCTTGTCCGGCGCGCCGATGCCGGCCTCGTCGAAGCGGTTCATGAAGCCGAAGTTGTTGCGGATGTTGTTCGAGAACTTGGTCTTGAGCTTGCTGTCCAGGATTTCCCACTGGTGGGCGCCCGTTGCGGTCTCCGCGCCTTCGACGATCACCGCGGTGCAGGCGTCGCCGAAGATGAAGTGGCTGTCGCGGTCGCGGAAGTTCAGGTGGCCGCTGGTGATTTCCGGGTTCAGCATCAGGACGGCGCGCGCGCGGCCGCTGCGCACGGCATCGACCGCGGTCTGGATGCCGAAAGTGGCCGAGGAGCAGGCCACGTTCATGTCGAAGCCGAAGCCCTCGATGCCGAGCGCGTCCTGCACTTCGACCGCCATGGCCGGGTAGGGACGCTGCATGTTCGAGCAGGCCACCAGCACCATGTCGATATCGGATGCCTGCTTGCCGGCGCGGTCCAGCGCCTCGCGTGCGGCGGCCACGCACATCTCGGCCTGCAGCGAGACCTGGTCGTCGGCGCGTTCCGAGATGCGGGCGGTCATGTGGGCCGGATCGAGGATGCCTTCCTTCTCCATCACGTAGCGCGACTTGATGCCCGAGGCTTTTTCGATGAAGGCGCTGCTCGAGGGCTCGAGCGCGGTGGTTTCGCCGGCGGCGATGGCGGCGGCGTGTTCCTGGTTGTACAGCTCGACGTAAGCGTTGTATGCCGTCACCAGCTCGTCGTTGGAGATGGAATAGGGCGGCGTAAACAGGCCGGTGCCGCTGATCACGACAGGTTTCATGTGGGGGACTTTCAAGGAAATAACGGGAGTTGCCCGCGAGATGCGCCGATTCTACACCCTCGGACCGGACCTGGGAATTGTCGAAAACGACAGTTTAGAGAGGTAAACCTAGCTCAGCGCGCGTGCTGCGCCAGCGTCGTGCCGCTTGACCCCGCACGCTTGGACAGCTGCACCTTCTCGCCCTTGAGATGACGCAGGGCCTGGGCCAGCTGGAAGTCGTCGGCGCTGCCGTAGTCGAGCGGCTTGCGCGCGCGCGCCTCGGCCCACAGGCGCATCTGCTCCTCGATGTCTTCCTGGCGGGTCGCGGCTTCGTTCTCGCGGTCGTTGGACAGGTGCCGTTCGAGATCGGCTTCGCGCATGCGCAGCGCATTGAAGCCGTCGCCGTCGAGCGTTTCGTCGACCGGCAGGTCGGGGACGATGCCGCGCGCCTGGATCGAGCGTCCGGCCGGGGTGTAGTAGCGCGCCGTGGTCAGCTTGACGGCGGCGTCGCGGCCGATCGGTCGGATGGTCTGCACCGAACCCTTGCCGAAGGTCTGGCTGCCCAGGATGGTGGCGCGCTTGTAGTCCTGCAGTGCGCCGGCCACGATCTCGGATGCCGAGGCCGAGCCGGTATTGACCAGCACCACCATCGGCAGCTTCTTGAAGGCCGGCGGCAGGCTGGCCAGCGGATCGGCGCCGCTGCGCAGCATGTAGAACTCGGGGCGGCCGTAGAAGCGCTGGCGCTGTTCAAGCAGCTGGCCATGCGTCGAGACGATCTCGGCATCCTTGGGCAGGAAGGCCGCGGCCACGCCGATCGCGCCCTGCAGCAGGCCGCCGGGGTCGTTGCGCAGGTCGAGCACCAGGCCCTTCATGTCGGGATTGTCGCGGTACAGGGCCTGCAGCCTGGCCGCCATGTCGTCCACGGTGGGCTCCTGGAACTGGGCGATGCGCAGCCAGGCGTAGCCCGGCTCCACCATTTTCGCCTTGACGCTCTTCTGGACGATTTCGCCGCGCACGATGGTGAAGCGCAGCGGCGCGGCGCTGGACTTGCGCGCGACCGTCAGGGTGACCCGGGTGCCCGGCTCGCCGCGCATGCGCTTGATCGCCTCGTCGATCGGCAGGCCCTGCACCGGCTGGCCGTCGATCTGGGTAATCAGGTCGCCCTCCTTGATGCCTGCGTGCCAGGCGGGAGAATCCTCGATCGGGGCGACGATTTCCACGAAACCGTCCTCGCTTTCGGAAATCTCGATCCCCAGGCCGACGAAGCGGCCCTCGGTGCCTTCGCGCAGCTCGCGGTAGGCGCGCGGGTCGAGGTAGGCCGAGTGCGGGTCGAGCGAGGCCACCATGCCGGAAATCGCTTGCGACAGCAGGGCCTTGTCCTCGACCGGCTCGACGTAGGTGGATTTGATGACGCCGTAGACGTCGGCCAGCTGGCGCAGCTCGGCCAGGGGCATGCCGGCGTCAACTGGTTTCTGGGCCAGCGCGGAAAACTGCATGGTCACCGCGACCCCGGCGATGGCGCCCAGGCCGACGAGACAGGAATTCTTGAAAGTGGAGCCCATGGTTCACCCAATGTGAGCGCTGCGGCCGGGATTGCACATGAGGTAGCGCATGCCCAGTATAAACCCGAACGCCGGGGGCCCGCTGCGAAGCAGGCCAAACCACATGCAAGCAAGCTAAAACCTTAGGGAAACGTTAAGACCTTGTTACGGATTGTCCAGCTTGGTAAGCAATTGTAAGAGTCAAAGCGGACGTAGGGGAGGGGACCTATAGTCAATCTCAGTTTTTCTCTCTCTCCACTTTTTGAAGTGGTCTTTGCCCGCGGCTCCTCCGCGGGCTTTTTTATGCCCGTTTCCCGGCCCGGTTCCGGAATTGTACATTCCCAAGAGTAAGGCGCCGCCGAGGCAGCGAGGGTTGTTGTGACGTACCAACACATGCATATACGATATCCCCCCGTCCGCATGTATCGAAAAGTAAAAAAGCCCTGCAGGCCCTTTCTGCCCCTTGCCCACCCGCTAGAATGCTTGTAGCCCTACCGTCGAGGACGGCGGGTGAGACGGCCCACAGGTAAACGCTGCGGGCGCACAACGATGAGACCGGCCACGAGCCGGCCGCTTTTTCCCAACCCCAGTTTTCCAAGCAATCGAGGACCATTCCGTGAAGCGAATCCTTCTGAGCACCCTGACGCTGTCCCTGGCGGCAGCCTTTGCCAATGCGGCCGACAAGCCGGCCGGCGCCCCGGCCGCCGCCACCGCAGCAAACGCCAAGGCGGTCGCCGCGCCGATCTCGGGCATCGACACCCAATACATCGACACCAGCGTGCGCCCGCAGGACGACTTCTTCACCTACCTGAACGGCAAGTGGCTGAAAGAGACCGAGATCCCGAGCGACAAGGCAAGCTGGGGCACCTTCATGAAGCTGCGCGACGACACCTCGCCGCAGATCAAGGCCATCATCGAGGCCGCGCAGGCCGACAAGTCGGCCAAGGCCGGCTCGGAAACCCAGAAGATCGGCGACCTGTACGCCAGCTACATGGATGAAGCGCGCCGCGAAGCGCTGGGCACCAAGCCCCTGGCCGGCGAGCTGCAGAAGATCCGCACCCTGAAGGACAAGAAGGGCCTGCCGAACCTGGTGGCCCACCTGGCGAAGATCGGCGTGTCGACCCCGTACGGCATCTACGTCAGCCAGGACATGCGTAACTCGACCGAACACGTCGTGTACATCTCGCAGAGCGGTCTGGGTATGCCGGACCGCGACTACTACCTGAAGCAGGACGACGCCAAGCTGGCCGAAGTGCGCACCAAGTACCTGGCGCACGTCGAGAAGACCCTGGCGCTGGCCGGCGAGAAGGATGCCGCGGCCCAGGCCAAGGCCATCGTCGATTTCGAAACCGAGCTGGCCAAGGTGCAGTGGACCCGCGTCGAGAATCGCGACCCGGTCAAGCGCTACAACAAGATGAGCGTGGCCGAGCTGGGCAAACTGGCGCCGGGCTACGACTGGAAGGCGGCGCTGGGCGCATCCGGCATCGGCAACAAGGTCGACACCATCATCGTCAACCAGCCGAGCTACTTCCAGGGCCTGAACGAGGTGCTGGCCAAGACCGACCTGTCGACCCTGAAATCCTACTTCGAATGGCAGCTGCTGCGTGAATTCTCGCCGCTGCTGTCGAAAGCCTTCGTCGAGCAGAGCTTCTCCTTCTATGGCACCGCGCTGTCGGGCGTGACCGAGCAGGCGCCGCTGTGGAAGCGCGGCGTCGGCATGGTCGAGGGCTCGCTGGGCGAAGCCGTCGGCAAGCTGTACGTGAAGGAACACTTCCCGGCCGAGCGCAAGGCGCGCATGGAAGAGCTGGTAAGGAACCTGATCGTCGCCTACGGCCAGTCGATCGACAACCTCGAGTGGATGAGCCCGGACACCAAGAAGGAAGCCCGCGCCAAGCTGGCCAAGTTCACCCCGAAGATCGGCTACCCGGACAAGTGGCGCGACTACTCGAAGCTGAGCATCAAGCGTGACGACCTGGTCGGCAACGCGATGCGCACCGCGACCTTCCGCTACAACTACCAGCTGAACAAGCTGGGCAAGCCGGTCGACCGCACCGAGTGGGGCATGACGCCGCAGACCGTCAACGCCTACTACCGCAGCACGACCAACGAGATCGTGTTCCCGGCCGCGATCCTGCAGCCGCCGTTCTTCGACATGCGCGCCGACGACGCGGTCAACTACGGCGCGATCGGCGCCGTGATCGGCCACGAGATCGGCCACGGCTTCGACGACAAGGGCAGCCAGTCGGATGGCGACGGCAACCTGCGCAACTGGTGGACCGAGTCGGACAAGGCCGCCTTCAAGGCCCGCACCGACAAGCTGGTCAAGCAGTTCAACGGCTTCTCGCCGCTGCCGGGCTATAACGTCAACGGCGAACTGACCCTGGGCGAGAACATCGGCGACAACGCCGGCCTGTCGATCGCCTACAACGCCTACAAGCTGTCGCTGCACGGCAAGCCGGCCCCGGTCATCGACGGCCTGACCGGCGACCAGCGCTTCTTCATGGGCTTCGGCCAGGTGTGGCGTTCGAAGATGCGCGAAGCGCAGCAGATCAACCAGGTCAAGACCGACCCGCACTCGCCGGGCCAGTTCCGCGCCAACGGCACCGTGATGAACATGCCGGAGTTCTACGAGGCCTTCAACGTCAAGCCGGGCGACAAGATGTACCTGGCGCCGGAAGACCGCGTGATCATCTGGTAATCGGCAGGAAGTAGACAAGAACGGGTCGGCGCACGCCGGCCCGTTTGTCCTTTACGAGAGAACAAAGATAAAACGGAGAGATTGAATGAAACGACACATCCTGAGCGCCGCAGCGCTCATCCTGATGGCCTCGGTGGCCAATGCCGAATCCGCCGAGAGCGCCGCTGGCGGCGCCAAGGGCAAAACCCTGTCGGCCGGCATCGCGCTCGAATACGTCGAGCCGGCCGTGCGCGCGCAGGACGACTTCTTCCAGCACCTGAACGGCAAGTGGCTGAAAACTGTCGAGATCCCCGCCGACAAGTCGAGCTGGGGCGCCTTCTACAAGCTGCACGACGACACCCAGCCGCAGCTGCGCGCAATCATCGAGAAGTCGGCAGCCGTCAAGAACACCCAGGCAGGCTCGGAAGTGCAGCTGATCGGCGACTTCTTCGCCAGCTACATGGACGAAGCGCGCCTGGAAAAGCTGGGCATCGCCCCGCTCAAGGGCGAGCTGGACAAGATCGCCGCGATCAAGGACAAGGCCGAACTGCCGGCGACCTTCGCGCGCCTGGGCCGCCTCGGCGTCACCGTACCCTTCGGCTTCTACATCCACCAGGATGCCAAGGATTCGACCAAGTACGTGGCCGACCTGTACCAGGGAGGCCTGGGCATGCCGGACCGCGACTACTACCTGAAGCTTGATGATGCCAAGCTGGCCGACACCCGCGCCAAGTACCAGCAGCACGTCGAGAAGATGCTGGCGCTGTCGGGCGACAAGAACGCGGCCGTGAACGCCAAGGCCATCGTCGACCTGGAAACCGAGTTGGCGCGTGTGCAGTGGACCAAGGTCGAGAACCGCGATCCGATCAAGACCTACAACAAGGTGGAACTGACCAAGCTGGCCGAAATCGCGCCGGGCTATGACTGGAACGCCTGGCTGGACGCCGCCGGCATCGGGGGCAAGACCGACTACGTCATTGTCAGCCAGCCGAGCTACCTGAAGGGCATGGCCGAGATCGTGAACCGCATGCCGCTCGAGACCTGGAAGGTCTACCTGCAGCAGCACCTGGTCAACGGCTACGCCAGCTATCTCTCCAAAGCATTCGTGGACCAGCGTTTCGCCTTCCATGGCACGGTCCTGTCGGGCGCACCGAAGCTGGAACCGCGCTGGAAGCGGGGCGTGTCGACCGTCGAGGGTGCGCTGGGCGACGCCGTGGGCAAGCTGTACGTGAAGGAGCACTTCCCGGCCGAGCGCAAGGCGCGCATGGAGGCCCTGGTGAAGAACCTGCTGGAAGCCTACCGCCAGTCGATCGACACCCTGGACTGGATGAGCCCCGCCACCAAGAAGGAAGCCCAGGCCAAGCTGGCCAAGTTCAACCCGAAGATCGGCTACCCGAACAAGTGGAAGGATTACGCGTCGCTCAGCGTCAAGCGCGATGATCTGGTCGGCAACGTGATGCGTTCGCGCGAAGTGGAGTACAACCGCGAGCTGAACAAGCTCGGCAAGCCGATCGACCGCGACGAATGGATGATGACGCCGCAGACCGTCAACGCCTACTACAACCCGGAACTGAACGAGATCGTGTTCCCGGCGGCGATCCTGCAGCCGCCGTTCTTCGATATGAATGCCGACGACGCGGTGAACTACGGCGCCATCGGCGCGGTGATCGGCCACGAGATCAGCCACGGCTTCGACGACCAGGGTTCGCAGTACGACGGCGACGGCAACATGCGCAACTGGTGGACCGAGGAAGACGGCAAGCGCTTCGCCGAAAAGACCAAGGTCCTGATCCAGCAGTACGCTTCCTACAGCCCGCTGCCGGGCTATCACGTCAACGGCGAGCTGACCCTGGGCGAGAACATCGGCGACAACTCGGGCCTGGCGATCGCCTACAAGGCCTACAAGCTGTCCCTGAAGGGCAAGAAGGCCCCGGTGATCAAGGGCCTGTCGGGCGACCAGCGCTTCTACATGGGCTGGGGCCAGGTGTGGCGCGCGAAGATGCGCGAGCCGGCCCAGATCAACCAGGTCAAGACCGACCCACACTCGCCGGCGCAGTTCCGCGCCAACGGCACGCTGAAGAACCAGCCGGGCTTCTACGACGCCTTCGGCGTGAAGGAAGGGGACAAGATGTATCTGGCGCCGAAGGACCGCGTGATTATCTGGTAATACACGTTCGACGAGCGGCTGCGGTCGCGTCGTCGGAAAAGCAAAGGACCGCGCGCGCGGTAATGCCGTTCAGTTAAGCCTGAACGGCATTTTTATTTTGTTGTTGTAAACGCCGCGCATCACTGTTAACCTTCGTCGCCATGTTTGACACCCCTCCCTAAGGGCCGTTCCCATGCCGATCGGCGTCTTTAACATCGCCTCCGGACAGGGAAGCAATGAGGTACTCTGATTTTTTCGGACACTCTTGTTTGGTAAAAGTTCACCAACAGGAGCCTTTATGAAGACATTGAAGAAGACGTACAACCCGGAACTCAAGGAAGAAGCCGTGAAGCTGGTGCTGGCACAGGGCATGTCCATTGAGCAGGCGGCGGCACGCGTCAGTATCAAAAGGAACGCTGGCTAATTGGGTAGCAGCAGCCAAACGCGGGCCGGCCGCAACAGCAGCACCTGGAAGTCGCTCGGTGGCCGAGTTGGAAGCGGAGAACGCGAAGCTGCGCAGGCAGCTGGTCCAGGCAGAGATGGAGCGGGACATCGTAAAAAAAGCGGCGGCGTACTTTGCGCAGGAGTCGCTGCCAAATCCGCGTGGATAAGACGATGCGACTCGACTTTCCTGACTATTCTGTGAAGCTGATGTGCCAGGTATTGGACGTCTCGCACAGCGGCTACTACGACTCGCTGCGGGCCAAGCCATTCACACGCAGGCATGAAGACGCTCGGTTGAAAATCCTGATCACGGCAGTGCATCGGCAGACCCGGGAGACCTACGGGGTGCCGCGGATAAAGCGCGAGCTTGCTTCGCAGGGCCATGAGGTTGGTCGCGACCGTGTTCGCCGGTTGCGGCAAGAGCTTAATCTGCGCTGCAAGCAGCGGCGCAAATTCATCGCCACGACGAACTCGAATCACAACCTTCCCGTCGCTGAAAATCTGTTGGAACAGCGGTTCGCACCAAACCGGGCTGATCTACCATTCGGACCGTGGAAGCGAATACTGTGCCCATGCCTGCCAGGCGCTGGTAGCGCAGTTCGGAATGCGCGCGTCAATGTCGCACCGAGGGAAATGCTATGACAACGCGCCGATGGAGAGCTTTTGGGGAACGCTGAAGAATGAGCTTGTCCATCATCGCCGCTATGCCACCCGTGAGGAGGCGAAGGCCTCGATTCAGGAATACATCGAAATTTTCTACAACCGACAGCGGCGCCATTCCCGCATCGGCGTTGTTCCGCCAGCGCTGTTCGCCGAGTCCTTCAGCGAACAGCTACAGGCGGCTTAAGACAAGCGTGTCCGTTATTGACAGTACACCTCACTGTCGTGCATGACCTCGTTCTTCAGGCTCGAGAAAAAGCTCTCTGCAACAGCATTGTCGTGGCAATTTCCTTTGCGGCTCATGCTGGGTAGGACGCCATTGGCTTCCAGCAGTTTACGGTAGTCATGCGATCCGTAGACCGTGCCCTGGTCACTGTGGAAAATCAGGCCTGCATTGGGTTTTCGCTGTGCCAAGGCCATCTTCAATGCCGCCATCGGCAGTGTCGCCGCCTGCGTCGTATCCATTGACCAGCCTACGATGCGCCGCGCAAACAGGTCCAGCACAATGGCCAGATGAAGCCAGCCTTGTTTCGTACGCAGCGCCGTCATGTCGCCCACCCAAATCGTGTTGGGAGCGCTTACCTGAAAGCGTCGTTTAACCAGATCTGGCGCCGGCGGCTGCACACGTTCCATCGCTTGTATGACACGGAATCGCTTGATACGAGTTGTCTGGATATTCTCCAGCTTGCGCAGTCTTCTGACGCGGTGCTTGCCGCATTCGATGCCTTCTGCCCGTAGCAGATGCCACATCTTGACCGTTCCGGGAGCCCAGCGGTGCGCTGCGTTGATCCTGACAATGACAGCGCGCATGGCCAGGTCTTCCTGGCTACGCAAGCTCGGCCTGGCCTTCTTGGAAGCGTAGTACACGCTGCGGCTGATATCGAGCTCACGACATAGTGACTTGACCGGGAACTCACTGCGATGCTGGTCGATAAAGGCGTACTTTACTTCTTTAGGCGAGTTAAGTACGCATCGAACTTTTTTAGGATGGCCAACTCCTCCTGGGCGCGGGCCAGTTCGCGACGCAGTTGTCCGACCTCGCTTAGCTCACCCAGAGCCGGCCGCCCGGGAGAACGAAGTGGCTCTCCCGGCGCCGCCTCGTCAATCTTGGCCGCCCACTTGTAGAGCATATTGCGCCGGATCCCCAGCTCGACTGCCAGATCGGTAGCGTTCTGCCCCTCTTCACGCATTCTCGCGACCGCTTTGCGCTTGAACTCATCGGTGAACGTGGCGCGAGACTTGGGTGCCAATGCGGGTGAAGCGGGAACGATCTCCCGCTTTGACGGTAGCTGTTTCGTTTTCATGTTTATCCCTCCAGGGCTTATTGTCCCTTATTTGGATGTCCATGAAACACGGACCACCTCAAGTTGTCTACGACCTGTTTCACGTGGTGGCCCGCTTTGGCCGCGAAGTGGTTGACCGGGTGCGCGTTGACCAAGCCAATACCTTGCGTGCCGAACCAAAGGCTCGCCAAGTCATCAAACGTAGCCGCTGGCTGTTACTGCGCAACCGCGACAACCTCAAAGTCGAACAGGCCGTCAAGCTCGAGGAGCTCCTGGCTGCCAACCAGCCCCTGTCCATCGTCTACCTGCTCAAGACCGAGCTGAAAGAGATCTGGTATGCGCCATCGGTTCGGGAAGGTGCTCGCCGATGGAAGACTTGGCTCAGGCTTGCCTTGCAAAGCCAGATCGCGCCAGTAATCCAGTTTGCCAAGCGCTTGGCCAAATACCGGCGCGGCATCTTGGCTTCGGCCATCTATCCGATGAGCTCATCGATCCTGGAAGGCGTCAACAACCGCATCAAAGTCATCAAGCGCATGGCCTACTGATTTCGGGACGTATCCTACTTCTTCCAGAAAATCAAAAATGCGTTCCCCGGCAAAGCGCGATGAACCAAAATTTTGTAGAAAATTTTTTAATTGCGTGACGAGTTATTGTTGATCAGTTAATATGTTTCTGAAGTTCACACCGCAGTTTATAACACATGCTAGTGATGCGAGCACTCCGCCCATGTTCAAACTGAGCCTTATTATTCCCACGTACAACCGACCAGATCTGTTAAGTGTTGCCTTAGAGCACATTGCACAGGCGAGGGTGCCGGACGATATGGATCTCACCGTTATTGTGTCGGACAACAATTCGACACCCGATAACCAGAAGGCGAACAAGGCTGCTCTGTCAAAGTTTCCCGGCCTTAAGATGAAATATTTGCTGGCGCTCCAGCAAGGCCGCTCCGCAGCCCTGAATTTTTCCTTGGCCCATACCGCAGACGAGTATCTGGGCTTCATCGACGACGACGAAAAGCTCGATCCCAGCTGGTTCGAAGTTGCGGCGGCCTATATCCGCAAAGGCGAGATCGACTTCCTCGGCGGCCCGTACAAGCCGGACTGGCAGTCGCCGCCACCTTCCTGGTTGCCGATGCACGTGGGCGCCTACCGCGCTGTGCTGGGCTGGATCGAACAGAGCGATCGAGCGCAGCCTTTCAAGGAGTTCGGCGGCAGCATTTGCGGCGGTAATTGCATCGTGAAACGCAGCGCCCTGCTGGAAGCCGGCGGGTTCGCCACCGATATCGGCCGTTCCAAGGGCAACCTGATGGGCGGTGAAGACGACGAACTGCACCGCAACCTGATGCTGAAGGGCTTTCACGGGATTTATGATCCGGCCCTGGTTATCTACCACTTCATCCCCGAGTCGCGCATGACCCGTTCCTACCACATGCGCTGGTCTTTCTGGTCTGGCGCCAGCAATGGCGTGCGCCTCCAGTGGCTGCCGCCGGAACCGGTGCCGACTCTGTTTGGACTGCCACGCTACCGCTATAGCCGTGCCTTTGCCGGACTGCTGCGCTTCGCGCGCTTCCTGGTGTCGCGCGCACCGAACAGCGGCGCGCTCAGCTTCACTGGGCTGATGGACGCAATCTACCTGCTCGGCACCCTTTACGGGAAGCTCGTATTGTCAAGGCGTTGCGGCCGACGCCTGGTCGGCGCCGTAGTGTCGGCCACGCCCAACACCTAGATGGGACCATGAGTTCGATCCGTTCCAAAATCGCTGCCCAGTTTTTCGTCTCGAATGGCGCTACCGTCGCCAACTTCCTGCTTTCTCTCTACATTGCACGCCTGCTCGACTCGGCCGAGATCGGGATCTTCTCGATGGCGGCGGTGCTCGTCGCCTTCGCCCACGTGTTCCGTGACGCCGGCGTGGTTTCCTTCATCCGCAGCCAGAAGACACTCACCACCGAGTCCCTGCGCGCCGCCATGGGCGTGATGGTTTGCGCCTCATGGAGTTTCGCGGCGGTGGTCTACTTGGCGGCCCCGTTCGCCGCCGGCTACTACCGCCATGCGGGGGTCGAGGAGGTGATGCGGGTGCTGGCGGTCGGATTCCTGTTCATTCCGGTCGGCTCGGTTCCGCAGGCGGTGATGGCGCGTGAGCTTCAGGTCCGCGTGCCTGCCATCGCGACCGCCGTGTCGGTCCTGGCATATGCGACCACCTGCATCACGCTGGCCAAGCTGGGCTACAGCTATATGTCGTTTGCCTGGGCTAATCTGGTGAACATCATCGTGACTGGGACCACCTATGCGCTGTTGCAGCCGAAGAGCCTGCCGCGCCTGCCGTCCCTGCGCGGATGGCGCCAGGTCGTGCACTTCGGCGGCGGCACCATGCTGACCAATTCGGTCCGGTCGGCTGACGCAGCGCTGCCGGACCTGGTCATCGGCAGGCTCAGCGGCGCTCATTTCGTCGGCCTGTTCAGCCGCGCGAATTCCACCGTGAACATGCTGAACTATATCGCCGGACCGAGCATTAACTTCGCCACCTTGCCCTACCTGGCCAGGGTCCATCACAGCGGCGAGGACGTCTCGCACGAGGTCAAACGGATTGTGGCCTACTTGACCGGCGTGATGTGGCCGGCGCTGGCGGTGCTCGCCTTCATGCCGCGCGACATCATCCTGCTGCTCTACGGCCCGAAATGGCTGGAGTCGGCGCCAGTGATCCCGGCCCTGTGCATCTTGGCTGCGATCCAGATGTTGTTCTCGGTCCTGCAGCCGGCCTTTACCGCGATGGGGCGACCCTACCTGACTGCTTCGCCGCTGCTGGTCGCTATGCTGGCCAAGGTCGCCCTGGCGGTCGCGCTGTTCGACGGCAGCCTGCAGTCCTTCGCTACGGCCTTCGTGCTCGGCGAGATGCTGTCGGTGCCCGCCTACCTGCTGTTGGCCCGCAAGGCCATGGGCATCACCCCGACCCACTGGGTGTCGGCGACCTGGCGCAGCGCTGTCACGGTCGGCGCCATGCTCGGCGGCCTCTACCTGTTCTCGCCGGTGCTGTCTTCGGTCGCGTACCCGGCAGTGCGCCTGCTGCTAGTGGCGATGTACGTGCTGGTGGTATGGCCGGTCGTGCTCCTGCTGCTGCGCCATCCGCTGGCCGAGGAACTGCTGCGCGCCAAGAAGATACTGTCGGCCCGCCTGCTACGGGCCTGACACAGGAGGAAAGCGGCTGCTAGCGGGCCGACAGGCGCCGGAAGTAACGCTGGGACGGGGTATCCACAATGTGGTGCAGCAGCACCGACAGGATGAAGACCACCGCAAAGGACAGCCACAGGTAGAGCTGGTTGACGGCGTGGATGTCCGAGACGAAGGCGGCCTTGAACAGGTCGTAGACCAAGTAGTGCACCATGTAAGTCGAGTACGAGATCTCGCCGAGGTAGACTAGCGAGGGCCGCGAGAGCAGGGCGGTGATCCAGGAGGTGGTCACGCTCAGGAAGGCGATCAGGAGTGCGAATGCGGCCGGGATCAGGGCATAGTCGGGCAGTGGCGAGAAGACGTACAGGGTGCTCAGCACCACGAAGCCGGCCAGGGCCGCGCCGCTGCTGCGCTCTAGAAAGTCCCTGTGGTTGACGTACAGCGAACCGATGAAGACCCCCATCAGGAATTCCAGCATGGTCCGTACCAGCGCCATGCGCGGGATGTCCGAGCCCAGCGAGTGCAGACCGCCCAGCGAATAGATCAGGTGCAGCAGGAGCGCGACCAGCACGATGACGCCCAGGTGCGCGGCCACGCCGCCGCGCAGCTTGCGCAGGCTGTATGCCATCAGGGGGAAGAACAGGTAGACGAACCACTCCGAACTGATCGACCAGGACGGCACGTTCCACGTCAGGTCGGCGCCGACCCACATGTGGACCAAGAACATGCTCTGGATGAAAGCGCTCCAGGTATAGGTGGTCGGCGCCGTACCGCTGCTCGAGAAATGGGTGTACGCCAGAAACAGCAGCAGGTAACCGCCCAGCATTACGAAGTGCAGGGGGTAGATCCGGGCCAGGCGGTTCCAGTAGAACTTGCCGATGCTGTAGGGAGAGCCCGTAGACACGGCGGCATGGTAGCTCAGGAAGATCACGAACCCGCTGAGCAAGAAGAAAAGGTCGACGGCCAGGTAGCCGTGGGCGATGAGGTCCCTGAGCGGCCCTGAGACCGAATCGCCCATCAGGCCGAGCGAATGGTAGAACACTACCCACCAGGCGCAAATTCCCCGCAATCCTGCGAGTTGGTTGAGCTTCACGACTTCACACGTCCTTTTTCTTTGAGCTGTTCTCGTTCCACGCGGACAGAGTACTGGTCGATCGCTACCGTAAGACTCACGATGTAGAAGATGAACGGCTGGTAGGCGATACCGACGAAGGCGCCGCCGGCGAGGTACACGAAGATCGCGGTGGTAAGGGCATCTGCCAGTCCCGCCATCCAGGACATTCCTTCATGCTTGTGCCATTTTTTTTTCAGCAAATACAATTTCAGCAGTGATAACACGATGATCAGGAAATACATGGCGAAACCTGGAATGCCTTGTTCGCCCAGCACTTCGAAATAAATGCTGTGAAACGCCTTGCCGCCGCTGACGCCGTCAGGCATGTAGCGTATCGTGCCGTCCGCCAGAACGCCATCGATGCGATTGTGTATATAGGCGTCGAAGCCGCCTCCCAAAGGATTGCTGCCGACGAATTGCAGGGTCCACTCCCACACCTTGATCCTGCCGAGTGCGGAGGAATCCTCGTTATAGGTTTCGATGGTCGACATGCGTGCTCCCCAGGGCGTGTTCGACAGATCGATGTTCATTAGGATAATCGCGGCGATACCCAGGCCGGCAAACCACATCATCTTGCGCTGCGACTTGAGGATCGAGATCGCCACCAGCACGATCATCGCGATCACACCGGTGCGCGCGGAGGTGCCAACTACCGCCGCCACCGCGGTAATGATCACGCCGATGAAGAACAGGCGTGTCAGGCGCGTCTGCGGGAACAGGATGGAATACCGCATGATGAACAATATCAGAGGGATTAGCATCACCGATACCACAGCCAGCGTACTGCTTTCCGCCAGGCCGGTATTACCAGATCCCATGATCGCCAGCACGCCGTAACCACCACCGCCGCGCATGGCCTTCACGCCGGCCGAGAAGAAGATGGTCGCGGCCGAGAAGATGAAGACCAGGATAAAGGCTTCGATCTGGACACGGGACCGGAAGATGAACGGAAAAATCACTGCGAAGATCACCACCTTTGAGGCCCAGTCCCATTTGGTCCAGGCTCTGACGGGAAAATCGGACATGGATGTGGTGAACGTCATCCAAAGGCCGAACAGCGTTAGCAAAAGGAGGATAAACGTGAAGCGAGGCGGTTGCTTGCGGTCTGCTAGCGTAAACAGGCCGATCGACGCGATGGCGGCGATAAAGGACAGCGGCTGTCCGGTCAGGATCGCATAGGCCAATTGCTGGGGCTTGACGATATCGACCCAGACAAAACCAAGTGCCGCGGCGAATGCCGCTGAAAACCCCATGAAGAGCAGGCTGCCGAAGACAGCCGTCAGGAATAGACTTTGCATACGTATCGGTGCGTTGCACAACAGTAACCGGAACGCAGGGATTCCGGACAGGAGACTGCTGGGCGATGCTTACTTTCGGATGCCCTTCCTAGATTTTTTCTGCTCTTTAAGTTGCAGTGCCTGCAGCTGCTGATCGCTATCGGCGGAAAACCAGGGAAGCACTTTGTCGAGCTTGACCGCTCGAAAAACCGTGTAGACGATGGCCGAGCTGAAGATGAGTATCGCGATGTTGTCAATCATTGGTGCCTTTTAACAGCTATTTTGCCTGCGCCAGAATGCGCAATGCTTGCCTGAATGAAGGATATCACGTGAAGTCGGGCAACACGGTTATAAGCCTAGCAAAAAATTACATTTTTACTACGAAAGTTATTGCTACGTTCGTAGGACGCTTTTGGTATTGCTAAAAGCGGTTTTGACGTCGAATATCGGTGCGGGCGGGCTCAGGTGCAATAGGGACAGCGGCGCGTGCCGGCGCCGCTCTGGCGAGGCAATGCAATGATCCGGCCCAGTTCGGCCGTCGGGTGCAAGGCTGCGAGGGCCTGCAGGCGCTGGGGAGTTGGACGCCAGCAACTGGGCGAACCATTTCTTGAAACGAGGTGCGCGTCTCAGCAGTTCAAGTCGCATCCATATGCAGGTCTGACTGCGCGCCCCCAAAAAAGGTTCTTCGCGAGGGGAATGGGGGAAGACGGGATTGACGAACTGAGCAGGGAGTGGTGGTGGAAGTCTGATGTTGGTAGATTGATAGTCGCCAAAAAAATAAATATATCAAACCACCGCCATGCTCCATGCTATGCCCTCTCTCCCGTTTTGGGAAGGCCATATTGTCGACTCCGTCCAGGAACAAGAGGACGGTTCCCTGCTGATCGTTCTGGAAACCTGCCCGGCAAGCGATGCGCTGTGTGGGGTATGCCACCAGCCCTGCGCCTTGGTGCATGAGCGCCGACGGCGCAAGGCGTACAGCGCCTTGTCATGGACGAGTTCGCCCTGCACAAAGGGCATCGGTATGCCACTGTCGCCTTGGATGCTGAGCGAATGCGGGTGCTGTGGGTTGGAGAAGGAAACAGCCGGGAAGCGATCCGGCCATTCTTAGAGATGCTGGGAGATGAAGGTTGCCGGCGTTGCCATGGACATTAATACGGCAATGGATCTCGAAGTTCGCCAGCAGTGTCTAAACGCGGAAGTTGTCTACGACCTGTTTCACGTGGTGGCCCGCTTTGGCCGCGAAGTGGTTGACCGGGTGCGCGTTGACCAAGCCAATACCTTGCGTGCCGAACCAAAGGCTCGCCAAGTCATCAAACGTAGCCGCTGGCTGTTACTGCGCAACCGCGACAACCTCAAAGTCGAACAGGCCGTCAAGCTCGAGGAGCTCCTGGCTGCCAACCAGCCCCTGTCCATCGTCTACCTGCTCAAGACCGAGCTGAAAGAGATCTGGTATGCGCCATCGGTTCGGGAAGGTGCTCGCCGATGGAAGACTTGGCTCAGGCTTGCCTTGCAAAGCCAGATCGCGCCAGTAATCCAGTTTGCCAAGCGCTTGGCCAAATACCGGCGCGGCATCTTGGCTTCGGCCATCTATCCGATGAGCTCATCGATCCTGGAAGGCGTCAACAACCGCATCAAAGTCATCAAGCGCATGGCCTACTGATTTCGGGACGCATCCTACTTCTTCCAGAAAATCAAGAATGCGTTCCCCGGCAAAGCGCGATGAACCAAAAAAAAGCGGAAGTCCTAGGACTTCCGCTTTCATGTCATTGAAAGGTCAGAGCACGATCAACGCGGGATTACAGCGTAGTTCGGTTCCTCTGAAAAGTCTGGCTTGTACTGAAGGGCAGTGTACTGCGCCCATGCTTTCGCGCCGTTCGCGTTGGCACCCACTGCGTAGGCCAGGGCCGGCTGCATGATGCCTTGCTGTCCGATCGGTGACAGGGTACCGACCATCTCACCGACACGGACACCCAGAGCCGATGCAAGTTGCGAGCTGCCGCAAGCCATTGCACTGGTCGTCGGGTTGCTGGCCTGGTAGGCTTGGCCGATCGTTGTATAGAACGGCGCGCTGCTGCTGTCGCGAACCTTCAGGCTGTAGGCCGGGGCCTGGACCCAGCAATAGCCGCTCCCGATCATGCGTTCCACCACAAACTTCGATTTCCATGCCAGGAAGGGCTGGGCATTGGTGAAACCGAGTTCCACCATGCGGCCGATTGCCGACGTCAGGAAGTCATCCTGCCAAGGTGCCACGCCGGTGTTGCCGTCATACTCGACGGCATAGCCGTTGGTCACGATACCCAGCTTGTTGGTAGCAGCATTTTTGGTGTAGGTAGCGTTGTAGTAATCGATGTTGTTGTTCACCAGTGCCGTCAGGGCTGCCTTCTGCGGATCGTTATCCGGGGTAATGAAGGCAGCTTCCGCCATCGTACGCAAGGTCCATGCTTGACCGCGCACCTGATTATCCATCACCAAGCCCTTGCCCGCGCCGCGGTATTGCGGTGCGATCTGAAAGCTGTTGAAGCTGGCCCAGAACTGCAGTTCCTCCAGGTGATAGTAGTCACCAGTCAGGAGGTAAGGCACGTAGGAGAACGCCGGCTGGTGCGGGGTATCGGCGGTCAACGGCGTGCTGCACAGCGTATCGGGGCAAGCAGGCAGCAGTTCGCTCTTGCCGGTTGCAGGGTTGATCGAACCGCTCTCATAACGGGCCAGGTAAGGATACGAGGCCAGGGTCACCGGACGGCCGGTGTTCTTGTCGCGATAGTGTGCGGACCACGAACCGGCTGCTTCCGACATGCCCAATGCGACATCTTTCATGCGCTGGTCCATGCTCAGCAGGTACAGCGCGTTCCAGGTCGGCATCAGCCCGATGTCATTGCGTGCACCGGTCATCGGCATGTAGGCGGCGCCCAGGGCTGGTTGCATCGGGCCGACTTTCGCCGTGCTCCAGCGTGACTTCCACGATGCCAAGGTGGTTTCCCGGATAGCCAGCGACTGGTTGTAGTTCGGCACTGCCTTGCTTGCAATCAAGTACTTGGTGTTGTGACGCACGTTCAGCGCTTGCGCCTTGCCCCACCAGAAAATCTTGCGCCAGCGGGCGTGGTGGTAATGGGTCAGCGCGGCTTGCGAGAAGACCGATTGGCCGCCGACCGTCACCTGCGCATCGTAGGTAAAGTTCTGAGGGGCGGCCTGGAAGACCCAGCCGTTCTCGACGGTGACGTCAACGCGGGCGCTGTTGGTGCCAGTGTAGTGACGGATGGCGAATTGAGCCATGAGGTGCGGATGCTCGACGCCCGACGAGGTCTTCAGCGGAGCCTGCACCACCCATTCATTGGCCAGCGAACCCGACAGCCAAGTCGTGTACTTGCCCGTCTTCAGCAGCTCATCGGCCGAGGCTTTGTACTGGACGCCGCCGATGGTGGCAGTAAAGGCTGCGGTGAAGCCGCTGTTCAGCAGCGATGCCGGAGTTGCCGGGGCCGTTGTTGCGGTGGCGGTCGCCTTGACCAGGCTGATGTTTTCCGATGCGTTCGCCGCGCTGCTCGAGAGCTGGGCGGTGATTACGGCGTGGCGCAGCGAGCCGTCGGCATGGCGTGCCTTGACGTCGACCTGCAGCGGCACCGAAGCGCCGGCGGCGTTGCTGCCGACCAGGGTCTCGCCGTTGCGCACATCGCCTTGCAGGAAAGTCTGGCCAAAGGTAGCGGCCGCATTGGCTTGGGTGGTAGCCGTAGCGTTGGTTAACTGGACCGTCGTGATGGCGCCACCGGTCGGCGCCGGAACCGGATTAGTCGACGTCGGGTTGCTCGGGGCCGGAGCCGGCTCTAGGGTCGGAGTCGGAGTCGGGGTCGGAGTCGGAGTCGGAGTGACGGTGGTGGTGCCGACGCTGCAGGACTTGCCATAGTTTGGCGCCGGATCGCCGAACACGGCGTTCGTGCAGGCAACCGAACCGGTCACGGTCTTGGTGAAGAATTTGTCCGCGGTGCCGTAGCGCACGGTGGCGGTGCCGCTGACCGCGCAGGTGCCGCCTTCGGTGGCGCACACGGTCCAGGACGACGGGGGCGTTGGCGAAGTTGTCGGTGCGGTCGGTGCCGTTGCCGTGACCGTGCCGACGCTGCAGGACTTGCCATAATTTGGCGCCGGATCGCCGAACACGGCGTTCGAGCAGGTGATCGGACCGGTTAGGGTCTTGATGACGTATTTGGTATCGGTACCGTAGCGTACCTGGGCCGTGCCGCTGAATGCGCACTGGCCGTCCTCCTTGGCGCACACGCTCCAGGTAGTGGGTGAAGTCGTCGTAGTCAGGGTGGTTTCAACCGGGACGACGCCGATACTGCAGGTCTTGCCATAATTTGGCGCCGGATCGCCGAACACGGTGTTCGAGCAGGCGACCGGACCGGTCACGCTCTTGGTGACGAATTTGTCCGCGGTACCGTAGCGCACGATGGCGGTGCCACTGAACGCGCAGGTGCCGCCTTCGGTGGCGCATTTGGTCCACGATTCGGGAGTGTAAGTGGTCGATGCTAGGCTGGTGGCACCCATCGTGCCGATTGAGATTGCTGGCGTTTCAAGCGCCGCATCATTGCCGCCGCCGCATGCCGACAAGCTGAGGCAAACGGCTGCAGCCAGGAGGGGAGAACTGTACGAATTTCGCATATCTGAGCTGTCCTAAATATTTACGGCAGGAAATAGTGCCGCACGGATAGACTCAGATTACTCCTGGAAACTTAATGAAAGTAGGAAAAATTCTAAATTGACACTGAAAAAAATTCAAAAAATGCGCAGATACAACAAAATATTGTTGTTAAAATTATCCTTATTGTCAATTTGCATGCATTTTTTTTATAGTTTTCGATGTTTTGTAACAACATTGTGACGACCGTCACAGACGAATGCCTTGTGGCATAATCTTTTGACTTTCTGGCTCCCAAGAACACATGCGGCGCCTTCATTCTCTATCTAGGCTCAACATGCGAAAACAAGCTGGTGTTTCCAGCAGCTCCACATCTCCACGCCGTGGAAGCAGGCGCGTGTGGCTGTCGCTTGGGCTGGCGAGTCTCGGACTGGCTGCAGTGGCTGGAAGCGTCGTCCTGTATTACCTGGACCATGCCGGTATCACGCCGCGTTCCTTGGGGCCGTATGTGGAGCGTCGCAGCGATGGCCACAACCCGCTGATAGAATCAATCGGCGCATACGCCCGACAATGGCTGGTGTATGTGGATCGCGGCAATCCGCCGCTGCGCAGCGAGTTCTGGAGCGGCAAAGTTGGCATGCAGACGTCGGGTCACCTTGTTCCTGTTCCGCCTGAGGGGCAGGAAGTCCTGATCGCGGACAGTGCTGGCCTGTTGCGTGCCATCGCCGAGGCACTGCCGGGCCAAGTCATTACGCTGCTGCCCGGCCGCTACCGCTTCGATTACCGGATCCTGGCGGCGCGTCCCGGCCAGGCGGATGCACCGATCGTAGTGCGGGCTCAAACGCCCGGCAGCGTCCACCTGGACATGAATACGCATGAAGGCTTCAAGGTATCGGCGCCCTACTGGCGCTTTGAAAACCTGTCCATGCAAGGGAAGTGCACGGACGCGCCGTGCGAGCATGCATTCCATGTCGTGGGCAATGCCCATCACTTTGCTGCGGTCAATAACTTGATTGTCGACTACAACGCGCATGTGAAGATCAACGGAGAGGCTGGACAGCACCCCGATCATGGTCTGCTTGAATGGAATACGCTGCGCAACAATACGATCAGGGCGACACACAAGCCTGTCACGCCGATCGATGTGGTCACGGCGAGCCACTGGATCGTCCGTCGCAACCTGATCAGCGACTTCATCAAGGGCGATGGTGACCGGATCAGCTACGGCGCCTTCTTTAAAGGTGCCGGTAGCAATAACCTTATGGAACAAAACCTTGTGCTGTGCGAAGACCGGCTGCGCGGTGCGCCAGGCCAGCGTGTCGGCCTGTCGCTGGGAGGGGGCGGTACCGAAAAGATGTTCTGCCGCGACGGCGGCAAATGTATCACCGAGCAGACCGACAGCACTCTGCGCGCCAACCTGATTGCATCGTGTTCGGATGACGGCATTTACCTGAACTCCGCTGCGCGCAGCAAACTGATTCACAACACGCTCATCGACACCGGCGGCATCGCGGTACGCTTCCCGAGCAGCAGCGCCACGATCGACGGCAACCTGGTGGATGGCATCGTTCGCAGCCGCGACGGCGGCATCCTGCACATGGGGGATAACCACTATTCGTCGGCGGCACGGCTGTATACCGGAAGCCATCCGCAGCGTGCGTTGTTCCGTGATCCGCTCGGCTTCGATTTCCGCTGGCGCGAGCCGGCCGAACGCCGCCTGATGCGCGGAGAAACCGTGCCCGACCTGTGTGGTCCGGTGCGTGCTGAAAGGCCGCGCTACGGGGCTTTCGACGACTTCAGCGGCTGTATGCGCTCACTCTGACCGGTGGCCGCCCCTCAGAAGCCGAGGCGCCAGCGCAAGCGGGTAAAGTTGTGCACAATCGGCGTGAGCGCCGAGCGGCTTTGCCAGATGCCCCGGTATAACTGATATTCCTGATTGGCGATCTCGCGCTTGATCGGCGTGTCGCCTTCGCCGCGGTCGACCGTGTCGAAACCGGCGGCGCGGCTGGATTCAATAATCGCATGCAGCAGCAGGCGGCCCGGAGAATATTTCGAGAATTCCTGGTTGTAGACCGGGAACCACATGTGCAGTATGCCGTTGCCCATGATGCCGAAATGCGATGCGATCCAGGCGTCGCCGGCGTACAGCGAAGACAGTACACCCTGGCAGCTGTCGAAACGGTAGTCCAGCAGCCTGGACAAGGTATTGCGCTTCCAGCTCTCCTTCAGCGAATCGGGAGCGCCGCTGGAGCGGTATTGGGCGCGCTTCTGCCGGATGAGCAGCTCGAGGGCTTCGGTACGATTGCCTTCCACATTGAATTCGAAACGCAGCGGCCCGACTTCCTCGGTCAGCTTGCGGGTGCGGCGCGCGCTTTCTTTCAGATAGTGCTTGCCAATCGACGGCACCGAGTTGAGGACCGGGACCGCTTGCGGATCGACGCGGGTACGCAGGCCAACTCGCGGCTGGCTTGCCGCGAGTCCATAGTGCAACTGCGACTCGGCGAGATGCGAAAAGTTTAAATAATTGATCTTGGCCAAGCGGAGCAATTCCTCAGGGCTGGTGCGAAAACCGCTATGGGCAACCACACCGAAGGTATCCGTCATTTCGCCACCGATGCGCTCGGCAACTCCGAACATGCTTGCCAGTCCGCTTGCGTAGGAATGTGGGAAGAATGCCGAGATCTGATCCTCGTCCCGGACGATACACACGCGCGCATCTAGTCCCGCTTCCGCCACGGCGCGGGCATAGTGGGCGCTCATGAATGGCGATGCAAGATGAGGCTGGGTAGTTGACAACTCCTGCCATGTCTGGAGTTCTTCTGGAGAAAGGCTGTCAGCCTTTTTCAGGATGGCACGGCGTGAACGATTTTGCATTTTTCGCAATGAAATTTAAGCAAGGCCATTCTAATCGAAAAAATATCTCTTGCTCGTATTGAACAGTGCGTGGCATCAGCAGGACGTGATCAGCTGCCGCGCCAGGCCAGGAAAAGCTGAGGGAACGGGAGGCGAAGTCTGCGGGCTTGGAGAGCGCGGAGCGGCAAGAAGGGGAGGCAAAGGGAGCCTGTCAAGGCTCCGGAACAGCTTATTTCGAGGCAAGAACCATGTAGTCAACTGCAGCTTTGACATCGACGTCAGACGCAGTCGAGCCGCCCTTGGGCGGCATGACGCCGGCCTTGCCCTGGAAACCTTTGATGGCATGCTCATACAGGGTGGCATTACCTTGCGCAATGCGCGGGGCCCACGCCGCCTTGTCACCGATTTTCGGCGCACCGGCAATTCCGGCGGCGTGACAGGCAACGCAAGCACTGTTGTATACAGTCTTCCCGGTCTCGGCCGAAGCGATCGGCGCGCTTGCTGTTGGAGCGGCAGCCGGCGCGGCTGCCGGAGCCGGCGTTGCATCAGCAGCGGCAGGAGCCGGGGCTTCGGTAGCGGGAGTTGCCGCGGCGGTTGCAGCGGCCGGCGCTGGCGCGACCGGTTCCTTGTACGAGGCGCCGCTCTTGTTGGTCAGGTAGACCACGGCGCGCTCCACTTCGAGATTGTCGAGGTCCGGGTTGCCCCCTTTGGCCGGCATGGCGCGGATGCCCTCGATGGCGTGCTTTACCAACAGGTCGTAGCCCTGAGCGAGGCGAGCGCTCCAGGCGCCGTTGTCGCCCAGCTTCGGAGCGCCGGCGGCACCGCTGTCGTGGCAGGCCGCACAGACCGCGGTATAAACTGCATTGCCTGCTTGGAAGACGCGCGGCGCACTCGCGTCGACCAGGTTGAATCCTTCGTCAGCTAGCGGACGCACACGTGCCGCGACTGCTTCGGCGCTCTGGCTGTTGGTGCCGGCTCCGGTCAAACGGTCTCCGGTAGCGAAAATCACGAGCAGAATGATGCCGATGACGATGACCAGGAAGAATCCTGTGACGGACGCCACAAGCTGCTTCGGGGTACGGATCAGGGATTGGTGTTCGTTATGTGCGTCGCTCATGATTTCCTTAATTCGATTAAAAAAACCTGCCACTACCGAAAATACCTGCCACAACCGGCGCCTGCGACATGCTATTTTGCAAATGCCGTCAAACGGCTGATTATAGACGTAAAGCTGCTCTAGTGTAACGAAATTCATCCTTGACAACAGCATTCCCATGGACGGCATCGGAGAAAGACTGTATCCTTCGCATCACTTCTTCTCCCCCTACGCGGCTGTAGCTCAGTGGATAGAGTATTGGCCTCCGAAGCCAAGGGTCGTGGGTTCGATCCCCGCCAGCCGCGCCATCCTGATACCGGCATTTCTGCCCCCTTCCTTCGCGGGGATTTTGATTCTCTCCGGAAATTTTTCATTGTGTTTTGCTATCGAAAGCTTGCGCACGATACATGCCTTTTTGGAACTTTTGTTTCAGAAAATGCTAATATCCCCAGGTCGCTACAGATGAGCTAAGCGATCGAAACCCGTATGGTCGTGGTTTTTAAACATCGACCCATCAATAATTTTGTTATCACGAAGCAAATAATAATGTAGAGTTGAGCGTCTTAATGCATTCATGCCAACTAAAAGTTAACATAATTTCAAAATTTAATTCTTGAGCGGAATGCGATATGAAAGCTGATGAGGTTGTTGCGGTTGTAGGGTTGGGATATGTCGGGTTGCCCCTGGCAGTTGAGTTTGGAAAGAAAGGGCGTACCATCGGCTTCGACCTGTCGTGCGCTAAAATCGACAACTACAGGCAGTTCGTCGATCCGACTGGCGAAGTATCGTCAGAAGCACTGCGCGAGGCGCGTCACCTTGAAGTGACGACCGATCCGGCCATGCTGGCCCAGGCCGACTATATCGTGGTGGCCGTGCCGACCCCGGTCGACATCGCCCACAATCCGGATTTCAAGCCGCTGATCGGCGCCAGCAAGTCGGTCGGTGCCAACATGAAGCGCGGCGTCGTCGTCGTCTACGAGTCGACCGTCTACCCGGGCGCGACCGAAGAGGTCTGCATCCCGATCCTGGAACGCGAATCGGGCCTGAAGTGGAAGCAGGACTTCCACGTCGGCTTCTCGCCAGAGCGCATCAACCCGGGCGATAAGGAACATACCCTGACCACCATCCTGAAGGTGGTCTCCGGCGACGACGAGGAATCGCTCGACCGCATCGCCAAGCTATATGAATCGGTGGTCACCGCCGGCGTGTATCGCGCTTCCAGCATCAAGGTCGCCGAAGCCGCGAAGGTCATCGAGAACACCCAGCGCGACTTGAACATCGCGCTGATGAACGAGCTGGCGATCATCTTCGACAAGATCGGCATCGACACCCTCGACGTACTGAAAGCGGCCGGCACCAAGTGGAACTTTCTGCCATTCCGTCCGGGCCTGGTCGGCGGCCACTGCATCGGCGTCGATCCATATTACCTGACCCACAAGGCCGAGTCGATCGGCTACCACCCGCAGGTGATCCTGGCGGGCCGCCGCATCAACGACAGCATGGCCAAGTTCGTGGCCGAGAAGACGGTCAAGTCGATGATCTCCGCGGGCTTCCACGTCAAGGGCTCGAAGGTCAACGTAATCGGCCTGACCTTCAAGGAAAACTGCCCGGACCTGCGCAACTCGAAGGTAGCTGACATCGTCCATGAGCTCGAAAGCTACGGCTGCGACGTGCACGTGTTTGACCCGCTGGCCGACGCCGAGGAGGCGCAGCACGAGTACGGCATTAAGCTGGAAAGCTGGGGCAGCCTACCGCAGGCCGACGCCTTGGTAGTGGCGGTGCCGCACAAGGAAGTGCTGGCGCTGTCGATCGCCGACTTCCAGGCCAAGCTCAACGAGAACGGCTGCTTCGTCGACGTGAAATCGCAGTTCAACCCGAAAGCGCTGCAGGAAGCTGGCTACTGCGTCTGGCGCCTGTAGCCCTACAAAAAACCTGTACCCGGCCGCGGCGCGCAAGCGCGGCGGCGAAGCCGGCAGTGTGCCGGCGCGACCGAGAAAGTTTTCGAAAGTGAATAAGTTTCAGGAAGTCCAGCAACACCTGCTGCAACATCGCTACCACTGGCTCGTGACCGGCGCCGCCGGTTTCATCGGTTCGAACCTGGTCGAGTGGCTGCTACGCCTGAACCAGCAGGTAACGGGCCTGGATAACTTCGCCACCGGCCATCGCCATAACCTTGACATGGTGCGCGAGGCCGTCGGCGCGGAAGCCTGGTCGCGCTTCACCTTCATTGAAGGCGACATCCGCAACACAGACGATTGCGCACGCGCTTGCGCCGGCGCTGATTACGTCCTGCACCAAGCCGCGCTCGGCTCGGTCTCGCGATCGATCGATAACCCGATTACGACCAACGAGGTCAACGTCACCGGCTTCCTCAACATGTTGGTGGCGTCGCGCGACGCCAAGGTGAAGCGCTTCGTGTACGCGGCCTCTAGCTCGACCTACGGCGACCATCCGGCACTGCCGAAAGTCGAAGATCGCATCGGCAACCCGTTGTCGCCTTACGCTGTCACCAAGTACGTCAACGAGCTGTATGCCAACGTGTTCGGCCGCACCTACGGCACCGAAGCGATCGGCCTGCGCTATTTCAACGTGTTCGGTCCGCGCCAGGATCCGAACGGCGCCTATGCCGCCGTGATCCCGCAGTGGGTCGCCGCGCTGATCCGCAACGACGAGCTGCGTATCAACGGCGATGGCGAGACCAGCCGCGATTTCTGCTACATCGACAACGTCGTACAGGCCAACCTGTTGTCCGCGCTCGCAGGGGGCGAAGCCGCCAACCAAGTATACAACGTCGCGGTCAACGACCGCACCAATCTGAACCAGCTGTACAGCATGATGCGCGACCTGTTGCGGGAGCGTTTCCAGCACCTGGAAACGCACCAGCCGCAATACGTCGATTTCCGGCGCGGTGACGTGCGCCATTCGCAGGCCGATATCAGCAAGGCGGCGACCCTGCTGGGCTACCAGCCGACGCATCGCATCGACGAAGGCCTGCAGCAGGCGATGGCGTGGTATGTGCAGCACCTGGCACCATCGTCGAACACCGCTGCGTAAACATATAAAAGTAAGAAGAATCAGGGAGGGTACCGTGTTCAGGATCTCTAACCACTACGTGTCAAAGATCGTTTTCCTGTTGCTCTTTGTCGAGGTGCTGGTGCTGCTGGGCGCAGCCTACGTCGGCGCGGCGGTGCGCATGCTCGAGTTCGGCGACGCCGTAGCGGCCGCCCATCTCGACCACTTCTTCACGTCGGCGGCCGCATTCACGGTGGCGATCATCTTCAGCATGAGCGCGATGGGCATGTACCAGCTCGACTTCGACGAAGGCCTGCGCCATCCCTTCTTCATGAAGCTGATGCCGTCCTTCCTGATGGGCTTTGCGATCCTGGCGCTGGTGTTCTACATGGCACCGGAGCTATCCTTCGACCGCGGCACCATGGCCCTGGTGTTCATGCTGGCCGGTACCGGCATCTTCCTGGCGCGCATGGCCTTCTTCAAGTCGTCCGAGGCACACTTCCTGCAGTCGCGCATCATGTTTCTCGGCAGCGGCCCGCTGGCCAAGGAATGCAGCGAGCTGGCGCAGAAGAATTCGAACTACCACCGCTACAACATCGCCGGCTTCATCGCGAGCGCCGGCGAAGAATTATGCGTACCGCCAGCGAACCTTCTGAAGGTGCGCGATGGCGACTCGCTGGTGTCGCTTGTACGCCAGTACAACGTCTCGGAAATCGTGGTGTCGGTACAGAACCGCCGCGGCGGCTTCCCGATCAAGGAACTGCTCGACTGCAAGCTGCAAGGCATCCGCGTGACCGATGCCGCCACCTTCTTCGAGCGCGAGACCTGCCAGATCCGCGTCGACTCGCTGCAGCCCTCGTGGCTGGTGTTCGGCGGCGGCTTCGACCAGAGTTTTGTGCGCACCTTCATGAAGCGCAGCTTCGACCTGGTGTGCAGCCTGCTGATCCTGGTGATGGCCCTGCCGGTGATGCTGCTGGCCGCGCTGCTGGTGAAGCTGGAAGACGGCGGTCCGGTCTTCTACTCGCAGGAGCGGGTCGGCAAGGACGGCAACACCTTCCGCGTCCACAAGTTCCGCAGCATGCGCGCTGACGCCGAGAAGAGCGGCAAGCCGCAGTGGGCTGCCAAGAACGATCCGCGCGTCACCCGCTTCGGCAACTTCATGCGCAAGACCCGTATCGACGAACTGCCGCAGATCCTCAACGTGTTCAGGGGCCAGATGTCCTTCGTCGGCCCGCGCCCGGAGCGTCCTTACTTCGTCGAGCAGCTGATCGAAGTGGTCCCGTATTACAACGTGCGCCACAGCGTCAAGCCGGGCATAACCGGCTGGGCCCAAGTACGCTATGGCTACGGCTCCTCGGCCGAAGATGCCCTGCAGAAGCTGCAGTACGACCTGTACTACGTAAAGAACAATAGCCTGTTCCTCGACGTTCTCATCCTGATCAACACGCTCAAGGTCGTCCTGCTCCGCCGCGGCCAGTGAGCGCCGCCGCAGAGTCCCGCCCGGCGCGCCGTTGCGCTGGGCCAGCCCGAGCTTCATTCCTTCCGCCAAGCGCCGCCTAGTTTCTCTCATGGACGATATCTCCCTGACCAGTATCGCGGCCTACAGTTACGTACTGGTGGCCGTATGCTTTCTCATTCTCGGCGCGCCGCTGGCGGTGGGCCAACGGCGCCGCCACGACGTCGCGCTCGGCCTTGCCAGCCTGTCGAGCGTGCTGTGGGGCGCCGCCCTGGCATGGGAGGCGGCCGCCGGCGGCATATCCTCGATGCTGACCGACTGCGCCGAACTGCTGCGCAATGCCGGCTGGTCGGTGTTTCTGGTGGTGCTGCGCGGGCACTTCACGGATGACAGCAGCCGCATGCCACTTCGCCTGCAGCCGGCGCTGGTGCTTGGCGCCCTGGTCTACCTGGCTTGCTTCGGCGCCGTGGCCCTCGGCTGGTGGAGCCTGGCAAAGCAGGGCCAGGCTGGCGTGCTTCCGGGGGCAGCCCGGGTGGCGATCGCGGTGTCGGGCATGCTGCTGGTCGAGCACGTGTACCGCGCGCGCAGCCTGCACGAACGCTGGGCCGTCAAATTCGCCTGTCTCGGCATCGGCGCAATGTTCGCCTACGACTTCTACCTGTACAGCAACGCGATGCTGTTCCGCGAGGTTAATCCCGACATCTGGGCCGCGCGTGGCGTCGTCAATGCGCTGACCGCGCCGCTGATCGCGGTCTCGCTCGGGCGCAGCAAGTTGTGGTCTTCGCCGCTGTCGGTGTCGCGCCGCGCGATGTTCCATTCCGCTACCCTGTTCGGCTCGGCCGTGTACCTTTTGGCGATGGGCTCGGCCGGCTACTACCTGCGCTACTTCGGCGGCAGCTGGGGCACCGTGATGCAGGTGACCTTCCTGTTCGGCGCCCTGATCCTGCTGGTCGGCGTGTTGTTCTCGGGAAGCTTCCGGGCACGCCTGAAGGTCTTCATCAGCAAACATTTCTACCGCTATAACTACGACTACCGCGAAGAATGGATGCGCTTCACGCGTACCTTGTCGAAACCTGGGCCGGACCTGGGCGAACGCGTTATCGAGGCGTTGGCGACCCTGGTCGAAAGCCCGGGCGGCGTGCTGTGGCGACGCAGCGGTTCCGGCGGCTTCGAGGCGGCGACCGCCTGGCATTCGCCGGCCTTGAGCGGCATGGAAGCGGCCGATTCGCCGTTCTGCCAGTTCCTCGAGTCCAGCCAATGGGTGGTCGACCTGCACGAATACGCGCATAGCCCCGATAAATACGAGGCTCTGGTGCTGCCCGAATGGCTGATGAATTATCCGCGTGCCTGGCTGGTGGTGCCGCTGATCTTGCACGGACGCCTGTCCGGCTTCGTGCTGCTGCAGAACGCGCGTAGCCCGATCACGCTAAACTGGGAAGTGATTGACCTGCTCGAGATTGCCGGCAGTCAGGCCGCCAGTCAGTTGGCCCAGCAGGAGACCGCGAACGCCCTGATGGTGGCGCGCCAGTTCGAGTCCTTCAACCGCATGTCCACGTTCGTGGTGCACGACCTGAAGAACTTGGTGCTGCAGCTGTCCCTGATGAACGCCAACGCCGCCAGGCACAAGGACAATCCGGAATTCCAGGCCGACATGCTCGAGACCGTGGATTACTCGGTACAGAAGATGAAGATCATGCTGCAAAAGCTGAGCCGCACCGAAAATGCCGAACAGCCGTCGGCGCTGGCGGTGGAGCAGGTAGTGCGCCAGGCGATGGAGCAGAAGGCAGCCTTCGAGCCGCGTCCGCAACTGCTGGTCGAGACCCCGGGGCTGCAGGTGGTGGCCGACCGCGAACGCCTCGAGCGCGTGGTCGGGCACCTGATCCAGAACGCGATCGAGGCCACCCCGCGCACCGGCACCGTCACTATCCGCCTGGCCGGCGACGGCACGCGCGCGCTGGTGGAGATCAGCGATACGGGCGAAGGCATGAACGAGGAATTCGTCCGCGAGCGCCTGTTCAAGCCCTTCGACTCGACCAAGTCGGCGGGCATGGGCATCGGCGCTTTCGAGAGCCGCGAGTACATCAACGAACTGGGCGGCAGCCTGGAGGTGCGGAGCAGCCCGGGTACGGGCACCACTTTCCGCGTCGTGCTGCCGCTCCATCAACAGGAAGTGCCGGCGGAGCCGGGCGCCCAGCGTGCCCAGCGTGCCGCCTGAAGCGAGGAAAGACGTGACCCAGACCAAACCGAAACTGCTCATCATCGAAGACGATCCCGGCGTGCAGAAGCAGCTGCGCTGGAGCCTGGATGGCTACGACGTGGTGGTGGCCGGCGACCGCGAGGCCGCGCTGGCGCAGATCCGCCGCCACGAACCGGCCGTGTGCACCATGGACCTGGGACTGCCGCCCGATCCTGACGGCTCCACTGAAGGACTGGCGACGCTGCAGCAGATCCTGGCGCTGGCGCCGGATACTCGCGTGATCGTCCTGACCGGCAACCAGGACCATGCCAATGCGGTCAAGGCGATCGGCATGGGGGCCTACGACTTCCACCAGAAGCCCTGCGACCCGGAAGTGCTCAACCTGGTGATCCAGCGAGCCTTCTTCCTGCATGACCTGCAGATGGAGAACCGCCGCTTGCAGGAGACCCAGGCCGACGCACCGCTGGCCGGCGTGATCTCGCGCGACCCGGGCATGCTTAAGGTCTGCCGCAACATCGAAAAGGTCGCCCCGACCTCGGCCTCGGTGATGCTGCTGGGCGAATCGGGCACCGGTAAGGAGGTGCTGGCGCGCGCGCTGCACCAGCTGTCGCCGCGCGCCAAGGAGCGCTTCATGGCGATCAACTGCGCGGCGATTCCGGAAAACCTGCTCGAGAGTGAACTGTTCGGCTACGAAAAGGGCGCCTTCACCGGCGCCGCCAAGCAGACCAAGGGCAAGGTCGAGCTGGCGCACGGCGGCACCTTCTTCCTCGACGAAGTGGGCGACCTGCCGATGCCGCTGCAGGCCAAGCTGCTGCGCTTCCTGCAGCAGCGCGTCATCGAGCGCATCGGCGGCCACGAAGAGATTCCGGTTGACGTGCGCATCGTCTGCGCGACCCACCAGAAACTCAAGGAACTGTGCGCCCAGGGCCGCTTCCGCGAAGACTTGTACTATCGCCTTTCCGAGATCGTGGTGACCATCCCGCCGCTGCGCACGCGCGAAGGCGATGCCGCGCTGCTGGCCCACCACTTCAAGAACAAGTTCTGCGCGTCCGAAGGACGCTCCTCGCTGAACTTCGCACCGGACGCCATCGCCGCCATCGAGGCCTACAACTGGCCGGGCAATGTGCGCGAGATGGAGAACTACGTCAAGCGCGCCGTGATCATGGCCGATGGGAATACCATCGTGGCCGACGACCTCGGGCTGCCGAGCGAGGGCGCGGTGGAAGAGCCGATCAACCTGCGCCAGGTACGCGACGAGGCCGAGTACAAGGCGATCGTCAAAGTGCTGGCGCGGGTGGACGGCAACATCGTCAAGGCCTCGGAAATGCTTGGCGTAAGCCGCCCGACCTTATACGACCTGATGTCCCGGCACGGGATCAAGGCGTCTAGCCAGAACGGTAACTAAGCGTTCAGGACCTCGTCAAACAGGCGCGCCAGCTGCTGTGCATGGGTGCGGCGCTCGTGGCGCCGCACCGTCTCTGGGCAGGCCAGGAGTGCCTACCTTCGGCGACCAGCGCCAAGAGCCGCGCGGTGTCGAGCGCAAAGGCGCGCTACACCTTTGCAACCTGCTGCTGCGGAAAGTGAAAGGCTACCATCAGTACCTCGCTTCGAGGGGCTCCCACCAGGGTTTTCTATCACGCGCGCATCCACTCACAGATGCGCGCGATAGCCTCGTCCTGCCAGGCACGCTGGGAGAAGGTATGGTCGGCGCCCGGGAGCTCGTAGCGGGTCACGCGGCTGTCTGCCAGCAGCGTGCGCCAGAGGGCCGAAGACTGCGCCAGTCCGGCGAATTCCTGTGCGGTCAGGTCGGCCCCGCTCAGGACCACCAGCACGCCGCCGCGAAACGCGCTGAGTCGCCCGTAGAGCCTGTCGGGCAGGCTATCGCCGGCTTCCTGCGCCGGGGTGCTCCGGGCATGACGCAGCAGTCCCAATACTGAGGACAGCGCGGCCCCTGCCTTGAAACGGCCCGACAGCAACTTGCGCCAGAAATCGCCGCTCGCCAGGCGCGCGCTGTAATAGTGCTGTAAGGTGGCGCGCGCCGCGCCCTGTTCGGTGCGCGCCCATGGGTTGAGCAGCACCAGGCCGCGCACGCGCGTGTCATCGGCCGCATAGAGCACCGCAGCGGAGGCGCCGTCGCACAAGCCGCACAGGGCCACTTCGCGCAGCGAAGGCACGGCAGCGAAGAAGGCGTCGAGCGCAGCGCGCAAGTCGGAATTGACCGTCTCGAAGCTGCGCAGATCGCCTTCACTGTCGCCCATGCCGCGGTAGTCGAAGCGCATTGCTGCCACACCGCCGGCGGCCAGTCGGCGCGCCAACTGGGTGAACTGGCGGTGGCTGCCGGCACGGTATTGCGGGCCGCCGACCACGATCAGTACGCCGCGGGTGGCGGGGGGAAAGGGCAGGCTGACGATGCCGACCAGCTGCTGTCCTTCGCAGGCGAAGGACAGCGCGCGTTCCTCATGCATGGGCGGCCTCCGCCATAGCAGCCACGGTGGCACCGACCAGGGCCGGACAGTCGACGATTTCCTGGCTGTCCCAGAAGGCCGGCCCACGTACCGAATGCATGGCCACCCGCACGCCGGCCTTGCCGCCGACGCTCCAGACGTGCGCAATGCGTTCGCTGGACGGAGACATGGGACGCTCACCCGGGCTGATCGCGAACCAGTCGACCGATGCCGGCGGGATCATGACGCCGGCATCCAGGATGTCGATGGCCGCCGCCAGCTGCGGAGCTAGAGTGTAGCCGGCAACCTCGAGCGGCGTACCGCCGAGCAGGGCGGCGCGCAGGGTCTGAGCCCCCTGCGCGCTGCCAGCGCGCAGCATGTCGCCAGCGCTGCGCAAGCGCAGGAACTGGGTGAGGTAAACTGCGCCGCTAGTGACCGGCTGCCACAACAGGAGGCGTGGTGGCGGGGCGGCGGCGCGCCGGGCAAAGTCGAGCGCCAGCAGCGCGCCAAGGCGCAGGCCCCACAGGCTGGCCGCCATGCCGCTGCGCTCATGTAGCCAGGCCCGGCCAAGCGCCAGGTCGTCCAGCCAGGCTTCCCAGCGCGCGTCGGCGAAATCGCCGTGGCTGTCGCCGCAACCGCTCAGGTCCAGCTGCAGCACGGCCACACCGCTGGCCGCCAGGCGCCGCGCCGTCATGGCGGCCATGCGGCGCGACTTGTTCATCTCTTCGCCGAATGGATGCACGTAGAGCAGGGCATGGCGGCACACGCCCATGGGGGCGTGATACAGGGCGAACAGCGGCCCGCGCGGGGACGGCAGGAAAAAGGGTGCGGCGCCCGTTGCCCTGCTCATTGGCCGAGCTTGTAGGTGACGAATGCTGTCAGGCTGCCCAAGGTCTCGAAGGTACTGGCGCTGATCTCGTCGTCGTCCACCATGAAGCCGAAACGCTCTTCGAGTGCACCCAGCAGCGACACTACCGCCATCGAGTCGAGCTCGGGCAGGGCGCCCAGCAGCGGCGAGTCGGCGGTGAGCGCGTCGCCGCGCGGGCCCAGAAACAAGGTGTTGGTCACGATTTGTCTTACTTCATCAAGGTACATGGCTTCTCCAGCGATTCAGGCCCGGGCGCGCAGCGCGGCATGCGCGCGCGCCAGCAGCGGCCATCGGTAATAGTTTACATGGTACAGACGGCGGACTTCCTGCGTCCAGCGCAGGTGCCATTCCATCACCCTGCCATAGAATTCGATGCGCCGGCAGTGGCCCGCTCCGAACAGGGCGCGGGTGGACTCCTCGCGCATTAGGAGGGCGGGAGAGGTGCCCTCAGCCACCACTTCGTCGTAGGTCGTCTTCAGCACGATCAGGACTCCTTCATCCTCGATGCACAGGTCCATTGCGGCCAGCCGCTCGCCATACCAGTAGCGGTAGACACAGGCGCCGCCGCGGCGGGCAAACGCGGCCAGCATGGCGGCGTAGAAGCGGCTCTGCGCGTCGCCCGGCGCCACCGCGGTGCCGCCCCCGGCCTTCCAGCCGGCGGCCTCCAGGCGCGCATAGTCGGCCACCGCCGCCTCCATGTCAGCGGCATCGCGCACCGTTTCCAGGCGCAGGGCGATGCCGTCGCGGGCCAGGCGGGCGCGCTGCTTCTTCAAGTTGGCGCGCAGGTTCTTGCCGCGCGCGCCCCAGTAATCGTCGAAGCTGCCCTGCAAGGTGATGCGGGCGGTGTCGATGTAGTCAAGCGTGCGCACGCTGCGCGCATCCGGGGGGCGCGGCAGCAGGTCAGGGTCGAGGTGGGTCAGCGCCACCATTGCCGGCCAGCCGGGCAATGCCCGCAGCAGGTCGTGCAGCAGTTCGCCGGTGCCCCGGCCCGGCTGCTGCAGCCACAGACCGAGCGGGGCCTGGGGCGGCTGCAACGTGCTCCAGCCACGTCCTGCGGGAACGAATATGCCCATTGCGACCGGGAGGGACGCGTCGTTTTTGCCTTCCCGGCAGCAGGCCAGCAGAGCGCGCTGGTCGCCGAAGCAGTCTAGCAGCGGCATTACGAGCTCGGGCGCCAGCGCCGGCAGCATGGCGGTCTCGCGCGCCAGCGCCGTCCAGTCGGAGGCGAAGTCCGGGAAGCGGGCGGCGGGGTACAGGGTCCAGCGCAAGGTATCGCTCATGCGCCGGCCGCCTCGCGAATGGTGGTGCACAGCCAGGCGGCTTCGTCTGCCCGCAACTCCTGGTGTATAGGAAAGGCAAGCACCTGGCGCACCAGCGCGGCGCTGTGCGGGAAGGCATCGACACTCGCCCCGGGGTCGCGCATTTCGGCGAAGCGCACCAGCGGCACGCCGCGTGCGCGCAGGGCTGCGAACAGCGCCTCGGGGTGTTCGGCCACTAGCGGGAATACCCAGGGACACACGTCCTCGGGGAGGCAAGGATGCAGAGGACGACAACCCGGCAGGCCGGCCAGCGCATCCGCCAGGCGGGCATAGTTGGCGCGGCGCTGCTGGACAATGCGTTGCGCGCTGCTCAAGCGCAGCACGATACGCGAGAACAGCGCACTGCGGCGATCAAGCCAGGCCGGCTCGAAGCGCACGCTGCTGTCGGACGAATCGGGCGCCAGCGCGGCGGGGGCGCCGGCTTGTTTCGCCTTGGCGCGCTTCCACAGCACGCGCTTGAGGGCCATTGGCAGCGCCAGCAGGAGCTCGAGCCCCTGCAGGCGACCGTAGCCGAAGGCGCGTTCCAGCGCGCCCATGGCCGCCTTGGCCTCGAAGCCGACCCCGGCGCCGCGCGGCGCCGGCGCGCGCAGCGCATGGCGCGCCGAAACCAGGCAGCCGCCTTCGTAGGTAGGGTAGAACTTCATGCTGCTGGCGATCGCATAGTCGCCCCAGGCGCCTGCCGGGCGCCCCTGGACTTCGCCGAACCAGCAGTGGGCGCAATCCTCCAGCAGTTGCAGCCCGCTGGCGTCGCACCAAGCGCGTAGCGCCGCCATGTCCTGGTGGAAGCCGAAATAGTGGGTCGCCATCAGCGCGCGTACCGCCGGGGTGCGCCGGCGCGCCAGCTCCTGGATGGCGACGGCGCCATCGGGGCCGACGTCGTAGAACACCGGCTGCACGCCGGCCCACAGCAGTGGCGCCACCATCGACTGGGTGTGCCAGGCCGGCACCAGCATGGCGTCGCCGGGCTTGAGTTCCATCTCGCGTAGGGCCATGCCGATCGCGATGCGGCCGCTGGTGACCAGCAGGACAGGACCGGCATCGAGCACGGAAGGCAGCCTTTCCGGCGCTACGGTGCCTCCATGCGTGAAGCTGGCGACCGACAGCACCGGCGCCAGCGGTACGCGCGGACGTGCCGGCGTGCCGGTGGCGCCGGGAGTTGCAAGGGTGGGTGAGGGCAGGATTCTGGTCATCAGAGAGTATAGGCTCAGCAATGGCTTCCGGTCGAGCGGGTGCTCATCCGTGCGCCCCCGTCGTCGATTACTTCACCGAAATCTTACTGGTAAAATGCGCGCTTGGCTGCCCGGACAGGGAGCGGGAAAGGATCAGTTTTCATGAGTGAGCTCGTTCACGATTTCATTTTCTCGGCGGCAGAGCGCATGCCGCATGCCGAAGCGCTGGTCTACCGCGGCGAGCGCCTGGACTACGCGGCGCTGGCGCAGCGCGTCCGCGCGGCCGCCGGCGCCGTGCAGGACGCCGGCGTCCAAGGCGGCGAGCGCGTCGCGGTCTTCCTCGAAAAGCGCATCGAAGGCGTCGTCGCCCTGTTCGGCGCCGCCGCCGCGGGCGCCGTATTCGTGCCCGTCAATCCCCTGCTCAAACCGGAACAGGTCGCCTATATCCTGGCCGACTGCGGCGTGCGCGTCCTGGTGACCTCGCCGGAACGCCTGCGCCAGCTGGCGCCCGCGCTGACTGGCTGTCCCAAACTGCGTACCATTTTGCTCGCTGGCGCCACCGACGGGCTGGAAGCGCTGCCGGGCGTAGTCCTGCGCACCCTGGGAAGCGATAGCGCGCCGGCACGTCCGGTGGAACGCATCGACCTCGATGTTGCCGCGATCCTGTACACCTCGGGCAGCACCGGTAAACCGAAAGGCGTCGTGCTGTCGCACCGGAACCTGGTGGCGGGCGCGCTCAGCGTGTCGAGCTACCTGGCGCTGCGCCCGGACGACCGCCTGCTGGCGGTGCTCCCGCTCAGCTTCGACTACGGCCTGAGCCAACTCACTTGCGCCTTCCATGTAGGCGCGGCAGTGGTGCTGATCAATCATCTGTTCGCCCAGGATATCGGGCGCGCCGTGGTGGCCGAGCGCATCACCGGGCTGGCGGCGGTGCCGCCGCTGTGGATCGAGCTGGCGCGGCTCGACTGGTCGGCGGCGACCACGTTGCGCTACCTGACCAATTCCGGCGGCGCCATGCCGCGTGCCGCCGTCGATGCGCTGCGCGCGGCCATTCCGCAGGCCGAGCTATTCCTGATGTATGGGCTGACTGAAGCCTTCCGCTCCACTTACCTGCCGCCGTCCGAACTGGACCGCCGTCCGGATTCGATCGGGCGCGCGATCCCGAACGCCGAAGTGATGGTCGTGCGGCCCGACGGCACGCCCTGCGCGACAGACGAGCCGGGCGAACTGGTGCATCGCGGAGCCCTGGTGGCGCTGGGCTACTGGAACGATCCGGTCAAGACCGCCGAGCGTTTCCGCCCGACGCCGGGCCGCGATCCGGCCCTGCCGCTGGCTGAGATGGCGGTGTGGTCGGGCGATACGGTACGCCGCGACGCGGAGGGCTACCTGTATTTCATCGGCCGCAGCGACGAAATGATCAAGGTTTCCGGCTACCGGGTCAGCCCGACCGAGGTCGAGGAAGCTTTCCATGCCAGCGGTCTGGCGACGGAAGTGGCCGCCTTCGGCGTGCCGCACCCGAAGCTGGGGCAGGCGGTGGTGGCGGTGGCGCGCCTGCGTGAAGATGCCGGTCCCGATGCGGCGGCGGGCCTGCAGCAGGCCTGCCGCCGCCTGCTGCCGGCCTACATGGTGCCGGCCCACATCGACCTGCGTGCCAGACCCTTGCCGCGCAACCCGAACGGCAAGATCGATCGTCCGTTGCTGCGCGCTGACTTCATGAACCTGTTCGAGGACCAGCATGAGTGACTCCTGTCCACTGCAAAAGCCCGTGCATGCGGCGCAAACCCTGTTCGCCGTGGCGGATGGCTGCCTGCAGGTAGGCGGCATCCCCCTGACCCGGCTCGCCGAGCGGGTCGGCTCCACGCCCTTTTATGCCTACGACCGCAGCCTGCTGGGCGCGCGCGTGGCGCAACTGCGCGCTGCACTTCCGGGTTCGGTACGGCTGCATTACGCGGTCAAGGCCAATCCGATGCCGGCCCTGGTGCAGCACATGGCCGGCCTGGTCGACGGCTTTGACGTGGCCTCGGCCGGTGAGATGGCGGTCGCCCTCGACACCGGCATGGCGCCGGGCGAGATCAGCTTCGCCGGCCCCGGCAAGCTCGATGCCGAGCTGCGCCGGGCGATCGCCGCGGGGGTCTGCCTGCACATCGAGTCGGAAGGTGAACTGGCGCGCGCGGCCACCATTGGCGCTCAACTGGGCATCCGGCCGCTGGTGGCGCTGCGCGTCAACCCGGACTTCGAACTGAAGGGCTCGGGAATGCGCATGGGGGGCGGCGCCAAGCCTTTCGGCATCGACGCCGAGCGGGTGCCGGCGGTGCTGCGCTCACTGGTGGACATGCCGGTCGAGTTCCGCGGCCTGCACATCTTCAGCGGTTCCCAGAGCCTGAAGGCGGACGCCATCATCGAGGCCCAGGCCGCGACCATCGAGCTGGCCCTGGCCCTGCTCGAAGACAGCGGCTTGCCGCTGCCCCAGCTGAACATCGGCGGCGGCTTCGGTATTCCATATTTTCCCGGTGAGGCGCCGCTGGCGCTGGACGCCATTGGGGCTAAGCTGGAAGCCTGTATCGCGCGTCTGCATGAACGTTCGCCACAGACCGAGGTGATCGTCGAGCTGGGACGCTACCTGGTAGGCGAGGCCGGCGTGTACGTGGCTCGTGTCACCGAGCGCAAGGAGTCGCGCGGCCAGGTATTCCTGGTAACCGACGGCGGACTGCATCACCATCTGGCGGCGTCCGGCAACTTTGGCCAGGTGATCCGCAAGAATTATCCGGTCGCGATCGGCAACCGGATGCAAGATGGCGCCGGCGCGCAGCGTGAAACGGTCTCCGTGGTGGGGCCGCTATGCACCCCGCTCGACCTGCTGGCCGAGCGCATGGAGTTGCCAAAGGCGGAAGCGGGAGACCTGGTGGTGGTGTTCCAGTCCGGCGCCTACGGGCGCAGCGCCAGCCCGGCCGCATTCCTGAGCCATCCGGCGGCAGCCGAAGTCCTGGTCTGAGGCCATCCCTTGATCAGGATGTCCCAAACTTGCATCCTCCTTATTTCCCCAGCTTCAGAAAGGTTTCTTTGGTCAAGGCTGCTGCTTCTAGCATGAGCGCGCGTGGCAGGTAAGACAGGCTCTTCAGGGGACGGGTGCCACAGCGCGCCGCCTGGATGAACAGCGACATGCTGGAGCGGTAGCTGCCCGAGAAGAACAGGTCGCAGGCCATCTGGAACGAGCGGCTGCCGCGCATATGGCGAATTTCGGCATCGGACAGCTTGCTCGCCTGTTCGCGGATATGGCGCTCGATCATGGGCTGGACGATGTCGCCGGTCTGGCGGCGGTGGCGCTTCATCAGGCTGTCATTTAGGTCATAGTAATTGATCAGCACTTCCGGCAATACCGTGATCTTGCCGCGGGTGGCCAGTTTGATCCACAGGTCGAGGTCCTCGCCCACCGCCAGTTGTTCATCGAAGCCACCCAGTTCACGCACCAGCGCGGTACGGGTGAGCACGGTGGGGGTCGGCAGGAAGTTATACACCAGCAGGGTCTTCCAAGCGTCTGCGCCCTGCACCGGCGGCCGGTTCACGTGGCCTTCCTTGAGCGGCCGGCCCTCCGCATCCGTCTGCTGGCTGTTGCAGGAGACCAGGGTGATAGTCGGATCGGCGGCGATGGTCGCCACCTGGCGCTGGAGTTTGCCTGCCAGCCAGATGTCGTCGGCGTCGAGAAAGGCCAGGTAAGGCGCGCGCGCCAGCCGGATTCCGGCATTGCGTGCCGCCGATACACCGCTGTTGAGTGGCAGTTGCAGCAGGATGATGTTTTCTCCCGGCCGGATCGCGGCGCGCACGGCGTCCGCGGTGCCATCGCAGCTGGCGTCGTCGATGACAATGATTTCGGTCCCCACGCCTTCCTGGGCACGTACCGAAGCGAGTGCGCGTGCGATGGTCGCAGCGGCATTGAAGGCCGGGATGATCACGCTGACCTGGATGTTGTCGGGGGCGCAGGAAAGTGCGGCGCCCGGCCGGTCGTTATGTTGTTCTTGCATCGGGTTAACCTTCGAAACCATATTGTGCTCTTGATAGTGGGGCGGGCTGCGCCGCCTTCGGATCGATATAGGTTGTGGCGACAGGACGCATCGCGAGTCCTAGGCCCGCGTGCGCGCGAGTGCACGCACCGGGCGCAGGAATAGCCAGGCCGCCAGCCGGGTTGGCTCGACAAGGCCGTCAGCGCCGGCGATCTCGCGCTCCGAGATGTGGAGGCGGCCGACCGGGCCGATGTCCTGGCCCGGCTCGGCTGCGCCACCGATGCGGTTCAGGTGGCCGCGGCTGTCGAACAGGTAGCGGTAGCCGGCCGCGCGACAGGCCGCCAGCACGGTGTCCGATCCGGCGCCGTGTGGCAGCGACATCGAAACGATCCGTTCCTGGCCGAGGTAGCCGGACATCGACTCCTGCGCGGCGCGTAGTTCACGGGCCAGGTCGGGAACCCGGGTCAGGGGCTGGTGGCTCATGCCATGTCCGCCGATCGCATGGCCTGCGGCCAGCTGGCGTAGCTGCGGCACGTCCATCATCGCGGGAAGGCCGTGTCCGGCGCCGCTTCGGCGGCGCAGTTCGGCGGCCAGCGCCAGCGTTTCGCTGCGTGGACGCTGGCCGAGTTCGCGGATCACGGCGCGGATCGCCGCTTCGCCGCCGGCTGGCGCAACATCCTTGAGCGGCTTCATGTCGAGCCCGGCCAGCGCCGCCCTGAGCTGTGCCAGCGCCTCCGGCTCGGTCGCCAGGAAACTGAATACGGCTTCCTCCCAGAAGGGAGCGCTCTGGCCAACCGCGCCGCCTGCCACGAACACCAGCGCCGGCATGCGGTAGCGGTCGAGCACCGGCTGAGCGAATTCTGCGGTGTCGGCCCAGCCGTCGTCGAAGGTGATCAAGAGGCTGTTGGGCGGCAGGGTGTGTTTTCCTTCGAGCGCCGCGAACACCCGAGGCGCATCCACCACGTTGTAGTGGCGGCGGAAGAACTCGAGGCATTGGCCGAATGCTTCTACCGTCATGGTCCATTCCGGATCGGCGCCGGCGAAGCGCGGATCAGTGCGTGGCAGGACGCGGTGGAACATCACCACCGTCAGGTTGCGGCGGTTGCGGATGCGGTGCCAGGCGCCCAGCAGGCCGCTGCGGTAGACCAGCCGCTTGACACGCGTGGCGAGGCCCGGCGCCGAGGTGCGGCTGGAGGGGGCATGCAGGCCGAGCAAGGGTAGCACGTGTTCGCCCAGCGGGTGGCGGGTGAGCACCAGGCCGCCAAGCCATCCCAGGACGGCGCCGAGGCCTCCCAGCGCCAGTGCGCTCCAGACGTGTGGCGTATGGTCGGAACCTCCCAGCCACACCAGGACCGGCACCGCCAGCGAGCAGGCCGCGATTGCGACGCTGCCAGCACAGGCACGCGCCAGCGCCGGCGGACGCACGCCGATAGTGCGGTGCAGGAACCAGCATACAACCACCAGGCCGATGCATTCGGAAACTACCATAGCCAAGGCCACCGCTTCCAGGCCCCAAGCCGAGCTGGCCAGCACGGCAGCGATGCGCAGCGGCTGGACCAGTAGGTTGCACAGGGTCGCGCTGCGCACTTGGCCCGCCGCCACCATCGCCTGCGACGAGAAGAGGCCGACCGCACTGACGATGCTGGCCACGCACAGCAGGCGCGCTATCGGCACCGCGGTGTTCCACTGGTCGCCGTACAGGGCACGGGTCACTGGATAGGCCAGCACCAGCAGAACTGCCAGGAAGGGCCAGGCTACCGCGGTCAGCTGTGACACCGCTGTCAGGTAAGGCTTGTCGAGCGCCTTGCCATCGCGCTTCACCTGGGCGAAGTAGGGCAGCACCAACGGCGTGAGCGCGCTGGCGATCAGGCGTGTGAACAGCTGCACCAGGCCGGTGGCGCGGCTGAAATAGCCGACCGCCGCCAGGTTCATGACCTTGCCGATGATGAGCTCTGGAGCGCTGGCGCCGGCGTTATTGGCCAGGTTGCCCAGGCTGCTGATGCTGCCGAAGGACAGGATGGCGCCCAGATTGCGAAAGCGCGGTAGCCAGGGCAGGCTGGCGGGCCGGAAGACGTTGCTGGCCAGGCCGAAGGCGAGGATGCCGGCGAAGTTGCTCCATGCCAGGCTGAGGGCGCCATGACCCTTCAAAGCAAGCCAGATGCCCACGCTCACCTGGCACAGGGCAGCGAAGGTCTTCACGTAGAAGATTGCGTCGAGGCGCCCTTCGCGCCGCAGCACGCCGAGCACTACCGAGCCGAAGGGAGATATCGCGAAGCTGGCCGCCATCACCAGCATGACATCGCGCAGCGCCTGGTTGGCATAGAACTGCGCCACGGGCACACTGAGAAGCGCCATCACGCCCGCTACCGCCAGCGCCAGCAGGATCGCCACGCCCATTACCGAGCTCAACTTGTCGCGGCCCAGTTCGCGTTCCTGGATGATGTACTGGATCACGCCGAAGTCGCGGAACGTGTGCAGCATGGTCATCAACATGGCCGCCACCGAAAAGGTGCCGATCTCCGACGGCGACAAGATCCGCGCCAGTACCATCACCGACACGAACTGGATTCCCAGCTCGACGTATTGCGTGGCGAACGAGATGCCGATTGCCTTGCGGCCTGTGAATGTGTTTGTCATGGTAGCCATGACGTTCACGCTGCCAGCCAGCGCAGGACGCGGAATACGTAGAAGGGGCGGGTAACGTCCCAAGGACGGCTGCGCGGTAGGGCGAAACGGTGGTCGGCAGCGCTGGCCGCTCCGAGGGCGGTCGTAAAGGCGGCCTCGAAGCCGGCCTGGCGCGCCATGGTCATATGGCGTTCGTCGAAATCCTTGCCGTGCTTGCCGTTCGGGTAGGCGAAATAGCGCACCGGCCGGCCCGTTATCGCTTCCAGCTGGCGCTTGCTCTCTTCCATCTCCTGCAGCGCGCCGGCATCGGGCAGGCTTGTCAGGATCGGATGCGACACTGTGTGTGCCCCGATCTCGATGCCCTGCTCCATCAAGGCGCGGATCATGTCTGTGGTGAGCATCGGCTCGCGCGCCGGCGAATCGGCCAGCCCGTCGAGGTGCTCGACCAGGGCCTGGCGCGCGGCCGGCTCGAGATACTTGGCTTTTTCAGTCAGTACCGCGACTGCCTCGCGGCGCTGTTCGAGGGTGTCGAGCGAATAGCTGCCAAGCCCCGCATCCTCCAGGTTGAGACCGGCCGCGTTCATGGTGCGCAGCGCTTCCAGAATGCGGTCGTTCCACATGCTGCCGCGGTCGACGAAGCCGGTGGTGACGAACACCGTGGCGGGAAAGCCGAACTCGCGCAGCACCGGCAAAGCCAGGTCATGGGTCGAGCGGTAGCCGTCGTCGAAGGTGATGCATACCGCGCGTGGCGGCATGCGGCCACTCGCGAGCGCCGTGAGCGCCTCGTCCATCGGCAGCACGTTGAAGCAGTCGGCCAGCACCTGCATCTGCCAGCGGAATGTCTTCACGTCCGGTTCGGCCGCCAGCAACGGATCGGCCGACTCCAGGATACGGTGATAGTTCAGGATACATAAACGGCCTTGTCCGGGCCTGCCGGTGGCGATTCGGTCACCGATATACCGCACCAGGCGCGCACTCATGCCTGAAGAAGGCGTATACGCCGTCATGTCATGTCCTTTGCGAGGAAACCACGGTAGGCGGCGTCTCATGGCGGAGCAGCAGCCCTTGGAAGAGGCCGACGACGCGCAGCGCATTTTCGTGCCAGGTGAGTCTTTGTTCGGCGATCGTGGCACGGGCATTGGCCGCCACCTTCTCGCGAAGGGTGCGATCATGACACAGGCGGTCGACCGCTTGCGCCAGCGAAGCGGTACTGTCCGGGTCGAACAGTACCGCATTCTCGTCGCGCGTCAGGATCTCTTCGATGTTTGGTTGGGCCGGGCCGACGATCGCCTTGCCGAGCGCTAGGTATTCGAACAGCTTCAAAGGCGACGCGTAGGCCACCACCGCCGGCTGCAGCGCGATGTCGAAGGCCGCCACGTGGCGCGCCACGTCGTCGCGGCCGACGATGCCGGTAAAGGTCACGCGGCTGGCGATACCGAGCTCGCGCGCCTGCTTTTCCAGGCTGGCGCGCGCCGGACCGTCGCCGACTACCAAGAGGTGGCGCTGCGATTCGGGCGGGTCTTTCGCTATCAGGTCGATTACCTTGTCCAGGCCGTGCCAGTCGCGCACGAAACCGGTGAAGCCCAGCACCAGCTTGCCGCCCAGGCCGAGAGCGCGCTTGGCCGCCTCGACGTCGGGCACCGACGAGAAGCGCTTGTTGTTGATGCCATTCGGGATCACCACGATGCGCTCCTGCGGCACGCCGTAGGAAGCGACGATGTCGCCCAGCACGCGCGTTACCGGCAGCACCACGTCGGCGTTGCGCCAGGCATAGGCTTGCGACCAGCGCGCCAGGCGGGTGAGTGCGAGGCCGTCGTAGCGGCTGCGCTCTTCCAGGATCGGGGCGTTGATCTCGAGCAGCAGCGGCAGCTTGTAGCGGCGCGCCAGCGAGACGCCGGCCGGCAGGAACAGGTTGTAGCGCTCGTAGATGCAGTCCGGCTTGTGCTCGCGCACAGCTTTTGCCAGGCGGCGGTAGGCCACCAGCGAATAGCCCAGCTCTATCAGTTCGTAGAACCATTTCGGCAGCCAGCGCTTGAGCAGAGCCACGGCGCCGGCGTCCGAACCGAAGTCCTCGGTCTCGGCGCTGGGCGGAGCCACGATCACGATCTCATGGCCCTGCTCGCGCAGGGCATTGATCATCTCTTCGATGTGGACGTACTGGCCGTCCTTCGAGCGGGTGCGGTGGTGATAAAGGATGCGCATCAGGTATGCCCCATAAGAATAGTGCGGAACAGGTCGATCTGTCCCTGCGTGGTCTGGTCCCAGCTGAAGCGTTCGGCGTAGCGCCGGGTGGCGGCGCGGTCCGGGGTGTCGGCGCGCAGCAGCTTGACGGCTTCCGCCAGGCATTCCGGCGTGCGCTCGGGTATCAGGCGGCCCGCTTCGGGCGCGGTAACGACTTCCGGCGTGCCGCAGATGCTGGTGGCGACCACCGGCGTGCCGCAGGCCATCGATTCGAGCAGCACGTTGGCCCAGCCTTCGCGGCTGGAGGCGAGCACCAGGAGATCGGCGGCGCCGTAATAGGTACGCAATTCGGTCTGCGGCACGGGACCAAGCAGGCGCACGCGGTCGGCCACGCCGAGTTCTTGCGCGAGGGCGGCCAGCTTGCCGCGGTCCGGACCGTCGCCGGCGATCATCAGGCTCACGCCCGGCAGGCGGGTGAGGGCCTTGACGATGATGTCGTGGCCCTTGACTTCATTGAGGCGGCCGACCGAGAGCAGGGTGTAGCCGCTAAGGCCGAGCTTGGCGCGCACCGCATCGCGTTCGGTGTCCATCGGCGCGAAGCGCTGCAGGTCGACGCCGTTGCGCAGCGGCGTAATGCGCTGCGGGTCGGCGCCCAGGCGCACCATCTCGTCCTTCAAATAGCTGCAGACGGTGATCACGGCGTGCGCGTTCTTGGCCGCCCACAGGATCATCTTGCGCGGCACCGGGAATTGCGGCAGCAGGTTGATGTCGCTGCCGCGCGCGGTCACCACCACCGGCTTGTTGAAGTACTTGCCGAGCATGACCGCCGCCACCCCGTCCGGGTAGAAGTAATGGGCGTCAATGGCGTCGAAATCGTAGCCGCTATCGATGATCCGGCCGATCGCCGGACGCACTGCGCGCGCCATTAGATGCGGCGCGACGTTCATGCCGATCTTCGGCAGCGCCACGTAGCGCGGATGGCTGACCTCAATGGCGCCGCGTACTTCGTTGGTAGGCACACACGCCAGCTTGCCGTACTTGCCGAAGCGCTCGTGTGCGAACGGGAACCAGGGTACGGGGGCGACCACGCGCGATTCGACCTGGCCGCTGGCGATCAGGTAGCGCAGCCGGGTTTCCACGAACAGTCCATGGGTGGTCTGTTCGGCATTGGGAAACAGAGTGGAAAACGTCAATAATTTCATGTCGGAACTTGACCGGACAGGCATTCCGGCACTGCCTTCACAAGGCACGCGGACCGGTCTTCGCTTGTTGCACCTGACCGGTATAGTCAGGACAGGGAGTGCTTATTGGAATGCCATTTTCGTTAAAGGCAAGTCAGCATATTACCTTATAAAAATTAAAATATCGCACTTGTTTCGTGTGGGACACAGTGTCCGTTTTTACGCATGCAGTGCCATACACAATAATGTTATTTCGTTTGCAATTTTTTAACGGCACTGTTAGTCTTGCTAGAAACATTCACGGCCGGGCTCGCTTGAAGCGCCGGCTATCCGTGTCTCTTTCCACGCTGAATTCCTATGAAAATTTCCATCATCGGCACCGGGTATGTTGGCCTGGTGTCTGGCGCCTGCTTCGCTGACGTTGGCAATACCGTGCTGTGCCTCGACGTCGATGCTCGCAAGATCGACATGCTCAAGGACGGCCGCATCCCGATTCACGAACCGGGCCTCGATTCGCTGGTCAACCGCAATGCCGGCGCGGGGCGCCTGCTGTTTTCCACCAGCTACGATGAAGCGGTTGCTCACGCCGAGGTGATCTTCTTGGCGGTCGGAACCCCACCGGACGAGGACGGCAGCGCCGACCTGACCCACATCCTGACCGCCGCGCGCAGCATCGGCAAACGTATCGACCGTCCGGTGGTCATCGTCGACAAGTCGACCGTACCGGTGGGCACCGCCGACAAGGTACGCGCTGCCATCGCAGGCGAATTGGACAAGCGTGGCCTGAATATCGAATTCGCCGTGATCAGCAATCCGGAATTCCTGAAGGAAGGCGCCGCGATCGGCGACTTCACCCGTCCGGACCGCATTGTGATCGGCAGCGACAATGTATGGGCGACGCGCCTGATGCGCGAGCTGTACGGTCCTTTCAACCGCAACCACGAAAAGCTGGTCGAGATGGACGTGCGCAGCGCCGAGCTGACCAAGTACGCCTGCAACGCCATGCTGGCCACCCGCATCAGCTTCATGAACGAACTGGCGAACCTGGCCGAACTGCTGGGCGCCGACATCGAGGCGATCCGCCTCGGCATGGGCCTGGACCCGCGCATCGGCCCGAACTTCCTGTACGCCGGCGTCGGCTACGGCGGCTCCTGCTTCCCGAAAGACATCAAGGCTCTGGTCAAGACTGCAGCCGACCACGAGCAACCGATGTACCTGCTGAACGCCACCGAGAAGGTCAACGAGGCGCAGAAGAACGTGCTGTTCAGCAAGCTGTGCCGTTTCTACGGCGGCGAAGACAAGCTGGCCGGCCTCACGATCGCGCTGTGGGGCCTGTCGTTCAAGCCGAACACCGACGATATGCGCGAAGCCTCGAGTCTGTGCCTGATCCGCAAGCTGTTCGCGGTCGGCGCCAAGGTTGTGGCCTACGACCCGGTGGCGAGCGAAGAAGCGTTGCGCGTGCTGCTGGCCGAGCACGGCCCGCAACGCATCGCCGAGATGCTGCGCATCTCGACGTCGGCCATGGATGCGGTGCGCGGTGCCGATGCGCTGGCGCTGGTCACTGAGTGGAAGGAATTCCGCTCGCCGGATTTCGCCCAGCTGGCCCAGGGCCTGGCAAGCAAGGCTGTGTTCGACGGCCGTAACATCTGGCAGCCGGCCATGGTCTCATCCTATGGCCTGCATTACGAAGGGATCGGGCGCGTCAGCCGCGCCGCGTGAAGCGTTCCCCGGGCCGCATGCCCAGGGTGTTCGTATAGATGTGAATCAGCGCCCGGCCTGTGCCGGGCGTTAGTTTTTCAGCGTCCCAAGCTGACGCGCAGGAAGGCTTCGAACATCAGCACCGACCACAGCGAGGCGCTGTAGTCGCTGGTGCCGGATTCGTGCTGGTCCACCATGTGGCGCAGGTAGCGCTCGTTAAAGATGCCGGTGTCCAGCAGGCGCTGGCTGAGCACCGCTTCGCGCACGGCTCCGCGCAGCGGGCCACGCAGCCACGCTGCGACCGGGATCGAGAAGCCCTTCTTGGAACGGTACAGCACGTCCTCGGGCAGGAAGGGTTCGAGCGACTTCTTGAAGATGTACTTGCCCTCGCCACCCTGCAGCTTGATGTTCGACGGCAGCCCCGACACCCACTCCAGGAAGGTATGGTCCAGCAGCGGCACCCGCACTTCGAGCGAGTGGGCCATGCTGGCGCGGTCGACCTTGGTCAGGATGTCGCCCGGCAGGTAGGTCTTGAAGTCGAGGTACTGTAGCAGCGACAGCGGGTCGTCGGTGGGAGCGTTCTTGGCATGGCTGCGCATCACTTCAATCGCGCGGTAGCCTTGCAGTTTGTTGCGGAAGCCATCGCTGAACAATTCGTCGCGCACGCGGTCCGGCATGATTGACACGCCGTGGAAGTAGCCCTCGACCAGGTCGCGCGCCAGCGCTTCGAAGGTGGTCTTGGCACGGAATACGCGCGGCGCCCAGTCGGCCTTCGGGTACAGGGCACCCAGGGTCCCGAACAGGGGCTTGCGGATCCCGGCCGGCAGCTTGGAGCGCACGCTGTGCTCGGCCATGGCATAGCGGTAACGGCGGTAGCCGGCGAAGTTCTCGTCGCCGCCGTCGCCCGACAGCGCCACCGTCACGTGCTTGCGTGCCAGCTGGCAGACCCGGTAGGTCGGGATCGCCGAGCTGTCGGCATAGGGTTCGTCGTACAGTCCGGCCAGCAGGTTGACCAGGTCGTAGTCGTCCTTGCTTACCACCTGCGCGTGGTGGCGCGTGGTGTAGCGCTGGGCCACCATTTTGGCGTAGGTCGATTCGTCGAACTCGGGGTCATCGAAGCCGATCGAGCAGGTGATCACCGCATCCTTGCCCTGCTGCGCCATCATCGCCACTACCGCACTCGAATCGACGCCGCCGGACAGGAAAGCGCCCAGCGGCACTTCGGCTTCGGTCTGCGACAGCACCGCTTCCTGTAGGCGCGCGGCCAGTTCGGCAGTGACCTCGGCTTCTGGACGCGGTGCATGCGGACGGAAGGGCAGGTCCCAATAACGGCGCGGCGTCACGGTCTTGTCGCCGACGTGCAGAGTGATGCAGTAGCCCGGGCTGAGCTTATAAGCATTGTAGAAGATCGTGTTCGGTTCCGGCACGTAGCCGAAGGCGAAATAGTCTTCGACCGCCCGTGGGTTCAGTTCGCGCGACAGTTCGGGGAAGGTCATGATCGACTTCAGCTCGGAGCCGAACACGAACAGGCCGTTCGGCAGCAGCGAGTAGAACATCGGCTTGACGCCGACGTGGTCGCGCGCCATGAACAGCAGCTGGCGCCCCTTGTCCCACAAGGCGAAGGCGAACATGCCGCGCAGGCGGCGCAGGCAGCCCTCGCCCCAGGCTTGATACGCCTGCATGAGGACCTCGGTGTCCGACTTGGTGCGGAACACGTGGCCTTTGGCCACCAGCTCGTCGCGCAGCGCGCGGTAGTTGTAGATCTCGCCGTTGAACACCAGGGTCATGCTGCCGTCGGCGCTGCGGAAGGGCTGCTGGCCGGTGGCGATGTCGATGATCGACAAGCGCCGGTGGCCCATGCCCAGGCCCGGTTCCAGGTACAGTTCGCCCTCGTCGGGGCCCCGGTGGTACTGGCTTTCGTTCATGCGCCGCAGCGCTTCGCGGTCGATGGGGCGGGCGCCCCGGGTGTCGAGAATGCCGACGATTCCGCACATGGTAGGTGTTCCTTAAGTTTCTCTAATCTTTTTCTGAATTAATTCAGCCTGCCTTAATCAGGCCGGCTGGCGAATCTTCTGCCGGCACAGGCGGTCGTACAGCTTGCCGTATTCCGCCAGCATGGCGCGCATGCTGAAGGCTGCTTCGACCCGTGCGCGCGCCGCCTCGCCGCGCTGCCGGCGCAGCGCCGGGTCGCGTACGTAGCTTGCCAGGGCCCGGGCCAGCGCCTCGGTGTCCTCCACAGGCACCAGGCTGCCCTCGATGCCGTCGGTCACGACTTCGGGAATGCCGCCCACGTTCGACGCCACCACCGGCAGGCCGCAGGCCATCGCTTCCAGCATCGAGACCGGCGTGCCTTCGGCCAGCGAGGGCAGGGCGAACAGCGAGAAGCCGTGCAGCAGCGCGGCCACGTCGGCGCGCGCGCCGGGCAGCCACACCACGTCCTGCAGGCCGAGGCTGGCCACCTGTTCGCGCACCGCGCCCATCAAGGGACCGTCGCCGACGATGCTCAGGCGCAGCCGCTCGCGCTGCTCCGGCGCCAGCTCGCGCAGGCGGGCGAAGGCCGCGACCAGGCCGCGGTGGTTCTTGACGTCCTGGATCCGCGCCACGGTGCCGATTACGATGTCGTCCGGTCCCCACGGCGAGGCCTGGCCGGCCGCCACGTTTGCTGCGGCGAAGCGTTCGGTATCGACGCCGTTCCGGATGAACAGGGTCTGGTCCGCCGGGATGCCTACCGTCTCGCCGAGCCAGCGGCGCAGGTCTTCCGACACCGGGATGAAGCAGTCGATGAAGGGCGCCAGGCGGCGGCGCAGGAAATTGTGCTTCGGGTTCAGGCCCTGTGGATCGCTGGCGTCGCGTCCGTGCTCGGCGTGGATGCGCACCGGGATGCCGGCCAGCGCGCCGCTGAAGTTGTACTCGAGCGCCGACAGGTTGTAGGTGTGCAGGATGGCCGGGCGCAGCCGCCGCATCAGCTTCCAGAACGCCAGGTGCGTGCCGAGTCCCAGGCCGGGTGGCTTGCCCAGCGCGTACAGCTCGACGCCGGGCTGGGTGATGCGCTTGGCGAAATCGGTATAGCGCGTCAGGCAGACCACCGCATGCCGGTAGCGTTCCGGCGGCATGCGGTTGATGCAGTCCACCAGCAGGGTTTCCAGCCCGCCGACGTCGAGCGAGTAGGTCAGGTGCACGACCAGCGGGCGCTGCATGCCGGGGGTCTCCAGGTGGGCGAGCTCGTTGCGCATGCCGATCCTCAGTGCGCGCGCGCCTGCGCCAGGCCGCGGTCGATGGCGCCGAAGTGCTGGCCGAGGAAGGCGCGCAGGGCGGCGCGGGCGCTGTCCGCATCCTTGTCGGTGGCATCGTAGGGCGCCGCCAGCGCCAGCATGGCGCCGTCGTCGCCGCGGAACTGCAGCTTGCCCTGGGCCTGGCGCAGCTTGCCGGTGACGTTGCTCGCCGTGTAGCGGCCATCGACCCACAGCGTCTGCCAGACCAGCAGCGGTCCGCCCGGACCGTGCAGCACGGCTTCGCGCAGCGCCAGCGCCTGGCCGCCCACTTGCTCGGTGCGTCCGCGCGAGGCGGTCTCGTGGAAGGCGCTCTGTTCGCCGGCCAGCCGGTTGACGGAGCTGATCAGGCCTTTCTGCTTGCTCTGGTTGCGGTAGTACAGCAGCTGCAGCCGCACCGGCCGTCCCTCGGGCGAGCGGTAGGTGCGCAGCACCCGGGCGTCCGGCTCCATGTAGTCGACCTGCCAGTCCGGGAACGCCGCCGCTTGCGGCCAACCCAGTGCCGGCAGTGCCAGGTCGACCGGCTGCGGGTTGTGGTTGGCACGGTCGTTGTAGGCGGCGAAGGCCGGCCAGGCGGCGGCCATTGCCACCACGGCGACGGCCGCCGGCACCAGCGATCCGGCCGGGCCGCCGGCCGCCACCGGCGCCGCGGCGGACGCGGCCGGCGTGGCGGGCGTGTCGTCCTCGCGCCAGTAGCTGCCGACCCAGAACATGAGGAACATGATGATGCCGAAGAACAGCCAGCCGTAGACCAGGTGGTCGACACCGGTGGCCAGTTCCATGCCGCTGGTATGGCCGATCATCACGATGCCGTAGGCGCGCAGCCAGTTGGCCACGATCGGGACCAGGATCGCCATGCCGATGAACACGGCGCGCCGCAGGTTCGACCGGTAGGTCAGGTAGGCGTACAGGCAGCCCAGCGTGATCGAGGAGATCAGGTAGCGGATGCCGCTGCAGGCCTCGACCACCGACCAGCTGCCGGTGGGCAGTTCGAAGCGGGTGCCGTTGCGCAGCACCGGGATGCCGGTGGCCTGCACCGCCCACACCGTGAAGTCGGCGGTATGCTGGATCAGCGGGCCGACGAAGACCTCGCCGAAAGGCACCGCGAACAGCAGGAACAGCAGCGGGAAGGTGAATTTCGCCGCCAGGCGCGGGCCCAGCAGGGTGAGCGCGGCAAGCGGCATCATCGCCACGAAGGCGTACTGCATCACCACGCCGACGTCGCCCAGGCGTCCGGCCAGCCAGGCCGCGCCGGCGCCGGCCATCAGCACCAGCCCCGGCCACCAGGGCCGCGCCGGGATGCTGGCGAACCAGGCGCGCTGGCGCCAGATCAGCCACAGGCTGACCGGCAGGATCACGTAGCCGTGGGTGAAGGTCTCGGAACTGTTCCAGATCCCGACCATCGAAGCGGCCGTGCCGTAGAACAGCAGGATCGGGACCAGCAGGGCCACGGCCAGCGCGGCAATGCTGGCGCGCGCTGCCGAAGCCGGGACCGGGATGGCGGCATGTGCGGCGGCCTGGTCGATGCCAGGCGGAGGTTTCAGGAACATTCGAGTCGCTCCCCGATGCAGGCCAGGTTGCTCGGCCAGCTGTACTTGCGTTCAACCCTGGCGCGTGCGGCCAGGCCCATGTCGTTGCCGCTGCGGGCCAGCAGCAGCGCCACCGCCCCGGCGAAACCGGCGGCGTCCTGCGCCAGCACCAGTTCGCGACCGGGCTCGGCCTCGATGCCTTCCAATGCCTGCGGTGTCACCACCACCGGGGTCGCCATCGCCATCGCCTCGAGCACCTTGTTCTGGATGCCGCGCGCGATGCGCAGCGGGGCCACCGCGGCGCGCGCATGCTTGATATAGGGCCGCACGTCCGGCACGGTGCCGGTGACCACGATGTTCGGCTGCTTGGCCAGTTCCAGCACAGCGGGCGCCGGGCGCGCGCCGACGATGTAGAAGCGCAGTTCGGGGAAGCGCGCGCGCAGCAGCGGCATCGCTTCGGCGGCGAACCACTGCACCGCGTCCACGTTCGGCCAGTAGTCCATGGCGCCGGTGAACACGATGGCCTGCTCGCCTTCCTTGAAGGGGGACGGGCCGGCGGCGTCGGGCGAGAAGTACTCGGTGTCGACACCGTTGCTGAAGAAGCCGATGCGCGCATCGCTCTCGGGAGCCAGCTGGCGGAACAGGTCCGCTTCCGGCGCCGACACGAACAGCGAGGCATCGTACTGGCGCGCCACCTGGCGCTCGTAGGACAGCAGCTGGCGCGCCTCGTGGCGGTACAGCCAGCTCATCGGCCAGGATTTCTTGTCGGCGTACTGGCGCCACTTGTCCGAGTCGACGTCGCAGAAGTCGACCACGCGGCGCGCGTCCGGATACTTGTCGGCGTACTGGGCCATCGCCGACGAGAACACCAGCACCCGCTGGATCTTGTGGGCGGCGACGGTCTGGTCGACCCAGCGCGCCAAGCCTGCGTCGCGGTAGTAATCGAGCGAAAGCGAGCGGTTCTTGACCAGCGCGCCGAGGCTGCGCACCCGCGAAAGAAGCGGATTCAGGGCCGCGAAATGGCTGCTCGCGCACATCTTCTCGACGGTCGGCACGTGCTGCCAGTCGTCGGGGTCGTCCACGAACGTCGCCAGGTGCACCCGGTAGTCGCGCGCCAGGTGCTTGAGCAGGTGGTAGGAGCGGATCTTGTCGCCCTTGTTGGGCGGGTAGGGGATCCGGTGGATCAAGAGCAGCAGGTCTTCCACGTCTTATCCCAGGTTGCGCACGATGTAGGGGCCGAGGAAATTCGCCACCGGCAGCGGCAGCTTCTTCCACATCTTGATGAACAGCTGGTACTTCGGGTTCAGCGGGTTGTTGTCCGGCAGCTTGTCGGCGCCATACAGCTTGTACTCGTAGGCCAGCGGCGTGGCCGTGAAGCCCCAGTTCTTCTTGAAGTCGTAGGCGCCGGTGCCCAGTTTGCTGCGGCCGTAGTCGAAGATGCGGCAACCGCGCGCCGCTGCGGCCTGCATCAGGTTCCAGTACATGAAGTCGTTGCCGGCCACTTCGCGCGCCAGGTCCATGCCGCCACCGTAGTAGGGCACGACCTCGTCGCGCCAGTAGAAGGACAGCACCGAGGCCACCAGGCGATCGTCTTCAGTGTAGATGCTGCGCACCTCGCACTCGTCGCCGAAGACCTGCTGCAGCAGGGCGAAGTATTTTTTCGGGAACACCGGGGTGCCCAGGCGCAGCACGCTGTTGGCATAGGCCTCGAACATGCGGTCGACGTTGTCCTCGACCACGCCCTTCAGGCCCAGCTTGATCCCCTTGCGCACCATGGCGCGCTGCTTGCGCGGGATCGCGTTCAGGTTGGCCTCGTCGTCCGCGCTGATCTCCTTGCGGAAGGTGACGTACAGCTCCTTGGTGTGCCAGCTGGCGTCGTCCGGGTGGGCGCGCGTCATGCCGCGGTACTCGAGGTGGCCGACGCCCAGCTCGCGCGCCAGCTTGTCGGCGGCCTCGTCGAGCAGCAGGCGGGCGCCGTCGTCGATCGCGGCCACGCCGCCGTAGACGCAGAAAGGCATCGCGCCCAGCGAGTGGCCGAACAGGCGGCTCTTGATCTCGGCCAGCGGCAGCACGCCCTGGATCTGGCCGTCCTGCTGGACGTAGTAGAACCAGGTCTTGATGTCGAAGGATTCTTCGATGACCTTCTGCCATCCGGACAGGTGGAAGAAGGTCGCGTCCGGGCAGGAACGCACGAACGCATCCCAGCGCGCGCGTTCGTGCGGCTGCAGGAGGTGGAGGGTTTGCGGTCCGGTGGCGAGCACCGGGGCGGCGCGCTTTGCCTGTGCCGCTTCAATGATCGAGTTCATGCCGTGCTATGCCTTGTTGGTGTTGTTGTCTTGCGTCGGTGCTGCTTGGGTGTTTATCGTCGGTCGAGGAAGATGCGGTCCATGCGGTCCCAGGCGAAGTCGCGGGCCAGCTGCTCGAGGCGGCCTTCCATGCGCTCGATGTTCACGTAATGGCGGAAGCGCGACTTGGCGTCCAGCCCTTGCGGGCGCGGCTGGCCCGGATCGAGTTCCCAGGGATGGAAGTAGAACAGGGCCGGCTGGCGGTCTTCGCGGTTCACCTTCTGCATCATCCAGCGCGACAGCGCGTAGGGCAGCAGGCGGAAATAGCCGCCGCCGCCGGCCGGGAGGTTGCGGCCCAGCATGTTGACCGTGGTGACCGGGACTTCCAGCAGGCCGTCCGGGCCATGCGGGTAGAAGGCGAAGCGCGGCGCGTCCGGCATGCCGTAGTGGTCGTGGGCGATCGGGTAGATGCTCGAGCTGTAGCGGTAGCCGGCTTCCTGCAGGGCCTCCAGCGCCCACAGGTTGGCATGGCCGATCGAGAAGCTCGGCGCGCGATAGCCCAGCACGGCCTGGCCGCCGATGTCTTCCAGCAGCGCCTTGCTCGACCGGATGTCGTTGTCGAACTGGGTCCGACTCTGGTCGGAGGCGCGCAGGTGGCCGTAGCCGTGGCTGGCCAGTTCGTGGCCGGCGGCGACGATGTTGCGCACCATGCCTGGATAGCGCTCGGCGATCCAGCCCAGGGTGAAGAAGGTGGCCTTCACGCCGTGGCGTTCGTAGATGGCCAGGATGCGCTCCATGTTGGCCTCGACCCGGCATTCACGGGTGGGCCAGGAATCGCGGTCGATGTAAGGGGCGAAGGCCGAGACCTGGAAATAATCCTCGACGTCGCAGGTCATCGCATTCCTGATGCGCTCGCCCGGGGCAGGGGCGGGGCGGGCTACGGGTTCGTAGGGCTTCATTCCTGGTTGTCCATGTGCTGGGGCGCGGCACCCTGGGGCGTGGCGACGATTTTCTTCAGGATCGACAGTACCGAGACGATCGACTTCTCGAGGCGCATCATGCGTTCGTCGAGCACTTCCACGCTGGCGCCGCCGCTGTTGGCGCGCCTGTCGCCCATGCGGGTGTCGATGGCGCGCAGCTCGCCCTCGGGCAGGGCGCCGGCGTCCGGCGTGCCCATGGCCTCGGGAAGCTCGTATTCCTCGGCGATGTCGCGCACCACGGTGGTGATGTCGGCTTCGCCGAAGGCGTGCATCTCTTCCAGGTAGCCCATCAGGAGCACCCGGTCCATCAGGGTATTGGTCTTGCGCGGGATGCCGCCGCTGTAGGCATAGATCGCCGCATGCGCGCCGTCATCGAAAGCGGGGTCGCCCTGCCAGCCGACCGTGGACAGGCGGTGCTCGACGTAGGCGCGGGTTTCCTGCGCATCCATCGGGCCCAGGTGGTAGCTGGCGATCACGCGCTGGCGCAGCTGCTGCATGCCGGGGCTGTGCAGGGTGGCGCGGAACTCCGGCTGGCCGAGCAGGAAAGTCTGCAGCAGCGAGCGGTCGTCGGTCTGGAAGTTCGACAGCATGCGCAGTTCCTCGACCGTGCGCGCGTTCAGGTTCTGGGCTTCGTCGATCACCAGGAGGGCGCGCTTGCCCTGGCGGTCGACGCCGCGCAGGAACTGTTCCAGGCGGTTCAGCAGCTCGGCCTTGCTGGCGCCTTCGTACGGCAGGCCGAAGCTCGACACCACCATGCGCAGGGTGTCCTCCGGATCGAGGCTGGTGTTGACGATGTGGGCGGCGACGATCTGGTCGGTCGGAATCTTGTTGAGCAGGTTGCGCACCAGGGTGGTCTTGCCGGCGCCGACTTCACCGGTAATGACGATGAAGCCCTCGCCTTGCGACAGGCCGTACTCGAGGTAGGCCATGGCGCGCTTGTGGCCCTTGCTGCCGAAGAAGAAGTGGGGGTCCGGGCGCAGCTGGAAAGGCTTGACGGACAGCCCGTAGTAAGTCTCGTACATCGCTTGCGGCTCCTTAAAGCTGGGCGGACAGGCTGGCGGAAATGGAATGCTCTTGGTATGGACCGGTGCTGCGGCCGGAGAAACCGACCGAGCCGGTGCGGCGCTGCAGGTCGACCGTGGCACGCAGCTTGCGGCTGAGCTGGTGGTTCAGGCCAATGCGGAAATCGCGGCGGATGTCCTCGATATCGGTCGTCAACGACAGGCTGCGCGACCAGCCGAAAGCGGCTACCGCGTTCGTCCGCGCGGTGAGGCGGTAATCGAAAGTTGCGCTCGCGCCCTTCTGGCGCACGTTGTCGTTACGTGAGCTGAGCTGGTTGCCGAGCAGGATGCTGTCGTTTTCCTGGCTCGACAGGGCGATGCGCTCGCTGCGCGACACGGACAGGATGCCGGTGGTGCGCGCCAGCTTGAACGCCATCGATCCCTGCAGGCTGCGCTGGCGGAAATAGCGGTTGCTCAGGAAGTTGACGTCGTTGGCCAGGCTGGGAGGCAGGCCGGTGTTCTGGATGTAGGCGGCAATGGCTTCGCGCCGCGCCGCCGGGTCCGGGATGGCGGTGGCGAACAGACGGTCCAGCAGCGCGCCGGTGTCGACCGCGGAGGGCAGCAGGAACTCTTCGCGCGCGGTGGTAATGCCGTCGTCGTAGGCGACGTTCCAGGTCGTGCGCCGGCTTCGGTGCACCAGAGAGAATGCACCGGTCTGGCCGTAGAAATGGCGGCCGAGGGATGCGCTCATGCTGGTGCGCAGCGAAGGGTTCCAGTCGAAGCCGTACGACCAGTTGCGGCCCTCGCTGTTGCCGCCGCCCAGGGTCGGAAAACGATAGCGATCGTAGCCGACCTGGGCCGTCAGGCCCATGCGCGGGGTAAGGACATAGCGCAGCTTGGCGCTGGCGACCTGGCTCGAAGTCTCGCCATTGAGCGAATCGTCCAGTTCCTGGTGCAGGTAGCTCAGGCCCCAGCCCACTTTGGCGAACGCGGCGCCGCTGGACAGGCTGGCGGCGATGCTGTCGCCGGTGGTGGTAGCGAAACCGCGGGTGCCGCCGCCCTCGACCCGGTCGCGGGTATAGCGCAGCGACAGCGCGGCCTGCTGGCCGTAGCGCTGTTCGAGATGGGGGCTGATGCGCCAGGTTTTGACCTTGGCCTGGTTGGACGCGAGCCAGGGAGCGTCCTCGACCCGCGGGCCGAAGGCGGAAATATTGTTCGGCCGCGCTGAAGCACTGGCGTCGACGTACAGCAGGTCCTGTGCCAGCGTCGCACGTCCGGATAGGTCGTATTCGAAGCTGTGGTCGACCCTGTCGCGCAGGTCCTTGTCGCGGTAATCGAAATGGCGCCATTGCGCCGTGCCGTTCAGGAGCAGGCGCGGACCGGTCTTGGCGAAGCTCACGGAAGGGGCGAGTTCGCTGATGAACTGCGAGCGCTTCAGCGCGTCGCTCTCCTGCCTGAAATTGTCGGTGTAGCGCTCGGTCAGCGTCAGCGCGGGCACCACGCGCCAGTCGGCGCGGCATTCGGAAGCGAACAGCATCGCTGCGATTGCGAGCGGCGCCAGGCGCGGCATGCTCGCCACGCTGGCACGGAGCTCACCCATAGTGGTAGTCATACGTTTCTTCGATGCCCGGGATGTCCCTGGTCTTGTTGTAAATGAGGTTCACGTTGGGGCAGCCCTCGAGCTGGCGCAGTGCTTCGCCGACCGCGTGCTGCGTGGTCTTCTGGGCTTCGACCACTACCACGATCTGGCCCATGTGGCTGGCCAGGGCGCGTGCTTCGCTGGTGAGCAGCAAGGGCGGCGAGTCGAAGATCACGACCCGGTCCGGATAGCGGTTGGCGATCTCCTGCACCAGGTTGGCCATGGACGAACTGGCAAGCAGTTCGGTGGCGCGCGGGGTGCTGGTGCCGGCGGCAAGGATGCTCAGGGTGTCGACGTTGGTGCGCAGCAGGACGTCGGAGACGTCGAGCTTGTCGTCCACCAGCAGGTCCATCAGGCCGCGCTGTGCCGGCAGGCCGAGCGTGCTCAGCACCGAGGGGCGGGCCACGTCGGCGTCCACCAGCAGCACGGTATGGTCGAGTTCCATGGCGATGCTCATCGCCAGGTTGATGGCGCAATAGGTCTTGCCTTCGCCCGGCAGCGAGCTGGTCATCATGATCAGGTTGGCCGGGTTCTCGCGCGGCTTGCGTTCGCCGAAGGCGCGCTTGAGCAGGGGGCGCTTGATGATGCGGAAGTCTTCCACCAGCGAGGTGCGGCCGCCGGCGGCGGTCACCATGCCGCTGGCGCGCATCTTGGCCAGGTCGAGTTCTACCTTGCGGGTCTGGCGCCGCGGCGCAGCCTCCGCTTCGAGGACTGGCGCGGCAGCCGCTTCGAAAGCGGCCGGCGCCGGGGCGGCGGGAGGCTGCGGCGGCAGGACCGGCGCTCCGGCGCCGACGGGTTCGAGGACTTCGAGGTCGGCCGTTTGCACGGCGTGCGATACGGCCAGTTGCGCCGGCACCTGGACCGGCCCGGCCTGGCCGCGTTCCTGGTCGATGCGGCGCGCCGCTTTTTCGATAATGCTCACGTCTGCTCCTTGATCGGTTACAGGCCCGGGCGGACCAGGATGGTGGTCACGCCGGCGCCGTAGATGGCCAGCAGCAGCGCCACGGCGGCGCCCAGCGCAATCAGGCGGCGCTTGCGGCGGACGGTCTGCTGTTCGGTCCAGTTCATGCTGATCGAGCCGAGGATCGGCAGGCCGGTCACCTCGCGCAGGCTGGCCTGGCTCAGGAAGGTCGGACGCAGCTGGCTCAGCAGGAAGGCCGAGGCCAGGCCGGCGACCAGCGCGCCGACGAAGACCAGCGAGAACAGGCGCAGGCGGTTCGGGCCGGACGGCAGCAGCGGCGCGGTCGGCGGGTCGATCACGCGGAAGGTCAGCATGTCGGTGGCGGAAGACAGGTCGCCCGACAGCTTGGCCGATTCGCGGCGTTGGACCAGCTGCTGGTAGTTCTCGCGGTTGACCGCGTAGTCGCGGTTGAGCTGGGCCAGCTGGGCCTCGATCTCCGGCGCCTGGCTGCTCTGGGCGCGCAGGCGCGCCACGCGTGCCGTGTGTTCGCTGACCCGCGCCTGCAGCGAGGCCACGCGTGCCTCGGCTTCCGACAGCGCCACGTTCATCTGCTGCAGCATCGGGCTGTAACCGGCGCCCGGATCGGCACTCGGCTTGCGGTTCTTGGCCAGATCCTTCTTGCGTACGATCAGCTGATCCAGGAGGCGGGCGTTGGCGATGATGTCGGGATGCGCTTCGGTGTACTGGGTGCGCAGGCCGTCCAGGGTCTTGGTGACCTCGGCGATGCGCGCTTCGAGTTCCGGGTCGGTGACCGGCAGCGGCGCGGTCTCGCCCGGGGCGGCTTCGCCGGCGATGCGGCGGCGGATCGCGTTGCGTGCCTGCTCGGCTTCGGCCAGTTCCAGGCGCGCCGTGTTCAGCGCTTCGTTGGCGGCCATCATGCGCGAACCGAAGTCGCCGCCTTCCGACGGCAGCATGCCCAGGTTGCGGATCTTGAATTCCTTCAGGCTGTTCTCGGCCGCGGCCAGCTTTTCCTCGTAGTTGCGGATCTGGTCGTCGATGAACTGGACCGCCTTCTCGGAATCCTGCTTCTTGCCGCCGAAACTGCCTTCGACGAACATGGTCAGCAGCGCCTGCACCACGTCCTTGCCCAGCTTCGCATCGGGGGCGGTGTAGCTGATGGTATAGATGTCGTCGCGCTCGGTGCCGCCGATCTTGATCTTCTCCATCAGTTCCTCGACCATTTCGTCGTGTTCCTTGGCGTTCTTGGCCTTGACGTCGAGGTCGACCATGCGCATGACCTTTTCCACGTTCGGACGGCTGATCAGGGTGCGGCGCATGTACAGCACCTGCTGGTCGAGGTTCGGCAACGTGGTCATGCCGGACAGCAGGGGCTTGAGAATGCTCTGGGTATCGACGTAGACGCGCGCCGACACTTCGTACTGGTTGGGCAGTTTCATGACCACCACCCAGCCCGCGATGGCCACGGCCCAGGTAATGAAGACCGCGTGCCAGCGGTATTTCCCAATTGCCTTGAGGAAGTTAAGGATTGCGGCTGTGATATCTGCCATGTCGTGGATTCTCGCCTAAGAGATTGCCCTTGAGTTGGCAAGCTCATCAATCAATAAAAGTGTCAAATAGTCTGCATGATCGCTTGTTGACTGAGCAATTGCAATTGCGGGTCGGAAAAATAGTCGACGGACACGACAAAAATGGTGGTCCATGCAACACAAATTCCCGATCACAACGAATATTTGACGGTTTTTCTATGAATTTAATGCTGAAATGTTACTTAATCGCAACATTTTGCCGTGGAAATGCTGTTGCTTGGCGCATTGTCCTGCCACTGCATCCCGCGGCTCGCGTACACTCATGGCCGTTTCTTTAATGAAAATTGCCCTGTGTCAAATACGTATTTTAATGTCGGAAAGACAAAAATGCCCACACGATTGATTCTTTTTCGAAACCTCGCTGGCGCGTCCCAAACGGCCCGGAGAATGGTGTCGAAAGTGGCCCTGCACACCCTCGTCCTGGCCGTCGCGGCTGTCGCCATGCTGCCGGCCAAGGCGCAGAACCTGCCGCGTACGGTGGCGCAAATCAAGCCTTCGGTCGTCGGCGTCGGCACGCTGCTCAAGACCCGCCAGCCTGCCGTCGTGTTCGTCGGCACCGGCTTCGCCGTCGGTGATGGCTTGAGCATCATTACCAATGCGCACGTCATTCCGAAGCAGCTGGATGAGGCGCGCAAGGAAGAGCTCGGCATCGTGATCGGCGGCGAGGGCGAGGCCGCCAGTTTTCGTCCGGCCCGCCTGGTCGCGCTGGACGCGGAGCACGACCTGGCCCACCTGCGCCTGTCCGGCGCGCCGCTGGCCCCGCTGGCGCTTGCCGGTGACGACGGCGTGGCCGAAGGGCAGGAGCTGGCATTCACCGGCTATCCGCTGGGCATGCGCCTGGGCCTGCATGCGACAACCCACCGCGCGCTGCTGGCGGCGATCACGCCGGTGGTGCGGCCTTCGCTGAATTCGCGCCAGCTCGACGCGCGCGCGATCGCCCAGCTGCAGCGCTCGGCCTTCCGCATCTATCAGCTCGACGGCACCGCCTATCCCGGCAACAGCGGCAGCCCGCTGTTCCGGCCCGACGACGGTAGCGTGGTCGGGGTGATCAATATGGTATTCCTGAAGGGCTTGAGGGAAAGCGCGGTGTCCGACCCAAGCGGCATTTCCTACGCGATCCCGGTGCGCCATGTGCGCGAGCTGTTGCAGCGCCCGCACTAACCAGCAAGCGGCAAGTACGCCACAAGTATTTCAATTGTGCAGGTGTTGCCGAAGTGCTATGGTATAGAATTATGCTCAACAATATTGCATGCATGCCGTAACCGACGCCATGCCAACCCGAGGATTTTGACGTGAGCACGAACATGACCCCTAAGATCAAGCGCGCGGCCCAGGCTGTCGCGATCAGCTGCCTGTTCATCCTGGGCGGCTGCGCCACTACCCTGCCGGCGCTGCCTTCGGCCGAAGTGGTGAACCCGGAATACCTGATCGGTCCGGGCGATGCGATCAATATCATCGTCTGGCGCAATCCGGAAGTGTCGATGTCGGTGCCGGTCCGTCCGGACGGCAAGATCACCACGCCGCTGGTGGAGGACCTGCCGGCCGCCGGCAAGACCTCGACCCAGCTGGCGCGCGACATCGAAGCCGCGCTTGCCAAGTTCATCCAGCAGCCGGTCGTCACTGTGGTGGTCACCAATTTCGTCGGCGGCTACGGCGAGCAGATCCGCGTGATCGGCCAGGCGGCACGTCCGCAAGCCCTGCCATATCGCAAGGACATGTCGCTGATGGACGTCCTGATTGCCGTTGGCGGCGTGACCGAGTTCGCCGCCGGCAACCGCGCCAGCGTCATCCGTACCGTGGACGGCAAGCAGCAGAAATACGGGGTGCGCCTCGACGACCTGATCAAGGATGGCGACATCTCGGCCAACATGACGATGCGTCCGGGTGACGTGCTGGTCATCCCCGAAAGCTTCTTCTGAGTCTGTCGAGAAATCTGACACAGCACGCCGAAATCTCGCTAGACTGCATGCGTAAGGGATGAGCAGCCCGCGCTATGCACTTGTTTTATAGTGAGTTTTGGCGCAAATGATGCAACACGGTACGTTTCTTGCTTGAATGAAACGAGCCGTTGGGGCAAACCATCAATGTGAGGATAGACACCGTGTCCACCGAAGACCAAGCAGGGCGCGCCGAGCCGGCCGCGCCGATGACCCCGCAAGGCGCGGCGCGTCGCCGCCTGGCGAAGGCCGGGCTCGGTGCGGCCGGCGTGCTGTGGACCACCCAGGCCAGCGCTACCCGGGTATGTGTCTCCGCATCGGCCGCGTTGTCCAGCGGCCTGCTCAGCAAAAAACCGAATGCCACGGCCGTGAGCTGCGCAGGCAGGTCGCCAGGCTACTGGAAGAACCACGGCGGCTGGCCGGTCGCGACCGACACCCTGTTCAGCCGCATCTTCAGCTGTTCCGAGGCGAATGACGGCACCTATGGCTCGGCAACCTTGCTGCAGCTGGTGGAGGGCTGTAAATTCGACAAGTACAATCTTGGCATGCACCTGGTGGCGACCTACCTGAACGTGAAGCAGGGCTGGACCAGCTACCTCTCCGAGCGTACCCTGCTGCAGATGTGGGCTGAGCTGCAGAGCACCGGCCATTACCAGCCGGCCAAGGGCGTTTACTGGGATGCCGAAACCACCAAAAAATACCTCGCGTCCACCCAGGGTTGAGGATGCGTGATGTGGCAGTTCCGGCATGGCGCCTGGCGAGCGGACAGGCGCTTGCTTACCGCAGCTGGGACGACGAAACCGTACTGTACAACGACCTGTCCGGCGCCACCCATCTGCTGGGGCCGGCCGCACTGTGCCTGCTCGAATCCCTGCGTCCCGGACCCGCCTCCAGCGCCGCGCTGGCCTCGACGCTGCAGGCCGAATTCGATATCGCCGGCGAGACCATTGGCGCCGAGCTGGAAGCACTGCTCGGTGAACTGTCGCGCCTCGGCCTGATCGAGCCCTGCCCATGCTGACGCTGGCCAGCCTCGGCCGCGCGGAGATGCTGCGCCGCCTGTCCCTGTCGGGCCCCGGCCTGGTGCTGCGCACCGGTCCTTTTCGCAACCGCATCCGTACCGACATTGCGCACCTGGCCGATGCGATCGCATTGCTGTATGCCAACTATCCGGTCGATGGCGAGGACGGTTTCGCCGATTTCCAGCTCAGCTTCCGCCGCTCGGGCGGTCCGCGCCGCTGGTACCGCCCGCAGGTGCGGTTCGATGCGGACGGCCGGGTGCCGTTCCAGCCGCTGCCGCTGGACCAGGCCTTCCCGATGTTCGAATGGGTGATGAACTGGTGCGTGTCGCACCACGCGCACGGCTACCTGATCATTCATGCCGCCGTTCTCCAGCGCGGCAACGCCGGCGTGATCCTGCCGGCGCCGCCGGGTTCCGGCAAGAGCACCCTGTGCGCGGCGCTGGCCAGCCGCGGCTGGCGCCTGCTGTCGGACGAGCTGACCCTGGTCAGGCCGCAAGACCTGGCGCTGCTGCCGCTGGCGCGTCCGGTCAGCCTCAAGAATGCGTCGATCGGCGTGCTGCGCGATTATGCCCCGCACGCCCTGTTCGGCCCCGAAGTCCATGGCACCACCAAGGGCACCATCGCCCACATGGGGGCGCCGCGCGCCAGCATCGCCGCCGCCGCCGAACCGGCGCGTGCGACCCATGTCGTGTTCCCCAGGTACGAAGCCGGTACGCCGCCCAGCCTGGCGCCCCTGGCGAAAGCGCGCCTGTTCACCGGCATGGTCGACAACGCCTTCAATTATGCGGTGCTGGGGGCGCAGGGTTTCGACGTCCTCGGCCGCCTAGTCGAGGGCTGCAGCGGCTATACGTTCAGCTATGGCCGGCTCGACGATGCCATGGCCGTGTTCGACGGTTTCGCGGACGGTCCGGCATGAAGCGATTGCCCCTGCTGGTCGAGGTCCTGCGCGATCCGGCGCGGGTCGGCAGGCTCGGCCTGGCCGATTGGGACCTGCTGCTGCGCCAGGCGGTGAATGCCAGCCTGGTCGCCTCATTGGGAGCCGACCTTGCCGAAGCAGGCCTGCTGGCGTCGGTACCGCCGGACGCGCGCCGGCACTTCGAGTGGGCTGACGTGACGCTGCAGGCGCACCAGCGCGCCGTGCGTTTCGAGGTGGACCAGATTCGGCGCGCCCTGGCCGGCCTCGACCTGCCGCTCATCCTGCTGAAAGGGGCGGCCTATGCGCTTGCCGGACTGCCGCCGGCACAAGGGCGTATTTTTTCCGACGTCGATATCCTGGTGCCGAAGGAGCGTATCGGCGAAGTCGAGGCGGCGCTGATGCTGCACGGCTGGGCAGGCGTCAAGCAGGATCCGTACGACCAGCGCTACTACCGGGAATGGATGCACGAGCTGCCGCCGATGGAGCACGTCCAGCGCGGCGGCGCCATCGACGTGCACCATGCCATTCTGCCCGAAACGGCGCGTGCGCGTCCGGATCCGGCCCTGCTGCGCGCGGCGGCGCAGCCGCTTCCCGGCAGCGACAATCTCTGGATACTGGGACCGCATGACCTGGTGCTGCACAGTGCGGTGCACCTGTTTTCCGAAGGCGAGACGGACCGTGGACTGCGCGACCTGCTCGACTTGCACCGGCTGCTGCTGCACTTTGGCACGGCGCCCGGCTTCTGGGAGGGATTGGCGGCGCGTGCTGTCCAGCTGCAGCTGGCGCGGCCGCTGTTCTATGCGCTGCGCTATTGCAGCCGGTTGCTCGGGACCCCGGTGCCGGCGGCGACCCTGGCCGCAGCCGAGGCTACCGGCCGACCTTCTGCACCCCTGCTGGCCCTGATGGACCGCATCTTCATGCGTATCCTGGTGCCGCAACATCCGAGCTGTGCCGACCGCTTCACCCCCTTGGCGCAGGGCGCACTCTACCTGCGCGGCAATTGGCTGCGCATGCCGCTACTGATGCTGGCGCGCCACCTGTTTCACAAGGCGTTCATCTCACCCAGGACGCCCAACGCCGAGCAAGTCTGACAACACATCTGGTTTCAATTGCATGACTTTAATGAAATGTGTTGAAATTGGGCGAACACACCCTTGCTCGAGGAAAGCATGCAGGCAGCGTCCATTCCCCTGATCCGTTTGCAGGCCTTGCAGCAAGCATTGGCATACTGCCCTGAACAAGATAGCCTCCAGGATCAGGTCGCGCTCGCGGCCGGCCTGATCGGCGCGGCAAGTTGTTCGCTCATGCTATTGGGAGGCAAGGGGGAGGGCGAGTCGTGCATGAGCATCCATGCCCACCACGGTCCCTTGCCCAATGCCGCACTGCAGGCCGCCATCCGGCGTGGCGAAGGTATTTCCGGCCGGGTGCTGGAAAGGGGAAGCGCACTGCTGGTCCCGGATATCCGGGAGTCTGAATTCGCATCGTTTGCACGGCGCGGGACGGCACTGGGATGCAGCCTCGTGTGTGCCCCAATCCATGTGGAGGGACGCATCGTCGGGGTCATCAATGCCGCCAACGGCAAGGACAGCGCTGCCTTCGACGAGGCGGCCTTGTGCCTGCTCCAGCTGTTCGCCTCGTTCCTGGGCAGGTATCTGGAAATACATCACTTGCGCCACCTGCTCGGCTCACGCTTCGCCCAGCTGGCGATGCTCCAGGAGACGGCGGGCGAGCAGCCTGGAACGGACCGGCTGGCTTACCACCAACCCGAACAGGTCGCCAGGATCCTGGCGCGCTCGTTTTTCCGTGAAATGTACCGTGCCGGCTTTGGCTCGGCCCAGATCCTCTCGGCGGCGTCCGAACTCATCGGCCAGCTCAATCGCGACATCCAGCAGGACCATTGAACTACGCAAGGCCTGTCGGCGTGTCGGTGATCCAACAATATCGGCTTATACAAGCATCTCCACCGTCCAAGGGGTGGAGACGCCATATGCTGTTCGATATGATGAAGATAAAATTCTTTAGCACAATTTGTTGCCAATTTAGAATTTCCGATGCTATGATATGAGGCAGTCCCGGCTGCGGCAAGACGCGTCCATCCCGCCAGGAGAGTACACATGTTCGACACCGTCACGACAGAATCGGTCAGTCCTGGCAGCATTGCTGACAACGGGGAAGATGCGTACGCGGCGAGCATTGTCGATGTCACCATCAATGAAAGCGTATTCGGCATCCGTGCCGCCGACGTCGACGAACAGCGCAGTTCCGCCAGTATGCTCATCAGCAAGATGTATGCATGGCGCGGCTATAGCGGCAACCATCAGATCGGCAATGACCCGAACCGGATTACCCTGACCGCTTCGAACAAGAGTGGCGTCATCGGTACACTCAGCCTCAACCTCGATTCCGAAGTCGGCCTGCTCTCCGACCAGGTATTCCGGGACCATATCGATCCCTACCGTGCCCAAGGCAAGGTGTGCGAGATTATCAAGCTGGCCTTCGATCCGTCGGTCAAGTCCAAGGCCGTGTTGGCATCGCTGTTCCACGTGGCCTTCATCTACGCCAGGGACTTGCACAAGTGCAGTGATATTTTCATTGAAGTCAATCCGCGCCACCGCCGCTTTTATGAAGCGATGCTCGACTTCAAGGTGGAGTGCGAGTCGCGGCCGAATCCGCGCGTCGACGCGCCGGCGGTCTTGTTGCGGGGGCATATCGCCCACGGTACCCAGCGCATTGCCGAGGTGGCGGGAAAGGGCGACCACGCGGTCGGCGACCGCTCGCTGTTTCCCTACTTTTTTTCGCCGCGCGAAGAGGCCGGTATCATCGGGCGCCTGAAACGCATCGGCTGAACCCTGCCCCCTCTGGGTGGGCTAGTTGAACAACAATCCCTCCCCGGCAGACATCTGCAGCTTGCTCCCAAGTGCAGAAACTCCTATATTCACTTTCTTCTTTTCACCATCTCACAGCAAGGAATGCCCATGACGATCGGTAAAACCCGGGATGAAATCGCCGAAGCCTATTCATCCGAGCCGTGGTGGTACGACATCCGCGGTTTCTTCATCCTCACGTTTGCCTATAACAGCACGATCGGCACCCAGATGCGTTTCTTCGGCCCGAACTTCGGCCCCGACCATCTGGAGGTTGCCTGCGGTACGGGCACGCTGCTGGAAATGATCCTCAACTGGCGCTGCCGCCGCAAGCTGCCGAAGGTGAACGTGGTCGGCATCGATTATGCGCCATCGATGCTGGCTGGCGCTAAAAAGCGCTTCGCCAAGGATCCGCAAGTAAAGGTGCAGCACGCCGATGCGGCCGACCTGCCTTTCCCGGAGAACCACTTCGATACGGCCAACATCGCCAATTCGATCCACTGCTTCCCGACCGTCGACGGCGCCCTGCGCGACATTCTGCGCGTGCTCAAGCCGGGCGGGACGCTGGCGGCCAACGTGCTGCTGTATCCGAGCGGCTTCGCACCGCTGCGTTGGGCCGCGCAGAAGATCAATGATTGGGGGATCAAAAAAGGCATCCTGTATAGCCCTTTCCATGTGGAAGAGATCCGTGCCAAAGTCCTCGACGCTGGATACCAGATTGCTAGTGAATTTAACTCAGGAAATACTTGGAACGTGGTGTTACGCAAGCCTATGCAGAACCCTTCCGCTAGGTAACATTTTGTTGTCGAGATTTTTTACAATGCTATTTTTTTTTAACAAATGAAAATGCTAAGTAATTGATTTTAAATAATTTTTATTAACTGGCACGGAGCTTGCTTAAGCCTGAGTGTGTAGCACGAACCCCTACAATCAGGAGAACCAAGATGAAAGTAGTCTCGAAGACCATTATTGCTTGCTCGATCGCAGCCGTTTCACTGTTTGGTACCGCTGCAAAGGCTGACAACTTCAATCCGTTCACCGTCAACTATGACGGCCGCGAGTTCACTGCAGACAAGATCACCGGTAACTACAACGAAATTGCTACCTTCAATCAAGACGGCACCTTCAATGTTTCGCTGGTATGGAACGCGGGCCAGTTCGTCGACAATAACGGCACAACCCCGGTGGTCAAAACTGGCCTGAATAACGATTACGGCATCTATGCTCTGTACAGCGCTTCGGGCACCTATGGTGTCGAAGACGGTAAGAACGTGTTCCGTTTCACGGAAGGCAGCGGCAACCTTTCGATGTACCTCGACGTTAACCTGGACACCACCTTCACTATGCCGGGCAGTGGTGCCGGCCCGGTCGCCACCGGCGCGGCAGGTGACGACCTGCTGCTGGCTTCGGGCGACCCGCTGTCGGGATACGGTGTGCTGGATCCGACCTTGCCGACCTGCGGCCCTGATGGCATCAACTGCGGCAGCTTCGGTGCCACCTCGACCTTTAGCCTGGCCGGCTTCGGCCCGCAATTCTTTGTCGTGCCGCGTCCGTTCTATACCTTGTCGTTCCAGTCGGGCCAGCTGAACAACTTCGAAATCGGCGGTACCCAGGAAATCAATGGTTCGCTGGACGTGGTCTTCCGCGCACCTGGCCAAGTGCCTGAACCAGCCTCGCTGGGTCTGCTGGGTCTGGGCCTGCTGGGCCTGGGTGCAGCCCGCCGTCGCAAGCAGGTCAAGAAGTAATGACGGGTGACCTGGCTTGCCAGGTCCGGCCAAAAAAAATCCACTGCCTTGGCAGTGGATTTTTTTCAGCTTTCGATTCTGTGTACTACTTGCCTGCAAACTGACGTTTGCCGATCGCAATCGCCAGCTTCTGGATTGGATGGGAGTTGCCGCTCGGGCGCCAAGTCCGCTTGAGCTTGTTGCGGTAGGCATCGAATTGCATTCCCCAGGGCGCCGCCAATACCTTGCCGCGGCCGAGCAGAATCTTCAGCGCTTCTGTTCCAACGATGCCGGCGCACAATTGGCAGGCCATGAAGGTCGAGGGGCCACGCTGCTCGTCGAAGTTCACCGCTTCCGGCATCACGAGATAGGGGCGGTGCAGCCCGGCCGGCGCCAGGCCGATGGCGAAACGGATCGCCTTGTCGATGTCCGGCAAGTCGCCCCACTGGAAATATTCCTCGAAGGTCATCCCTCCCGGCATGAAGTTCAGCAGGGCCGCGCCCATGCCCAGCGGCGCCGCGGTGGTCGCCGGCACGCCCAGCTGCGCGCACCTTGCGAAAGTCTGGCGGCGCACGTCGAAGGCAAAGAAATCGAGGCCGTCGACATACAGGTCGGCATCGCCCAGGAAATCGTCGAGATTACCCGCATCCACGCCGTCCGGGAATATCCGGATCTCGACCTCGGGATTGATGTCGAGCGCCATGCGCTCCAGTACTTCCGCTTTCGGCTGCCCCAACGTGGACATCATCGCGCCTACCTGGCGGTTGAAATTCGGAATATCGAAACGATCGAAATCGGCGATATTGAATTTCGAAATACCGAGACGCGTCAAGGTCAGCAGATGAACGCCGCCGACGCCGCCGATGCCGGCGATCGCCACGCGCTTGTTGCGCAATCGTTGTTGTTCTTCGGGGGTGATCCAGCCAATATTGCGCGCAAAAGCCTGCTCGTAGCGAAACGGATTTTTCATCGTAGGATGGGAGTAGTTGACGGAAAGCGCCGCTGCCGCGCATGCGCGTGATCGGCCTTATCGATACAGGTACCGCTATATTGCGCTATGGGGAAATGTGGTGCTCATCCATGCGCAACAGGCGGTTGATAATACCGCGTTCCTCGCGGGGGGAAAAGAAGTAGGGGTAGAGCGAGCGTTCCGCGCTGCCGGCGGGAGTGTCGAAGGTTCCGCCCAGGCGTTCGACCTGTTCGGTCACGTAATCGAGGCTCAGGTGCATCAGGTAGGCCGGGGCATTCACGCGCGGATTGATTTTCAAATCGCCTTGCTGGCGGAAGCCGAGCATGCGCTCGTAAAAGCGGCGATGGCGCGGATTGATTTCGATGACGACGTCGGTGCAGTCGTACAGGTCGCGCGCATAAATGAGCGCCAAATGAAATACGTTCGCCAAGGGAACTCTCGACCGCTCCGAGAGGTCAAACGCTAACTTGGTGCATTCACACAGCCGTGCGCCACGCGCGCGATGCTCGTCAAGAATGTCCTTGAACAATTCGTCGGCCATCAGGCCGAGCTCCGAATCGATACCGATGGTCACCGTGCCGACCACTTCACCTTTGTCGGTGGCGGTCAGGGTGACACGGTTATGCTCGTCGAGGACATGGCGCGAACCAGTATACCCGCGACGGGCATACATGCGTTTTACAAGCATGCTGGCCGAATTTCGGCCCTCAGCAGTATCCGGTAGACGAATTCCGTACGAATCGTCGTTCACGATAAACCATCCTCGAAAGTAGAGGCTGCCATAGTATCGCGACTGACATATATCGCGCGTTCGCTAGGGAAGCAGCCAATGAAACCTGGGCCGATGAGGAACAAGACAGCGCCATCGCATGCCTTTATGCAGACATGCGATGGTTCAGGAGAGCCCGAGATGGTTGGTATGCCACGTCCTTGCATTGAGGCGTGGCTTATATCGGTCCTGCCCCGTTTCCGTTGAGCGGGGCGGTTCCGCCGCACCATCGGCGCAGCGGAACCGGAACCAGTTTGATATCAATATATTATCAAACTTACAGGGTCTTGAGCAATGCGCGCGCGGCATCAATTTCATTGAAAGGCGTATTCTGGGCGAGCGCCTTGTCGATTTCCTTGCGGGCGCCCTGCTTGTCGCCCGATTTATGCAACGCGACTCCCAGGTGATAGCGGATGTCCGGTGCGTTCGGCGCCTTCTCGACCGCCTTTTGCAGCAGCGGCAGGGCACGCGCGGTGTCTCCTTTTTCCACCAGCAGCCAGCCGAGGGTATCCATGATGCCTGGATGGTCGCCTGCCAGCTTGAAGGCTTGTTCCGCCGTCGCCAAGGCGCGTGGATCTTTTTCCTGCTGATAGGCCCAGGCCAGGTTGTTCAAGACTTGTGCATTGTTCGGCGCGGCCTTGAGCGCGCGCTCGAGCACCGGAATCGCCTGCTTGAATTCCTTGTTGCCGAGATTGATTTCCGCCACCATCAAGGCGACGCGCACGTCGTTCGGATGCTTGTTCAGCCATTGCGTGCCGCGCGCGCTGGCTTCCTTGCCCTTGCCGGCCATGTTCATTGCCTGCATCGTCTTGAGCAGCAGGCCTGGCGAATTGGACAGCGACTGGGCCTTCTCGTAGGCCGCCACGGCTTGCGCCGGTTTCTTTTGCGCCAGCATCACGTCGCCTTCCAGCATATAGCCGGCTGGGGACTTGGGCTCGCGTTGCTGCAGCTCGCGCGTAACCTGCAGTGCCTCGTCAGGACGGCCGGCGCGCAGTGCCATGTCGATCTGGGCCAGGCGGGCCGGGACGAAATTTGGCTCCAGCTCGATGGCGCGCTTGAGGTGGGTGGCGGCCGAGGCTTCGTTCTTCATGGCCGTGTACACGCCGGCCAGGCGCAGCTGCGCCAGCGCCGACTTCGGCATGACGTTCACCAGCTTGCCATAGGTTTCGAGGGCGCCTGCCGTGTCCTTGGTCGCCATTTGCGCCTGGCCCATCATTTCGAGCAGGCCGCCATGCGTCGGATTGGCGGGTTGCAGCTTGCGCGCCAGGGTCAGGGCCTTCTGTGCCTGGTTGGTGCGGACATAGTGCATGCCCAGGTTGAGGGCCGGCGCCACCGCTTCCGGATTGGCGTTACTGGCCTTTTCGAGCCAGCTCGTGACCTCGTCCGGACGGTTCTGCACCAAGGCCAGCTCGGCCAGCGCCGTCATCGCGTCGACGTTGTTCTTGTCCTTTTCCAGCACTTTCAGGAAACGTCCCTTGGCCGCGTCGGGCTGCTTTGCCTGCAGGTCCAGGCGTGCCAGGTTGGCGGTCGCAGGCAGGAAGGCAGGCTGCAGCGCCACCGCCTTGTCCCAGGCGGCGCGTGCGTTGGCCAGGTCTCCCTTGGCCAGGTAGACCTGGCCTTTCAGGTTCTGTACCTGCGGGCTGTCAGGCTGCTGTTTTTCCAGGGAGGCGATGGCCTGCAAGGCCTTGTCGAACTGCTTCAGGCCCATGTGCGTCTGGACCAGGGCGATACTGGCTTCCGCCGATTTCGGGTCGAGCGTGGCGGCCAGTTCCAGTTCCTTCAGACCGCGCGCCTGGTCGCCCTGGGCCAATTTCGAGATGCCCAGCGAAGTGCGCACGCCCGCCGCCTTGGGCGCCAGTTCGGCCGCTTTTTCCAGGTAGCCGCTGGCCTTGCTGAAATCGCGTACCTGCATGTAGGACTGGCCGGCCAGGGCCAGCAGTTGCGCATCCTGGGTGCCATCCTTCAGTACCGGCGCCAGCGCCGCGGCCGCATCGGCCGGCTGGCTGCTCTTGAGCAGGGTCTGGGCCAGCAGCTTGCGTGCATAGACATTGTCTGGATTGCTCTCGAGATACTTGCGCAGGTGCTGTTCAGCCTGCTGTACGGCACCAAGATTCATCTCGGAAGCGCCCGCCAGCAGCAGGGTCGGCATATGTTCCGGCGCCACTTTCAGGATCTTTTGCAGCGATTCCTGGGCGACGGCATACTTACCTTGGGAGAATTCGTACAGGGCGCGCACATAGACCACCAGCAGGTTGCCTGGCGCTGCTTTCTCGGCGCCTTCCACGGCAAGCTTAGCGGCTGGGAACTTGCCTCGACCGATCTCAACGTAGGCCTTTTCGATATAGGCATCGCGGTCGTTCGGCTTGAGCTTGAGGGCTTCGTCATAGGCCGCAATGGCCTCGTCGGCCTTGTTGCTCATGCGCAGCATACTGCCCTGCGCCATCCAGACGTCGGGATTCTTCGGGTCCTTGGCCAGCGCCTCGGCCAGCAGGCGCTCCGCGCCCGCGCGGTCATTGTTCAGCATGGCATAGCGCGCCAGGCCGAGGAAGGCAGCGCCCAGGTTCGGATCGATGGCCAGCGCAGCCTCGAACGCGGCCTTGGCTTCGTCCGGCTTGCCGGTGACAAGCAAGGCGTCGCCACGCAGAGCCAGCAGCGGCGCCGAGCCCTTGGCCTGGTCGGCAGAAATGTCGTCCAGCAATTCCTTGGCACGGCCCTGCAGCATATTGGCCTTGCCCAGCAGCGGCAGGACTCGTCCGGCATCGGCGCCGAGGGAACGGGCCTTGCGCAGTTCCTTGTCCGCCGAGACGGCGTCGCCCACTTCCAGGTGCAGCATGCCCAGCTGGATACGGGCTTCGGCGTCTTCGGGGCTCTTGGCCACCGCGTTCTTCAGCTGGATCATCGCCGCCTTGACGTCGCCCTTCTGTTGATACTGCTTGGCTTCGGCCAGCAGTGTCTCGGTCGACTGGTTATTGCTGCAGGCGGACAAACCCGCCATCAGGAAGGCGCTGGAAAGAAGTGCGGCGGAAAGCTTGAGCTTGGAGGCGTGGCGCGGCATAGGAATTCCTTGAGGGTTGTCTGGCATTCGCATGTTGGTGCGAAGAATTAACTCGACAACAATAATACATGATGGAATCCTGTGCCAACGCAACATGGATGATACATTGTTGCAAAAGATTTCTGATTGTTGCTCTCAAAAAATTTAGTGTTGGGCGGGTGCTACAAGCCTTATTCTGGCGCGTTTCCTTTGCGCAAACGACCCAGCAATTCCTCGACATCGTCACCCACGGGAAGACCATGACGGCGCAGCAGCTGGACATGCAGCACCAGGTTCTCGAGCACCAGCTTGGCCGATACGGCCAATAGGGTCATCAAGCGGTCTTCGGTGCTGAAATTTTCCATCGCGGCCGCCATTTCGCACAGGTGGGTGGCCACCAGGGTGCGCAGCTCGTCCTCGGGAAAGGGAAGGTCGGCGAAGTCGATCGGATCTTCCTGTTCGACTTCGGCCATCAGGGCGGCAAGTTGCTCGGGCTGGATCGGCATGCATGAACTCCATGAATGGTCGTCAGTCCATTCTAGGGCAGGCGCGGATGCGGGGCTAACGGGATTGGACAGGTGCGATGCTGGCCGGACAGGCATAGAATGCTATTTCACATTAGAAATGACGGGCGGGCGATGGCACGGCTGTTCTTCACCCAGCAACTGGCGCGCTTTACCAGCGTGCCCCAGATCGAGACCTCGGCAGGCGCATTGCGTGCTGCCCGCCCCAAGCTACCCGCCCAATCCGGAGACGTCGGACGACAAGACCGACTGGAACAACCGCATGGTCTGGGCGCTGGAGGCGGGCCACGCCAGCCAGCCCGGCCAGCTGTGGGCGGGCACGCTGCCCGGCGGCCTGTTCGTCTCGCGCGACCACGGCGATTCCTGGCAACTGGTGCGTCCGCTGTGGGACGTGCCGCAGCGGGCCAACTGGTTCGGCGGCGGCTACGACGTGCCCGGCATCCACAGCATCAGCGTCGACCCGCGCGACGCCAGGCAGCTCCTGGTCGGCGTCTCCTGCGGCGGCGCCTGGCGCAGCGAGGACGGGGGCGCCAGCTGGGCCGTCAGTTCGACCGGCATGCGCGCCGACTACATGCCGCCCGAGATGAACGAGAACGAGGAAGTCCAGGACCCGCACCGCATCGTGCGTTGTGCGGGGCAGCCGGACATGCTCTGGTGCCAGCACCACAACGGCATATGGCGCTCGCTGGATGGCGGGCGGCGCTGGCAGGAGATCACGGCGGCGCCGCTGCCGCGCTTCGGCTTCGCGGTAGCGGCCCATCCGATGGACGGCAACACGGTTTGGTTCGTCCCGCTGGAGGCGGACCAGCGCCGCATCCCGGTCGGCGCCGCCATGGCGGTGCTGCGCACGCGCGACGGCGGCAGGAGCTTCGAGGTGCTGCGCCATGGCCTGCCGCAAGAGCATTGCTACGACCTGGTGTACCGCCACGGGCTGGCGGTGAGCAGCGACGGCCATACCCTCCTGATGGGATCGACGACGGGCGGGGTGTGGATCTCGGAAAACGGCGGCGACAGCTGGCGGACCCTGTCCGCCACGCTGCCGCCGGTGTATGCGGTGACGTTTGGCTGAGCGTTGCTTGTAACGCCGCCGTCGATACTTCGGAAGGCGGCGACGTTACGACACGCAGATTCGACTACTTTTACTCTTCCTGCGGTAGATGCATCGCTACGGTTGCACGCAGCTTGTCTGCAAATCCGTAGAGGTCGTCAATTTCATTCAGGACGAACTTTTCTTCCGACTTGTCCGTACCGAAAATTCCGACTGCTAGCTTTTGCGTGTTATTGAAGCGCAGTCGGCAAACAGGCTTTCGATTGTTGTCGTCCAGTAGAATCGCGCAATAGCTCAGATTGTCACGCATCACGATGCGCCTCGGGCTAACGACGTCACGCAGAATCGATCGGACAATGTGAAGTCCTTCGATTTCCTCAGCGGTCGTAACGATTTCCGGCTCGTCATCCGTGCGGGGGATGATCGGTGCTGCGTTCTCTTCAACGAACGGAAACTCTGCAGCCATTGCACCCTTCAGGCGGACATTGATACGTTCGGCAAGGAGTTGCTCAAAAGCACGCTTCGTGATTTGTGTGAACTGGTCTTTGAGGGTCGGTGTAAAGCGGCGGCCGCCGAGCAAGTCGCTGGACAGCAAACGAACAAATTCGTCTGGAGGATTGGACACCCACTCTGCCAGCCGCTCTTGAATCGCACGTGTGTACTTCAGGTCGCTAGCAGTGTTAAGGATCGTATCGACATCAAAAGTGGTCTTCGCGAACTTCTTGAGCTCCTCCACGTCCCGTTCCTTGAAGTCGAGGATGTCGAATTCAAAGAATGGCGTGTCATCCATCTTGTTTGGTTGCTCGAGGTCGGTAAAGAACTTGTATTTCAGTCCGTTAGTCAGCACACCAAAGCGCGATTCCGTCACGTGGAAATATCTGAATAGTTGACCTGCGTGGTTGATATGGAGATCGGCACCACACTTCTTACACTCGAATAGCATGATTGGATCGCCATCGCGGAGGATCGCGTAGTCGACCTTTTCTCCCTTCTTTGTGCCGATGTCAGCGACCAGCTCGGGTGTCACCTCGGTTGGATCGAAGACGTTGTAGCCGAGAAGCTGGATAAAGGGCATGACCATAGCGTTCTTGGTCGCTTCTTCTGTCTGAATCAGGGACTTGGTACTCTGGATTCGCGTTGCAAGTGTTCGCAGCTGGTCGATCAGGTCCACGGTAAAGCTCCTTCGCTAGGCATGTGTGCTTGAGAAACGATTACTTATGGCAACCAACTTTATGTTGCGCTCGTTTTAGTTTTATTTCAACAAGTAAATGCCTGCGCTATTTTTGACCTGATGTTCCCGTTAAAAGAACGCGACAGCACAAAATGAAAAAGGCTAGCCCGGGATCGAGCTAGCCTCTCATGAATACCAAGCGTGGCCTTAGTATCCGGGTCTTACATATTGCGGCGATACTGCCCGCCAACCTCGAACAGCGCCGTCGTGATCTGGCCCAGCGAGCAGACGCGCACGGCGTCCATCAGCTTGGCGAACACGTTCTCGTTGTCGATCGCGGCCTGCTGCAGCGCGGCCAGGGCGGCGGGGGCCTTGTCCGCATTGCGTGCGTGGAAGGCTTCCAGGCGGGTCAGCTGCGACTGCTTTTCGTCGTCGGTCGATCGCGCCAGTTCGATCGTCGCCGGGGCACCGGCGCCGTTCGGGTTGCGGAAGGTGTTCACGCCGATGATCGGCAGCGAGCCGTCGTGCTTCTTGTGCTCGTACAGCATCGACTCTTCCTGGATCTTGCCGCGCTGGTAGCCGGTTTCCATCGCGCCCAGCACGCCGCCGCGCTCGGCGATGCGCTCGAACTCCTGCATCACCTGCTCTTCGACCAGGTCGGTCAGCTCGTCGATGATGAAGGCGCCCTGGTTCGGGTTTTCGTTCTTCGCCAGGCCCCATTCGCGGTTGATGATCAGCTGGATCGCCAGTGCGCGACGGACCGATTCGTCGGTCGGCGTGGTGATCGCTTCGTCGTAGGCATTGGTATGCAGCGAGTTGCAGTTGTCGTAGATCGCGATCAAGGCCTGCAGCGTGGTGCGGATGTCGTTGAAGTCGATCTCCTGCGCGTGCAGCGAGCGACCCGACGTCTGGATGTGGTACTTGAGCTTCTGGCTGCGCTCGTTGGCGCCGTACTTGTCGCGCATCGCGACGGCCCAGATACGGCGCGCCACGCGGCCCAGCACCGTGTATTCCGGATCCATGCCGTTTGAGAAGAAGAAGGACAGGTTCGGGGCGAAGTCGTCGATGTGCATGCCGCGCGCCAGGTAGGCTTCGACAAAGGTGAAACCGTTCGACAGCGTGAAGGCCAGCTGCGAGATCGGGTTCGCGCCCGCTTCGGCGATGTGGTAGCCCGAGATCGACACCGAATAGAAGTTGCGCACCTGGTGGTGGACGAAATATTCCTGGATGTCGCCCATCACCTTCAACGAGAACTCGGTGGAGAAGATGCAGGTGTTCTGGCCCTGGTCTTCCTTCAGGATGTCGGCCTGCACGGTGCCGCGCACGTTCATCAGGACCCAGTCCTTGATCTTTTGCGCTTCGTCGTCGGTCGGCTGGCGATGGTTGTCCGCCACGAACTTGTCGATCTGCTGGTCGATGGCGGTGTTCATGAACATCGCCAGGATCGTCGGAGCTGGGCCGTTGATGGTCATCGAGACCGAGGTCGACGGGCTGCACAAATCAAAACCGTCGTACAGCACCTTCATGTCGTCCAGGGTCGCGATCGACACGCCCGAGTTGCCGACCTTGCCGTAGATGTCCGGACGGATGGCCGGGTCGGCGCCGTACAGGGTCACCGAATCAAAAGCGGTCGACAGCCGTTTTGCATCCATGCCGGTCGACACGAGCTTGAAGCGTTTGTTGGTGCGGAAGGCGTCGCCTTCGCCCGCGAACATGCGGGTCGGGTCTTCGCCTTCGCGTTTGAACGCGAACACGCCCGCCGTGTAAGGGAAGGAACCCGGCACGTTTTCCAGCATCAGGAAGCGCAGGATCTCGCCGTGGTCCTCGAACTTGGGCAGCGCGACCTTGCGGATCGGGTTGCCCGACAGGGTCTTCTGCACCAGGCGGGTGCGGATTTCCTTGTCGCGGATTTTCACGACGTAGTCGTCGCCCGCGTAGGCGGCCTGCATGTCCGGCCACATGGCCAGCAGCTTCTTCGCGCCGCCTTCCATGGCGTTGTCACGCTCGGTGATCAGGTCGTCCAATACCACGTCGCGGTTGGCAGCGGCCAGCATGCGCTTGGTTTCGCTCAGCTGCTGGCGCTCGCGCGCCAGTTGCACCTGCTTCTTGACGTTGCGGTGGTAGCCGCGCACGGTGTCGGCGATCTCGGCCAGATAACGGGCGCGCGCCGGCGGGACGATCACGTTCTTGCCGCTCGAGTACTTTTGCGACGGTGCGGCCAGTTTGCTGGGTTCCACCTGCAGGCCCAGCTCGGCCAGCTTCGGCAGCAGGCCGTGGTACAGGGCGGTGACGCCGTCATCGTTGAAGCGCGAGGCCTGGGTGCCGTACACCGGCATGTCGTCCGGCTGGCGGCTCCACAGCTCGCGGTTGCGCTGGTACTGTTTAGCAACGTCGCGCAGTGCGTCCTGGGCGCCCTTGCGGTCGAATTTATTAATGGCGATGAAGTCCGCGAAGTCGAGCATGTCGATTTTCTCGAGCTGCGAGGCGGCGCCGAATTCCGGGGTCATCACGTACATCGAGGTGTCGACGTGCGGCACCATGGCGGCGTCGCCCTGGCCGATGCCCGAAGTCTCCACGATCACCAGGTCGAAGCCGGCCACCTTGCAGGCCGCGATCACGCCAGGGAGGGCCTGCGAGATCTCGGAACCGGCTTCGCGCGTGGCGAGCGAGCGCATGAACACGCGCGCCTGGCCGTTCCACGGGTTGATCGCGTTCATGCGGATGCGGTCGCCCAGCAGAGCGCCGCCCGACTTGCGGCGCGACGGATCGATTGAGATGACGGCGATGTTGAGGCGGTCGCCCTGGTCGAGGCGGATGCGGCGGATCAGTTCATCGGTCAGCGAGGATTTGCCCGCGCCGCCGGTGCCGGTAATGCCGAGGACCGGCGCCTTGACGCTGTCGGCCGCTTCCATGATCTGCTTGCGCAGGGCTTCGTCGGCCTTGCCGTTTTCCAGCGCGGTGATCAGCTGGGCCAGCGGGCGGTGGCGCGCAGCGATGTCGCCCTGCTGCAGTGCGTCCAGCGAGGTCGGGGCGTAGGACGACAGATCGACGTCGCAGCTTTCCAGCATCCAGCGGATCATGCCGACCAGGCCCATGCGCTGACCGTCTTCCGGGCTGAAGATGCGGGTGACGCCGTAGGCGTGCAGTTCTTCGATCTCGCTCGGGACGATCACACCGCCGCCGCCGCCGAACACCTTGATGTGGGCGCCGCCGCGCTGGCGCAGCAGGTCGATCATGTACTTGAAGTATTCGACGTGGCCGCCCTGGTAGCTCGAAATGGCGATGCCTTGCACGTCTTCGCTGAGCGCCGCGGTGACGACTTCGTCGACCGAGCGGTTGTGGCCGAGGTGGATCACTTCGGCGCCGTTCGACTGCAGGATGCGGCGCATGATGTTGATCGAGGCGTCATGGCCGTCGAACAGGGATGCGGCGGTGACGAAGCGCACCTTGTTGGCCAGCTTCGGCTGCTCCGGCAGGTCGAGTTTCGCGGCGGGGGTGATGTCGTTCATTGGATGGGTCCTTGGAGTTCGGGAGGACAGGGGTATCTCGGTACGGTATATGACGTTAACGTTAACGTCAAGCCGGGCACAGGGCATGTGACGGGGTGGACCGAAGTCCACCCCCAGAAGCATCAGGCGGCGCGGCGTTTGATGTTGCCGGAGAGCAGCTCAGCCTTGCGCGCACGGAACTCGGCCACGGCTTTTTCCTTCACATGGCCGAAGCCGCGGATCTGTTCCGGCAGCGAGGCCAGTTCGACCGCATCGGCATGGTTGGATGCGTCCAGCTTGGCCACCAGGGCTTCCACCATGTCGCGGTACTCCACGATCAGGGCGCGTTCCATTTTGCGCTCCGCGGTCTTGCCGAAGACGTCGAAGGCGCCGCCACGCAGGCCCTTCATCTTCGCCAGCAGCTTGAAGGCGCCGAACATCCACGAGCCGTAGTGCGCCTTGACCATGTGGCCCTTGGCGTCCTTCTTGGCAAACATCGGCGGCGCCAGGTTGAACTTGAGCGAGAAGTCGCCCTCGAACTGGGTCTTGAGCTGCTCGACGAAGCAGCCATCGGTGTACAGGCGCGCCACTTCGTACTCGTCCTTGTAGGCCATCAGCTTGGCGTAGTTCTTCGCCACCGCCATCGACAGCTTGTTGCCCAGGCCCTTCGCGGTCTCAAGCTCGCGCACGCGTTTCACCAGGTCTTCATAAACGGCCGCATAGGCGGCGTCCTGGTAGCCGGTCAGGTGCTCGACGCGCTTCTTGATCACGCTGTCCAGGCTTTGCGGCATCTGCACCACGATCGCCTGTGCGGGAATGGCCTGCTGTTCGACGCGCTTGAAGTCCACGGCGGCGCGGCGGCCCCACAGGAAGCTCATCTTGTTGGACGCGACCGCCACGCCGTTCAGTTCGATCGCGCGCAGCAGGGCGGCTTCGCTCAGCGGGATGCGGCCTTTCTGCCAGGCGTAACCCATCAGGAACAGGTTTGTCGCGATCGAGTCGCCCATCAGCGCGGTCGCCAGCTTGGTGGCATCGACGAAATCGACACCCGATTCACCGCCCACGGCTTCCAGGATCAGCGCGCGCACGTCGCTGGACGGGAATTCCCAGTCACGCTGCTGGGCAAAGGTGCCGGTCGGCTGCTCGTGCAGGTTGACGATGGCGAGCGTGCGGCCCGGACGCATCTTGGACACCGCATCGGCGGCGCCGGTGGTCAGGATGTCGCAGCCCAGGATAAGGTCCGCTTCGCCGGTGGCGATGCGCTGGGCGCGCAGACGGTCCGGGGTGGCGGCGATCTTCACGTGCGAGGTCACCGAGCCGTTCTTCTGGCTCATGCCGGTCATGTCCAGCACCGAGGCGCCCTTGCCTTCGAGGTGGGCGGCCATGCCCATCAGTGCGCCGACGGTGATCACGCCGGTGCCGCCGATGCCGTTGATCAGGATGTTGTACGGATGCTCGACGCTCGGCAGCTTCGGTTCCGGCAGGGCGCCCCAGCCGTCTTCGCTGCCGCTTTTCGATACGCCGGTCTTGCTCTTCTTGAGCGCGCCGCCTTCGACGGTAACAAAACTAGGGCAGAAGCCTTTCGCGCACGAGTAATCCTTGTTGCACGAGGACTGGTCGATCTGGCGCTTGCGGCCGAATTCGGTTTCCTTCGGCAGGATCGAGACGCAGTTCGACTGGATACCGCAGTCGCCGCAGCCTTCGCACACCGCTTCGTTGATCACCATGCGCTGGTTCGGGTCGGGGAACTCGCCTTTCTTGCGGCGGCGGCGCTTCTCGGCGGCGCAGGTCTGGTCGTAGATGATGACCGTCACGCCCGGCAGCTCGCGCAGTTCGCGCTGGACGTCGTCCATCTGCTTGCGGTCGTGCAGGGTGACCATGGCCGGCAGGTTGGAGCGGTCCGCGTAGCGCGACAGGTCTTCGGTCACGAGGGCGATGCGTTTCACGCCTTCGGCCGCCATCTGCTGGGCGATCATCGGCACCGAGGTCTGGCCGTCCACCGGCTGGCCGCCGGTCATCGCGACCGCGTCGTTGTACAGGATTTTATAGGTGATGTTCACCTTGGCCGCCACCGCCGCGCGGATCGCCAGGTAGCCCGAGTGGAAATAGGTGCCGTCGCCCAGGTTCTGGAACACGTGCGGTACCTTGGAGAACGCGGCCTGGCCGATCCAGGGCGTGCCTTCGCCGCCCATGTGGGTGGTGAGCTTGTTCATCTCCGGGTAGATCGAGGTCGCCATCACGTGGCAGCCGATGCCGGCCAGCGCGAAGGAACCGTCCGGCACCTTGGTCGAGGTGTTGTGCGGGCAGCCGGAGCAGTAGAAGGCCGGGCGGAAGGGCGTGGTGATCGCCTTGGCAAGCACGGCGTCCTTGGCTTCCAGGAAGGCCAGGCGCGCCTTGATCAGGTCACGGGTGGTCTCATCGTGCACCAGGCGCGCGATGCGGCCGGCGATCACGCGCGCCACCTGGGCCACCGAGAAGTCGGCCTTGGGCGGCAGCAACCAGTCGCCGCGCGGCGCCACCCATTCGCCCTTGTCGTCGAACTTGCCGACGATGTGCGGGCGCACGTCGTCGCGCCAGTTGTACAGCTGTTCCTTCAGCTGGTATTCGACGACCTGGCGCTTCTCTTCGACCACCAGGATCTCTTCCAGGCCCTGCGCGAATTCGCGCACGCCTTCCGGTTCCAGCGGCCAGATCATCGCCACCTTGTACAGGCGCAGGCCGACCTTCTCGGCCATCGCTTCGTCGATGCCCAGTTCTTCCAGCGCTTCCAGCACGTCCAGGTAGGACTTGCCCGAGGCGATGATGCCCAGCTTGGCGTTCGGGCTGTCGATGGTGGTGCGGTTCAGCTTGTTTTCTCTGGCGTAGGCCAGGGCCGCGTAGATCTTGTAGTCCTGCATCAGCGCTTCCTGGGCACGCGCCTGCTGGCCCAGCGGGACGGAGGACAGCTTGGTATTCAGGCCGCCTTCCGGCATCACGAAGTCTTTCGGGTACTTGACCTCGACGCGGAAGGGGTTGGCGTCGACCGAGGCGCTCGATTCGACCGTGTCGGCCAGGGCCTTGAAGGCCACCGCGCAGCCCGAGTAGCGCGACATGGCCCAGCCATGCAAGCCCAGGTCCAGGTATTCCTGCACGTTGCAGGGGTAGAGCACCGGGATCATGCAGGCCGAGAAGATATGGTCGGACTGGTGCGGCAGGGTCGAGGAGTAGGCGCCGTGGTCGTCGCCTGCCACCAGCAGCACGCCGCCGTGTTTCGCGGTGCCGGCATGGTTCATGTGCTTGAAGACGTCGCCGCAGCGGTCCACGCCCGGGCCCTTGCCGTACCACATGGCGAATACGCCGTCGTACTTGGCCGGGCCGATCAGGTCGACGGTCTGGGTGCCCCAGACGGCGGTGGCGGCCAGGTCTTCGTTCACGCCGGGGACGAACTGCACCTGGTTGGCTTCCAGGTGGCCCTTGGCCTTCCACAGGGTCTCGTCGAGGCCGCCGAGCGGCGAACCGCGGTAGCCGGACACGAAGCCGGCGGTGTTCAGGCCGGCGGCGGCGTCGCGCTCGCGCTGCATCATCGGCAGGCGCACCAGGGCCTGGATGCCGGACAGGAAGATGTTGCCGGTCCTGGCGGTGTATTTGTCGTCGAGGGTGACGGTATTCAGGCGGGACGAATAGTCCGGCGTCGCCGCTTGTGGCGTGACGGTATCAGGCATGGGTGTCTCCAAGATCGTGAATCGGGTGTTCCGGGCTGGCTGCCGGGTAGGCAGGGCGGATGGAACGGGGTCGCGGTAGCGACAGGAGTGCTAGGGCACTTTTATTCGCGTGGAGTGTAGGCAGTTGGCCGCGCCAGGGCCAATAGGAAATGCGGATGGGGGTATAAGAAAATCTGATGACCGTTATGTGGTCAAGCGCGCACCCGGCCAGGCGCCGCGTTCGCACAGGTCTTCGGTCACTTCGCGCACCAGCTTCGCGATGGCCGCTGCCGCATTCGTCAGCGGGATATTCCGCGAGGCGCACAGGGTCACGCGGCGCGTCACCGCCGGCTCGCCCACCGGCCAGGCCGCCATCGCGCCGCGTTCGATGTCGGCCAGCAGCGGCGCGACCGGCAGAAGGGTGGCGCCCAGGTCGGCCAGCAGGGCGGAGCGCAGGATGGCGATCGAATTAATTTCCAGGATCGTGCCGAGCGCCAGGCCGGCCCCCTGCGCCGCCTGCTCGACCAGCGGCCGCACGCCGTGCTGGCGCGCCGGCAGGATCAGGGTGCTGGCCAGGGCTTCACGCAGGCTCAGCTTGTCCGTCACGGGCGCGAAATCCGAGCCGGCCCGGCAGATGAACATCAGGTCTTCCTCGACCAGCGCCGTCGCGGTGAAATGCCCGGCCGGGGCCTGGTCGAACAACACCGCCAGGTTCAGGCGGCCCGACTTGAGCTGTTCGGTGAGGCTGCCCGAGATTTCTTCGGTCAGCTGCAGGGTGATTTCCGGGTACCTGGCGCGGGTGGCCTTCAGGAGCGGCAGGGCCAGGGCGCCCGAAATACTGTGCGGCAGGCCGAGCGACACGCTGCCCGAAGGGCGTGTGGTCGACTGGACCACCGCCGCGCGGGCATCGGCCACCTGCTTGAGGATGGCCTGGGCGTGCTCATAGAAGATCTTCCCGGCGTCGGTGCTGACCACGCCATGGGCCGAGCGATGCAGCAGTTGCGCCCCCAGTTCCTCTTCGAGCTGGCGCAGCTGCTGGGTCAGGGCCGGCTGTGCCACGTGCAGGACCAGCGCGGCGCGCGACAGCGAGCCATGGTCGACGATGGCGACAAAATACCGGAATTGACGAAGTTCCATCTATTAAGGATGTGTTTGGTAAGCAACAATCAATGCTTCTGTGTAACAGAATTGTTATACTGCACTGCGGCCGACTGGCGCCGACATTATTACAGAGCAGAGTAGTGACATGTTGAAAAAGGTGGATGCTTCACAGCTGAAGGTCGGGATGTTCATCCACGATCTCGATTGCGGCTGGATGGACCATCCCTTCATGCGTAACCGTTTCGTGCTGACCACTGAGGACGAAATCCTCAAGATTCGCAATGCGCGGATCCACGGCGTCGTCATCGATTGCAGCAAGGGCCTGGACGTGGACGATGCGCCGACCCTGGCGCAGGCCGACGCCGCCACGGAAGCGGAGGTGACGGCCATCGCGACCAAGCCGCTGATCGTCACCCGCGTTTCGCTGGGCGAAGAGCTGGCCCGCGCCGCCAACATCCGCAGACAGGCCGCCGGCCTGGTGCGCACCGTGATGGCCGACGCCCGCCTGGGCAAGGCCGTGGAGCTGGACAAGGTGGGGCCGGTCGTGGAGAGCGTGACCGAATCGATCCTGCGTAATTCCGGCGCGCTGCTCGGCCTCCTGCGCATCAAGAACAAGGACGACTACACCTTCCTGCATTCGGTCAGCGTGTGCGCGCTGCTGGTCGCGTTCTGCCGTTCGCGCAAGATGGACGAGGAAACGATCTACCAGGCCGGCCTGGGCGGACTGCTGCACGACACCGGCAAGGCGCTGGTGCCGGACAGCATCCTGAACAAGCAGGGCCGCCTGAGCGACGAGGAATACGGCATCATCAAGCGCCACCCGCGCGACGGCTACGACATCCTGGTCAAGACCCCGGAGATCGGCCCGATCCCGCTCGACATCACGCTGCACCACCACGAGCGGCGCGATGGCAGCGGCTATCCGGACCAGCAGGCCGAGGGCGCGATCAGCGAACTGGCACAGATGGCGGCGATCGTCGACGTCTACGACGCCATCACCTCGGACCGCTGCTACCACAAGGGCATGCCGGCGGCCGAAGCGCTGCGCAAGATCTACGAATGGAGCAAGTTCCACTTCAGCCCGACGCTGGCCCAGGAATTCATGCGCTGCGTCGGCATCTACCCGGTCGGCACCCTGGTGCTGCTCGAATCCGGCCGCCTGGGCGTGGTGATCGAGCCGCACGAAACCAGCCTGCTCACGCCGAAGGTCAACGTCTTCTTCAGCACCAAGAGCCAGGGCTACATCAAGCCGCAGACCCTCGACCTGTCCAAGCCGCTCGGATTTGGCGGCGGCGACAAGATCCTGCGCCACGAGTCGGCCGAGAAGTGGAAGGTCGATCCGCTGCGCTTCATGCACATCGCCGACTCCTGAACGCCGGCGCCTACAGCCCGCCCGCGCAGCGCAGCGTCGTCCCGGTGACGTAGGACACTAGCGCCTGCGCCGCCGCTTCGTCATGGCGGTAGTTGACCGCCACCGCATGGCCCCTGGCCGCGGCCTGCCTGGCGATGGCGGCACCGATGCCGCGTCCGGCGCCCGTCACGATCAGTACCCTGCTCATCCCGGACACTCCTGTTGTAGCGGCAGGCGAGTGCCTGCATACTCTTCACAGACTATACCAAGCGAGGAAGGCCATGCACCCACCCATCGAATACTGGTTCGAGTTCGGCAGCAACTACAGCTACCTGTCGACCATGCGCATCGAGGCGCTCGCCCGTAACGCCTGCGTGCCGCTGCACTGGAAGCCCTTCCTGCTCGGGCCGATCTTCCGTGAACTCGGCTGGCAAAGCTCGCCCTTCGTCGAGCAGAAGGAGAAGGGCGAGTACGTCTGGCGCGACATGGCGCGCCGGGCCGCGAAATACGGCCTTCCTTTCACCAGGCCCTCGTCCTTTCCACGCCGGGCCCTGCTGCCGATGCGGGTCGCGCTGCTCGGCGCGCGGCAGCCCTGGATGGGTGAATACTGCCGCCGTGTCATGCTGCGCAACTGGTCCGATGACGCCGACATCGACGACGCCGCCACCGTGCTGGCGGCGCTGGAGGGACTGGTGGCCGACCCAGGGGCAGTCCTGCGCGAGGCGGAAGGGGAGGCCAACAAGGCCGCGCTGCGTGCCCAGACCGAGACCGCGCGCCGCCTGGGGCTCTTCGGTGCGCCGAGCTTCATCGTGCAGGGAGAGCTGTTCTGGGGCGACGATCGCCTCGAAGACGCCCTCGCATTCGCGCAGGGCGTACCGACGCCCTAGAAGAACTCGGCGGTGTCGTTGGTGGCGATGGTCTGCAGCAGGCCGTTCGCCACCAGTTCCTCGTAGTGACAGGCGCGGTTGCGGCCGTTGGTCTTGGCGAAGTACAGGGCCTGGTCCGCGTGACCCAGGGTCACGACCGGCGAATCGGTGGCGCCGATGCTGGTGAAGCCGACGCTCACCGTGACGCGGCCTACCTGCGGGAACACGTGCGCTTCGACGTTGGTGCGGAAGCGGTCGATGATCTTGCGGGCATTCTCCAGCGTGGTCGAGCGCAGCAGCACCACGAACTCCTCGCCGCCGAAGCGGAACACGCGGTCCTGCGAACGGAACGAGGATTGCAGCAGGTTCGCGACCAGGATCAGCACTTCGTCGCCGTACAGGTGGCCGAAGCGGTCGTTCACCAGCTTGAAATGGTCGACGTCGACCACGGCCAGCCACTGCTTTTCCTCGGCACCGTGCTGGCGCCGCTCCGGCTGGCCCGGCACCAGGGGTTCGCTGTCGCCGCTGTGCAGCATGCGCGCCAGCTGGTCGTCGAAGGTCTTGCGGTTCAGAAGGCCGGTAAGCGAGTCGCGCTCGCTGTAGTCGAGCAGGTTCTGGAAGTTGCGGTAGACGCTGACGATCCCGCTGATCGTATGGATCGATTCGGCGGTGAAGCCTTGCGCGTGCACGATCTCGAGGCAGGTATCGGCCTTGTCGCCGAACCAGATCGGCAGCCACAGGCGGCGCAGGCCGTCGCTGCCTACGCCCTCGGCGCGCGAATCATGGTGTTCGAGGCAGTGCGCCAGTTCGGGAAAGGCCGCGAGCGGCTCGCCCGGGCTGCCGCCGTCGTGCTGCTCTTCCGGGCAGGCGACGCCGCCGGCGCGGATGCAGGCGCGCGAGCGAACGAATCGCTGGCCGCAGACCGTCGCAATGCTCAAGACGCGGGTCTGCAGCGCGCCCGCCAGTTCCTGTACCGCCGAAATCACGGAGATGTCGAGCATCGTGTGATCGCGGTGGCCAGTCATGTCCACCATGTGTCGCAGCAGGGAATCCATGTCGGTTTTTTCAGAAACGCAGAGAAACTGAGTCACGCAAGAGCACGGCCGGGTTGGTACTACGGCTGCCGCTTTTTTAGGCGGGCAAGAGAAACAGCATAAAGTGTTTTTGTATAGGAGGCAACTATTCTTAACAATATTTATCTTTTTGATGCGAGGAAAGCGATGAAGACGGAGGTTCGCTTGTGGATGCGCAAGTCGCTGAGGAAATAGAGATTTCCACACGGCAAACTTGCCGGGCATCAACTTGCCGTGGGCACTATTCGGTACAGTGAACTCACTGACAGACGCAGTCGGAAGCAGCACAAGACGGGGCCCCGTCTGTCAGTAAGACTCGGTAGTAGAAGTCCTCTCAACCACTAGAAGGAGTTTGTCATGAGCACCATTACCTCCGCCATCAAGAACTTCATTGCTGACGAAGAAGGTGTGACCGCGATCGAGTATGGTCTGATCGCAGCCCTGATCGGTGTCGCCATCGCGGCAACCGCCGCCACCGTCGGCACCGATATCAAAGCGGCGTTCGAGTATATCGCCCAGCAGCTGCCCGATAACCCGGGCCAGTAATCTCGGTCGCCCCCCGGAGCCAAAAGCCCCGGGGGGCTTTTTTTTTCGAAGAGGAGCACATCATGCCTGTCGCAGCCTACCTCGACACGCTGCTGTTGCTGCTGGTGGTGGCCGCAGCGATCAATGACCTCTCCACCCGCCGCATTCCCAACCTGTTGCTGCTGAGCGGACTGGCCGGCGCACTGGCCCTGCACGCGCTGTCGCCAGACCCCGGTCCGGCACTGCTCGATGCGCTCAAGGGTGCGCTGACCGGTCTGCTGGTCTTCCTGCCCTTCTATCTGGCCCGCGGCATGGCGGCCGGGGACGTCAAGATGATGGCCACGGTCGGCGCCTTCATCGGCCCGGGGCCCGCCTTGTACGTCGCCATCCTGGCCTGGTGCGCGGGCGGAGCGATGGCGCTCGCTTTCCTCATTTATCGCCGCCAGCTCGGACTGGCGCTGACCAACATGTGGAGCATCGTCAGGCCAGCACTGCTGAGGCTACCCGCAGTGCCCGTGGAGGCGCGTGCAAGCACCGGTTCGATGCCGTATGGCTTGGCGATTGCGGCCGGCACAATTTATCTGTTGACAGGCCGTTACGCTTGACTTTTCCATCTAGTCATCTTCCTTGGCGGACATCAAGCGCGAGGAAATGGTCGATGGCTAGAATCAATTTAACAAATGTAAGAAATATCCGGATCTAGCAGGAGGTTTCCCCATGGAAGCGTTATCGGCGTCTACGCCAGCCGTCCCCTGCGGGCATCCGGCAGCGGCATCCCACGACGCATTCGAGAGCGAGCGCGTGCCGGTTCTGCCGCGCCAGCCGCGCACCCTACGCGACACCGGCCTCGAGCCGCGCTTCGTCACCGCCCTGGTGGTCAAGGCCATGCATGCGAGCGGCAAGACCGCACTGTCGGTCCTCACCGGCCGCCTGCACCTGTCGATCGGCGTGGTGCGCGAAGTGCTCCAGGGTTTGGTCGCCGAGCAGCAGGCCGAAGTGGCGTGGTGCGGGGAGTCCGATATCGACGTGCATTACCAGTTGACCGCCTTCGGCCAGCGCGCGGCCGCGGAATACCTGGCGGAGTCGCGCTATGTCGGCCCGGCTCCGGTAACGCTCGACGCCTACCGCACCGTGGTGCAGCACCAGTCCTTGCGCCAGCCCGACAGCCTGCGCATCACGCCCGCCGGGCTGCAGGCTGCGCTGGCGGACGACAGCATCGAGCCCGCGGTGCGCGAACTGCTGGGCGCCGCACTGCATTCGCAGCGCCCGATGATGCTGTACGGCCCGACCGGCAGCGGCAAGACCACGCTGGCCCGCAAGCTAATGCGCCTGCACCAGGACCCGGTGGCCGTGCCTCATGCGGTGCTGGTCAAGCACGAGATCGTGCGGATCCACGATCCGTCCCTGCATCCGGCGCCGCTTCAATCCCGTATGCTGGAAGACCGGCGTAGCGGCGACGCGCGCTGGGCGCTGTGTCAGCGCCCGCTGGTGCATACCGGGGCCGAACTGGCGCGCGACATGCTCGAGCTGCACCGCGATGCCCCCAGTGGCGTCTTGCGCGCGCCGCCGCACCTGCTGGCCAACAACGGATTGCTGATCCTCGACGATATCGGACGCCAGCGCGTGCCGGCCGACGATGTGCTGTATCGCCTGCTCGGCGCGCTCGAGCGCGGCACCGACGACGTCGCCATGCCTGGCGGCGCAACCCATGCGCTGCCCTTCGACGTGTCGCTGGTGCTGGCCACCAGCCTGGTCCCGGAGTCGGTGCTGGACGAGTCCTGCCTGCGCCGCATCGGTTACCGGATTCCGGTCGGCCCGCTGTCCGAGATGGCTTACCGTGCGCTGTTGCGACGCCAGTGCCTGCTGCTCGGCATCGACGCCGACGAAGGCGCGATCGACTACCTGATCAATGAATTGCACCGCCGTACCCGGCGTCCGCTACTGGCAGCCTTGCCGCACGAGCTGCTCGGCCGGATCGCCGATTTCGCCGGCTTTGCCGGCCGCGTTCCGCGTGTCGACGTGGATAGCGTGGCCCAGGCCTGGAGCAGCCTGTTCGGCGCCATGGCGGCGCTGGAATCAAGCAACCTGGGAGAAATCCAATGAAGAACAAGCGTGCCGTGATCGTGATGGCGCTCGCGATCCTGTTCGGTCTTGCCGCCGTGGTGCTGGCCTCGCGTTGGCTCCTGACACAACCTTCGGCAAGCGCCAGCCACATCGTCGTGGCGGCGACAGACATCAACATCGGACAGCGTTTGACGCCCGAGATGCTCAAGCTGGTCGAATGGCCGGCCGACAGCGTGCCGAAAGGCGCGTTCAAGGACCCGCAGAAGCTCGGCGGCCGGGTGCTCAAGAGCAGCATCCTGCTTGGCGAGCCGCTGAGCGAAGCCAAGCTGGCGCCGGTGGGCACCCTGGGCGGCCTGTCGGCCCTGATCACCGAGGGCAAGCGCGCCATCACGGTGCGTGTGAACGACGTGATCGGCGTGGCCGGCTTCGCGCTGCCCGGCAACTACGTGGACATCATCGTCAGCACCGAGACCGACGCGCAGCCGCAGACCGGGACAGGCCGTGACCGCACCATCTCCAAGATCGTGCTGGAACGGATCCTGGTGCTGGCCGTGGCCCAGGAAGTCAACCGGGACGAGACCAAGCCGAAGGTCGTGAACGCCGTCACGCTGGAAGTGACGCCCGACCAGGCCGAGAAGCTCGACCTGGCGCGCAGCGTCGGCACGCTGTCGCTGGCGCTGCGCAACCAGGTCGACCCCGCCCCGGCCGACACCGTTGGCGCCACCAAGGACAACCTGCTGCCGAAAGCGGAATTCCCGTTGCGGCCGGTGGCGATGCCGGTGCGGGCGCCTCGGCCGCGTACACAGGCCCCGCGGCCCCCGCAGGCCGCTCCGGCGCCGGCCCCGCGTGACTGCGTCAAGGTCATCAACGGCCTGCATGCCTCGCAGGAATGCTTCTGACCCCTTACCGACTCGGGATGCTTGCCATGAACAGACGCTTCTACTTCGCACCGCTCGCGGCAGGCCTGGCGCTCGCCACCGCCATGCCGGCCCACGCGGACCTCGCAGCCTCCAAGACTGCCAAACCAGCCGATGCCGCCGCCAAACCGCTCGCGGCCGGCGCCAGGCCCGCCGCCGCAGCCGGCGGCTGTACCGGCGAAGCGGCGCGGCCCGCCACCTTGACGCTCAACATGGGCAAATCGACCATGCTGCGCCTGCCCGAACGGGTCGTCCACCGCAGCGTCGGCAATCCTGCCGTGGTGCAGGCCATGCTGGTGGCGCCGGACACGCTCTACATCGCCGGCGTCGACGTGGGCAGCACCAATATGATCGTGCAGGGGAAAAGTGGCCTGTGCAGCGTGGTGGACATCGTCGTCGCGATGGACCCGGTCGCGCTGCAGGCGACCTTGGCCGCCGCCATGCCCGAGGAGAAAGACATCCGTGTGCTTGCGGCCGCGGATTCGCTGGTGTTGACCGGCACCGTCAGCGACACCGGGGCGATCGCCCGTGCGATGGAACTGGCCAGCGCCTACGTGCGGCGCCCGGTGCGCGCGGTGACGGCCGTCGCCGAGAACAATGCCACCGACGGCGTGATCGCCGTCGGCAACGGCAACGCCAGCGGGAGCTCGTCTTCCGCCGCGACGCGGGTGGTCAACCTTCTCAGCGTCAGCGCGCCGCAGCAGGTGCAGCTCGAAGTGAAGATTGCCGAGGTGTCGAAGACGCTGCTCGAGCGGCTCGAAGCCAGCACCCGCATCAGCTTCGGCGGCGGCAGCTGGACCAGCACCCTGGTGTCGAATTTCCTCAGCGGCCGCGTGTTCCCTGGCGATGAGGCGTTTCAGACCAGGGGTGGGCGGCATGGGCGGCTGCTGGCCGACGCCAGCAAGCAGGACAGCCTGGTGCGCGTGCTGGCCGAGCCGAACGTGCTGGCCATCAGCGGCCAGGAAGGCAGCTTCCTGGCCGGCGGCAAGTTCTACATCCCGGTGGCCCAGGACAACAACAGGATCACGCTCGAAGAAAAGGAGTTCGGCGTCGGCCTGCGCTTCACCCCGACCGTGTTGTCGGGCGGCCGCATCAACCTGAAGGTGGCGCCCGAGGTATCGGAGCTGTCGCGCGAAGGGATCGGCATCAGCGCCGCCGGCATTACCGGCAACGCGATCCTGCCGCTGGTGACCACCCGCCGCGCCAGCACCACCGTGCAGCTGTACGACGGCCAGAGCTTCGCCATCGGCGGGCTGGTGCGGAACAACCTGGTGGCCAACCTGGACGGCTTGCCGATGCTGAGCGAAGTGCCGGTGCTGGGCGCCCTGTTCCGCAGCACCGACTACCAGCAGGACCGCACCGAACTGGTGTTCGTGATCACCGCGCGCCTGGTCAAGCCGATTCCGGGCGCCGGCTACGAGCTGCCGACCGACAAGGTGGGCATCCCTTCGCGCGGCAGGGTGCTGCTTGGCGGCCAGCTCGAAGGCGCCGCGCCGGCCGTGAGCACCGCCGCCGCATCCACCCCGCAGGTGCCGGCGCCCGCGGCGCAGACCGCCGGCGGCTTCGAACTCAAATAGGAGGCTAGCGTGAACATGACGAAGCGATTGATGGCACTGGCGCTGCTCGGCGCCTGCCTGCAGGGCTGCGCACAGACCAGCCCCCGGTTCGACCGGGAGTTCGGCAGCGCCACGCGCGCCAACCTGGCCGCCCAGGTGCTGGACCCGGCGGCGGCGGCCAACAGGAATCCCGCCACCGGCATCGACGGACGCGCGGCCAAGGGAGCGCATGACCGTTACCAGCGCAGCTTCGCCCAGCCTGAAAGCCCGCCGCCGTCCTTCTTCATCAACACCGGCGGCGGACGTTGAGCGCCTTCCATTCAACCCGAACCGATGTGCCAGCAACGAGGAAGCCATGAAAGCGCTACTCATCAGCCGCGACAGCCAGCTTTATGCGGAAATCGCCTCCCAGGGCGCCGCCCGCGTGCCGCCGCTGAACCTTGGGTCGATCCGCGCCAGCCTGCGCGAGGCGCTCGACCGGCCCGAGGTCGATCCACCCCAGCTGGTTATCGTCGACGCGACCGACACCGAGCCTTCCGAAGCCGCGCTGCTCGAACGCCTTGGCCGTCAGTATCCGGAAGCGCACCTGATGCTGATGACCGACCAGCACCAGCCGGACCTCCTGATCCGCGCCATGCGCGCCGGCGTGCGCGAGGTGCTGCAACTGCCGCTGGTGCACCGCGCCTTCCACGAGTCGATGGACCGCATCTCGGCGGCGGCCGGCGTCTCGGCCCTGCGTGACGGCAAGGTCCTCGCCTTCATCGCCTGCAAGGGCGGCAGCGGCGCCACCTTCATCTCGACCAATTTCGGCTATGCGCTGGCCACGCTGGCCGCCAAGAAGGTGCTGTTGATCGACCTGCACAGCCAGTTCGGCGATGCTGCGCTGTATGTGTCCGACCAGAAGCCGTCGATGACCCTGTCCGACGTCTGCGCGCAGATCGGACGCGTGGATGGCCAGTTCCTGGAAAACTGCGTGGTGCACGTCACCCCTGGCTTCGGCGTGCTGGCGGCGGCCGACGACCCGGCCCATGCCAGGGAAGCCAAGCCGGAGCACATCGACACCATCCTGCGCGTCGCGCGTCAGCACTACGACTATGTGCTGCTCGACGTCGGCCGCCAGATCGACGCGGTGTCGTTGCGGGCGCTCGACGTCACCGACACCATCTACCCGGTGCTGCAGCTGGCGCTGCCCGATATCCGCGACGCGCGCCGGCTGCTCGACATCTTCCGCTCGCTCGGCTACGTGCTGGACAACATCCGCCTGATCGTCAACCGCTACGAAAAGGGCGGCAAGCTGCGCCTGCAGGACCTGCACGGGGCGCTCGGCTGTGAAGTGGTGCATACCTTCCCCAATGATTACGTCGCCGTCACCGATTCGGTCAACCAGGGCGTGCCGGTGCTGCAGCTGTCGCGCTCGAGCGCCGCGGCGCGCAGCCTGGCCGACATGGTCGAGCTGGTGACCGACCGCCGCGTCCAGGAAAGCAAGGGTCTGTTCGACCGCCTGTTCGGACGCAGCGATTCCGAAGACTGAACGAAACCAAGGACGAAAAGGAGCCTCTGATGTCCCTACGCGAACGCCTTGCGAGCTCCAGCCAGGAACGCCAGCCCGGCGTGGCGGTGCCGGAGGCTGCCAACCACGCCTACCAGGAGCTCAAGAAACTGATGCACCAGATGATCCTGGACCGCATCGACCTCGAACGCCTGAAGCGCCTGACCGCCGAGCAGTTCAAGCACGAACTGGCGCTGCTGATCCAGCGCATCATCGAGGAAGAGCGCATCGTGCTGAACCAGCACGAGCGCCACCATCTGGTGCTCGACATCCAGCACGAGATGCTCGGTTTCGGCCCGCTCGAACCGCTGCTGAACGACCCGACCGTCTCCGACATCCTGGTCAACACCGCCAGCAAGGTGTATGTCGAGCGGCGCGGCAAGCTCGAACTCACCGACATCAGCTTCCACGACAATGCCCACCTGATGAAGATCATCGAGAAGATCGTCTCGCGCGTGGGTCGCCGCGTGGACGAGTCGAGCCCGATGGTCGACGCGCGCCTGCCGGACGGCTCGCGCGTCAACGCGATCATCCCGCCGCTGGCGGTGGACGGGCCGCTGCTGTCGATCCGCCGCTTCGGCGCCACGCCGCTGACGGTGCAGAACCTGCTCGACTACAAGAGCATGACGCCGCCCATGATCAAGGTGCTGGAAAGCCTGGGTGTGGCCAAGGTGAACATCCTGATCTCGGGCGGCACCGGCAGCGGCAAGACCACGCTGCTGAACCTGATCTCCGGCTTCATCCCGGCCAGCGAGCGCATCGTCACGATCGAGGACGCGGCCGAGCTGCAGCTGCGCCAGCCGCACGTGGTGCGTCTCGAGACCCGTCCTCCCAACATCGAAGGCAAGGGCGAGGTGACCCAGCGCGCGCTGGTGCGCAACGCGCTGCGCATGCGCCCCGACCGCATCATCCTGGGCGAGGTGCGCGGCGCCGAAGCCCTCGACATGCTGCAGGCGATGAACACCGGCCACGAAGGCTCGCTGGCGACGATCCACTCGAATACCCCGCGCGATGCGCTGTCGCGGCTGGAGAACATGGTCAGCATGGCGGGCGTGAACCTGACCGCGCGCGCGATCCGCCAGCAGATCGTCTCGGCCGTGACGGTGGTGGTGCAGGCTTCGCGCCTGACCGACGGTACGCGCAAGGTGGTCAGCCTGCAGGAAATCACCGGCATGGAAGGCGACATCATTTCGATGCAGGAGATCTTCCGCTTCGAGCAGCTCGGGGTCGAGGCCGACGGCAAAGTGCGCGGCCGCTTCAGCGCCACCGGGGTCCGTCCGCGTTTCGCCGACCGCCTGAAGATGTTTGGCGTGCCGGTGCCGGAGGATTCCTTCGACCCCGACCGGATCTTCGACTGAGGAGGCGGCATGGACGCGCTGTTCTACGCATTCGTGGTATTCCTGTTCGCGGCCTCGGTCCTCGCGATCGAGGGCACCTATCTGTGGTGGATGGGCACGCACGGCACGGCGGCGCGGCGCATCGCCCGCCGGCTGCAGGTCATGTCCGGCTCACCGGGGCGCAGCGGCGAGAGGATCTCGATCCTCAAGCAGCGGCCCTACAGCCGCAACCCCTCGTTCGACAGGCTCCTGCACCGGATCCCGCTGGCGCACCGGATCGATGCGCTGCTGGTGCAGTCCGGCGCCGGCACCACCGTGGGCCAGTTCCTGGCCTGGTCGCTCGGCTGCATGGCGGCGTTCGGCCTGCTGTCGCTCGGCCTGTCGCTGCCTGCGCCGCTGCGCATGGTGGCGGCCGTGTTCGGGCTGTGCGTGCCGTGGATCCTGCTGCGCCGCGCGCGCCAGCGCCGGCTGCGGCGCATCGAGCAGCAGCTGCCCGACGCCGCCGACTTCATCGCACGCGCCCTGCGCGCCGGCCACTCCTTCACCAACGTGCTCCAGATCGTCGGCAACGAGCTGCCGGAGCCGCTCAGCGGCGAGTTCCGCATCGCGCGCGAGGAAATCAACTATGGCGTGCCGATGAACGAAGCGCTGCACGGGATGGCTGCCCGCATCCCGCTGACCGACCTGCGCTACCTGATCATCGCGGTGCTGATCCAGCGCGAATCGGGCGGCAACCTGGCCGAGATCCTGGGGAACATCAGCCAGATCATCCGCGCCCGCCTGAAGCTGGTGGCGCACGTGCGCGTGCTGTCGGCGGAAGGGCGGATGTCGGCCTGGATCCTGAGCTTGCTGCCGTTCGCGGTGCTCTGCCTGATGCTGCTGACCAACGCGAAGTACGTCAGCGTCCTCTGGACCGACCCGATGGGCCAGCGCATGCTCTGGAGCTGCGTGGTCCTGCTCGTGATCGGGGTGATCTGGCTGCGCAACATCATCCGTATCCGTATCTGATTCCGGCCCGCGCTGGCGTTTTCCAGAGGTGACCATGACATCTTCCCAGTTGACCTTCCTGCTCGTCGTCCTGTGCGTCGTCCTCGGCCTGGCCTGGCTCGGACTGGTCCTGTTCGCGCCGCTGGCCCTGCGCGAGCGCCTGCGGAAGTTCCTCGGCACCGCGGAGCAGAGCCAGCTCGACGCCGGCGGCGGCTGGGTCGAGCGCGTCGCCAGCGTGGCCAAGCCGCTGACCAAGCTGTCGATCCCCGAGGAGGGCTGGGAGAAGTCGACGCTGCGCACGCGCTTCATGAATGCCGGCTGGCGCAACCCATTCGCCCCGACGCTGTATTTCGCATCGAAGACCTGCCTGGCGCTGCTGCTGCCGACGGTGGTGGCGCCATTCGCGCTGATCTACGGCACCGCGCTCAACGGCGGGCGCCTGCTGGCGCTGCTGCTGGTGGCGGCCTCGCTCGGCTACTACCTGCCGAACATCGTCCTGGAGCGCATCGTGCAGCGCCGCCGCCGCGATATCTTCGAGACCATCCCCGACGCACTGGACCTGCTGACGGTCTGCGTCGAAGCCGGCCTGAGCCTGGAGCGCGCGCTGGTCAAGGTGGCGGGCGAAATCCACATCAAGAGCGTCGTGCTGGCACAGGAACTGCAGCTCGTGCTGATGGAAATGCGCGCCGGCTTCAGCAAGGAGAGGGCGCTGCGCAACTTCGCCCTGCGTTCGGGCGTCGAGGACGTCGACACCCTGGTGGCCATGCTGATCCAGTCCGAACGCTTCGGCACCAGCGTCGCCGACTCGCTGCGGGTCCAGTCCGACAACCTGCGCCACAAGCGGCGCATGCTGGCCGAGGAGTGCGCCGCCAAGATCGGCCTGAAGCTGCTGTTCCCCCTGATTTTCTGCATTTTCCCGATGCTGATGGTGGTGCTGCTCGGTCCTGCCGGGATCCAGATCTCGCAGACCCTGCGGGCACTGCCCGGCGCGCACTGAACACGAAGGAGTTCGACATGCCACACCTCACCCTTATCGCACGCCTGGTGCTGCTCTGTGCCGGCGTCACCCTGGCGGCCTGCGCACCGATCGGCGGCCGCCCGGTCTTCGACCGAACCGTATCGGCAGCGGACGACGCCTACCTTGCCGGCCGCAACCACCACCTTGCGCGCCGCTACGACGAAGCGCGTGCCGCCTACCAGGCTGCGCTCCAGGCTGCCCCAGGGCACGTGAATGCCCGCAACGGGCTGGCGACGCTGTACGCGGAGCAGCGCGAGTTCGCCACCGCGATCGCGCTGTGGCGTGCACTGACCGAATCGCTGACCCTGTCGTCCGGTCCCGGCAAGGCCTACCTGTTCAGCAACCTCGGGCATGCCCATTTCCTCAACGCCGAGTACGACGATGCGCTGGTCGCGCTCGAGAAGGCCTGCCTGCTCGACCCGCTCAACCACCGTTCCTGGCAGCTGCTCGGCGAAACCTTGCGCAAGCTCGGACAGGAAGAGCGCGCGCAGCAGATGCTGAGCCAGGCCGAGGCCTTGCTCGCCCACGACCTGCGCGCCGACTATGCCGCTGCCGGCAGCCCGCCCCGGGTTGCGGCGATCGAGCGCGCGCTTAAGACGCCGGCGCGCGAGAAGGCGGGCTGGAGCCAGGTGCAGCTGGTTGCCGGTGCGGATGGCATGCTGGAGCTGCGGCGCGGCCCGACACCGGCAAGCCCGTCCGCGCCGGCGCGGCTGCCGGAACCGGCCCCGGGGCCACCCGCGCCGGCGGGGAACGCTCCGCTCATCGCACTGGTAGAGATGCGCAATGGAAATGGCGTGTCAGGCATGGCGCGCTCGCTGGCACGCCAGGTCGATACCAAGGGACTGAAAGTGACGCGCCTGTCGCACCAGAAGGGCTTCGGCGTGCGCCAGACCCGCATCGAATACGAGGCGGCCTACCGCGAGGCTGCCGAACGCCTGGCCAATCGCTTCGGCGGCGCGCAGCTGCAGGAGGTGGCGAGCTGCGCCCCCGCCAACCTTCGCGTGGTGCTCGGGCGCGACCTGGCCCGCCGCGGGTTTGCCCTGCGCCCGACGGTCCCGGCCGGGAATGCGGCAGCACCGGTACTGGCATTGAACAAACCTGACTGAAAAAAGGTCCGTTTGCACGTTTGGCCAGCATCAAACGTCGACCAAGGGTACCCGTGAGAATGGGCTGGTCTGCCTTCTCTCGGGAGCCCTCCATGAACCTTTCCTACCGCATTCATCTGATCCTGCTCGGCCTGCTGCTGGCAATCCTCAGTGCCTGCGCGCCGTCCGGCACGCACCGCGGCACCGGCGAATACATCGACGACGCCGCCATCACCACCCGGGTCAAGACCGCTTTCGCCACCGATTCCCAAGTCAAGGCGACCGAGGTCCAGGTCGAGACCTACAAGGGAACGGTGCAGCTCAGCGGTTTTGTCGATTCGGCCGAGAGCGCCGCGCGCGCGGCACAGCTCGCCCGGGAAGTGCCGGGCGTAAAGGAAGTGCGGAATAGCATGGTGGTCAGGCAGCGCATGCGCGAGTAGGGCTGTTCGCGCAGTGCTTACCGCCAGCTGACCTTGCCGATGCCGTTGGTGTTGGCATTGCGGGTCGCCGGGTTGCCATAGACGGTGGCCGAACCCAGGCCGCTCAGGTCGATCTCGGCCGCACGGGTCGCGTGCACCGTCGCGCCGCCGAGGCCGGTCATGTCGAGGTCGACCGATTCGGCGCGCAGACCCTGCGCTTCCAGGCTGCCGACACCGGCCAGCTTGGCGCGCAGCAGTTTGCTCTCGCCATTGACACTGATGCGGCCGGCGCCACGCAGGTTGAGGTCAACGCGCTCGGCGCTTACGCCGTTCAGGGCGAGTCCGCCGACGCCGCCCAGGCGGGCGTCGATATTGCGGTAATTGCTGTTCATGGTGACCGATCCGGCGCCGTCGAGCGCGACCTGGATGGCATTGCCCGAGAAGCCGGTGACGGTCGATGTGCCCACGCCCTGCGAGGTAAACTCGGCGAGATTGGGCACGGTCAGTTCGGCGCGCAGCTTCTCGCTCATGTCGCCACGGCGGGTATTGAAGGATTCGGTACCGATTTCCAGCGTGTCGCCGCGCTGGGCGGTGGTGATGCGCTGCACGTAGCGGCGGTCGCCCGAGACGACCAGCGAGGGTGTATTGCCCTGGCGCAGGACGAGGTCGACGATGCCATCCAGTTTTACCTTGGTGACTCTGGCATCGACACTGCGATTTTCACGCACGAGCTCGTCGGCGATGACGGGGCTGGCGACCAGTGCGAGCGTGGCGGCGACGGCGGCGGCACTCAACAGTTTTTTCATGCTTGTTCTCCGGTAGGTTGTCGATGGAGGCACTATAGGCCGCTCTCGTGACGATACCGAGCCGATTGCGATGAATTGCGCAAACCACGGTCTGGAGCGTAAAAAAGCCGGCATGGCGCGACCGGACTGCCTGGCACTGCGGCAGCAAGCTGCCCGGCGGACAGGTAGCTACCGTGCCGGCGTGGCGCGCCGGTAGACGCGCACATAATCCACCAGCATGCGCTGGGGCAGGACCGTGCTGCTGTCCGGATTGCCCGGCCAGGCGCCGCCGACGGCCAGGTTCAGGAGCACGAAGAAGGGATGCTCGATTACCCATTCTCCCTTGACCAGGTTCGGCCGCGCCGTATGGTAGTGGATGCCGTCGCGGTACCAGCGAATCTCGCCACGCTCCCATTCCACTGCGAACACGTAGAAATCGTCGGCAAAGATGCCGCTCGCCAGGGTCGCGTGCGTGGTGAAGGCCTTGGCACCCGAATAACCGGGACCGTGCAGCGTGCCGTGCACGTTCGACGGCTCCTTGCCGATGATCTCCATGATGTCGATCTCGCCGCTGCGCGGCCAGCCCACCTGCCCGATGTCCGCGCCCAGCATCCAGAACGCCGGTTAGATGCCCTGGCCCTGCGGCACCTTGATGCGTGCCTCGAAGCGGCCATGCATCTGCTCCATCAGGCCGGCGGTCTTGATGCGCGCCGAGGTGTAATCGTTGCCGCCATGGCGTTCCCGGCGCGCCTCGATGACGAGCATGCCATCTTCCACCCGGACGTTCTCGGGACGGCCGGTGTAATGCTGCAGCTCCTGGTTGCCCCAGCCGTGGCCGCCGGTCTCCGCCACCCATTTCGCGCGGTCGAGCTGGCTGCCATCGAATTCGTCGCTCCATGCCAGCGTCCAGCCGGCAGGCGCGTGCGCGGAGGTGGAAGCGCAGCCGGCGCTAGCCAGCGCAAGCAGCGTGGACAGGGTGGCGGCGAGCAGGCGGATCGGTTTCATGGGTTTCCTTGTGGCTTCAAGGCGCCGCCGGCGGACGGGCCTGCTGCTGCCTGACGTGTTGCATGATGTTGATGAAGGTATCGGTCCAGACCAGCCGGCGATGCTCCGCCAGGAAGCGCAGCAGCTCCTCGTGGGCCTGCGCGGACACGCCGAGGTAGTCGCCGCCGATACCGTGGAAGGTGAAGTTGACCATGGTGCCGCGCCCGATCGCTTCCTTGACGATGGCAATCAGCTCCGCGCCGCTGCTGCCGCTAGGTGTCGCCACCGGCACCGCGAGCGGATCGAGGCTGCGCATCGCGTCGATGACGCCGCTGCCGCCCGTGACCTTGATCGCGACGAAGGCGGCGCGCACCGCGGGCAGGTAATCGCGCCCGCCGGCCTGGGTGTCGCCGCAGGGCAGCGTGAACGTGCGCTCCCGGCGTCCGTCGATCGCCGCCAGCATGGTATTGGCCAGCAGGACCTGGTCGCGCATCTGTTCCACGCTGACCGTGTCGAGGTCGCGGTGCGGCTCGACCCAGTCGCGTCCGGGCTTGCTGCGCGCGCACTGGTGAAACAGGCTGTGGTTGCCGAGTTCGTGCCCGGCCCGCGCGGCGGCGCGCCACCCCTCCATGCGCCGCGCCACCGCCGGATTGGACAGGGTCAGGTAGAAGCTTCCCTTCAGGCCGAGCCTGTCGAGGGCGGGCAGGGCATGGTCGAGCTGGGAATCGAGGGCATCGTCGTAGGCCAGGCTGACGGCGGCCCGCGCGCCGTGCGGCCAGGCGAAGCCGGGATGGATGTCGGCCGCCCCGGCGGCAGGCATGCCGGCATGGAGTCCCGCGACCAGGGCGCATACGAGCAGGCACCGGCGCCTTTTCCTCTGCTTCAGCAGGCCAGTCCGCCCCGCGCTGCCTGTCGCCTCGGGCGCGTAGTCGCTTCGCTCCATCGCCATCCTTTTTCGCCGATATTTGGAAACGTTACCAGAATGTCAACCCGACTATAGCACTGTAGATTTTTCAGTGTCAATTGCATCGCATCGGGCAAGATAGATCCGAACGGCGGCCGGGCTTCGCTCCTAAGCATGGGCAATGTTGCAAATCAGCCGCAGTTCGCCTCATATCCACAAGAAATATTCCGTTGACAATTTTTTTTGCTAAGCCTAATATTCAAACAAGGTATATGGAAACGTTTCCATATCTCTCACGTGATGACAGATGAACGAGCGCAGCGCGTATCGCTTTACCCGCTACCTGGCAGCGAGGACATCGGCACTGGCCGCATGTCCTCGCTGTGCCGTCTGGTGGCAGGACGCGCCCTGCGGCCAGCACCGGCGCCCGGGGGGCGCCGCGGCGAGGATGTGCCCAGCGATAGGGACGGCAGCAGGGGCGACAGCAAGGACCGCCGGCGGCGCGCAGCCTGGATTGCGCCGGCACAGGTAGTGGAGACACCGTTGGATTGGGTGACGGTCATTTTAAAAAGAACAGGAGAGCACCATGTATTACCCCAAGGCTAAGCAGACATTGATGAGCCTGGCAGTCGCCAGCGCATGCGCGGCATTCATTCCGGCGCATGCCCAGGAAGCCGCCTCGACCCCCGGGGTTGCCAGCACCACCGCCGCGACCACCGACCCGGCAGCCCTGACCCCTCAGGAAGCCAGCACCCCATCCTCGCCGGCCGGCGTCCAGACCGTCGTCGTGACCGGCCTGCGCGCCAGCCTCGAATCCTCGATGGCCCTCAAGCGCAACGCGCAGGGCTTCGTCGACGGCATCGTCGCCGAAGACATCGGCAAGTTCCCCGACACCAACCTGGCCGAATCCTTGCAGCGCATCAGCGGCGTGTCGATCGACCGCAGCATCGGCGAAGGCTCGAAAGTCACCGTGCGCGGCGTCGGTCCCGACTTCAACCTGGTGCTGCTCAACGGCCGCCAGATGCCGACCTCGAACCTGGGCGACCGTCCGGGGCGCGCCTACGACTTCGCCAACATCGCTTCCGAAGCGATCTCGCAGCTGCAGGTCTACAAGTCGGCCCGCGCCGAGACCCCGACCGGCGGCATCGGCGCCACCATCAACGTGCTGACCGCGCGTCCGCTGGCGCGTCCCGGCCTGCAGGCTAGCATCGGCGTCAAGGGCGTGCATGACCGCTCGGCCGAGAACCTGCCGGCAGACGTCAAGCGCGGCGGCAGCCTCACCCCGGAAGTGTCTGGCATCTACAGCAATACCTCGGCCGACGGCCGCTTCGGCATCGGCCTGTCGGCCAGCTACCAGGAACGCAACCTGGGCTACAACGTGGCGTCCGTCGGCAACGGCTGGAAGGGCCCGTTCCGCGGCGACGAGAACAACTGGGGCACGATTCCCCAGCCAGGCACCGATGGTTCGGACCGCATCACCAATCGTCCCGACCCGAGCGACCTGTACCAGGTTCCGCAGAACATGAACTACGCCATGAGCGGCATCCAGCGCCAGCGCACCAACGGCCAGCTGGTGTTCCAGTTCGCGCCGACCAAGGCTTTGACTACCACCCTCGACTATACGTACTCGGAAAACAAGATCCAGACCCGCCGCCAGGACGTGTCGGCCTGGTTCAACTTCGGCCCGTCCAGCAGCACCTGGACCGACGGCCCGGTCGCCGCGCCGCTGGTCTACACCGAACTGATCCCGACCAACAACAGCGACATCGCGATGGGCGGCGCCGACTTCGCCACCAAGACCCAGAACAAGTCGCTCGGCTTCAATGCCGCATGGCGCGTCAACAGCGACCTGCGTTTCGAGCTCGACGCCCACAAGTCGACCGCCGAATCCAAGCCCGACAGCCCCTGGGGCTCGTCCAACACCCTGGGCACCTCGAGCTTCAGCCGCGGCGACACCAGCGTCGACTTCTCGCAGGACCTGCCGGTCCTGAGCATCAAGGGCGCCGACTTCCAGCGCGCACCGCAGCAGGTCACCGGCTCGGTGTTCGAGAACGGCTACGTGAAGAGCGAAGTCAAGCAGGTCCAGACCCACGGCAGCTGGAAGATGCTGGAAGCCTCGGAGCTGAAGTTTGGCCTGGGCCATACCGACGTCAACAACCGTTCGGCCTTCTCGGTGCAGCAGCGCGACACCTGGGGCGGCGCCACCGTGGCGTCGGACTACCCGGCCAGCTACTTCCACCAGGAGAGCCTGCGCCAGTACTTCGACAACATCGACGGCCACGACAACCCGAACCTGTTCAACACCTTCTACACCTTTGACTTCAACCAGCTGCGCGAGCTGGCCGCCAAGGCGTCCGGCCTGCCGGAGCTGTACCGTCCGAAGACCGTCTACGACACCGACCAGCGCACCCGCGAGAAGTCCAAGAGCCTGTACCTGCAGTTCAACACTGACTGGGACTTCGCCATGCCGGTGCACACCTCGGTCGGGGTGCGCTACGAGAAGACCGACATCACCTCGACCGCGCTGGTGCCGATCGCCACCCAGATCAGCTGGGTCTCGCAAAACGAATTCCCGGTGGCCTTCGGCGCACCGAACTTCACCACCCTGACCGGCAAGTACAAGCACGTGCTGCCGAGCTTCGACGCCGACATCGACCTGCGCTCGGACATGAAGGGCCGCTTCAGCTACGGCGAAACCATCGGCCGCGCACGCTATGACCAGCTGACCGGCGGCCAGGTGCTCGATACCCTGGCCCGTGTCGAGGGCGGCACCGGACGCCAGGGCAACCCGGGCCTGCTGCCGGTCAAGTCGAAGAACATCGACCTGGCCTGGGAGTGGTACTACAACAAGTCGAGCTTCGTCTCGCTCGGTCACTTCCGCAAGCGCCTGGAGAATTACGCCGGCCAGTCGCAGGTCGTCGCCCAGCCCTTCAACCTGCGTACCCCCGTGGGCGGCACCTACTGGAATGCGGCGCTGGCGAACGGCTGCTCGAACGCGGACACCACCTGCATCCGCAACTACATCTTCCGCAACTTCGCCGGCCAGCCGGGCGTGACGCGCGGTGCGGACGACGCCTCGGGCAACGCCACCGGCACCATCGTCGGCCAGCCGAACGACCCGGTCGCCAACTTCAAGATCACCAGCTACTCGAACCAGAAGCAGGCGCGCCTGCGTGGCCTCGAGCTGAACGTGCAGCACATGTTCGGCAGCTCGGGCTTCGGCATCCAGGCCAACTACACCAAGGTGGATTCGGGCCTGCAGTACGATAATTCGAGCATCGGCGAGCAGTTCGCGCTGGTCGGCCTGAGCGACTCGGCCAACCTGGTGGGCATCTTCGAGAACGACAAGTGGAACGTGCGCGCGGCCTACAACTGGCGCGACAAGTTCCTGTCGTCGACCTTCGACGGCGCCGGCCCGAACCCGAACTACGTCGAGGCCTACGGCCAGCTGGACCTGAGCATCGGCTACAACGTGAGCAAGAACATCAGCGTCCAGTTCGAGGGCATCAACCTGACCGACGAGATCCGCCGCGTGCATGGCCGTAACGAACGCCAGGCGCTGTACGTGGAGCAGTCCGGTCCGCGCTACATGCTGTCGGCCCGTTACAAGTTCTAAACCGCGGAAATGGAAAACCGGCGGACCCTGGCATCTGCCATGGTCCGCTGCGTGCATTTTCAGGGTAGACTTGCCCGAATTAGTTTTTATTGAAAACAAATATGGCGAGCACCACCATCAGGCATGTCGTCATCGTGGGCGGCGGCTCGGCCGGCTGGCTGAGCGCCGCCGTCCTGGCATCGGGCTTCCAGGCGCTGGAGCATGGTGGCCTGCGCGTGACGCTGATCGAATCGCCCGATGTGCCGACCATCGGCGTGGGCGAGGGCACCTGGCCGACCATGCGCGACACCCTGCGCGCCGCCTGCCTGTCCGAGTCCAGCTTTTTCCGCGAATGCGACGCCGCCTTCAAGCAGGGCTCGCGCTTCAACCGCTGGGTCGATGGCGGCGATCGGGACTACTATTTCCACCCCTTCGTGCTGCCCCAGGGCTGGGGCGAGGCCGACATGGCCGGCCGCTGGCTCGAACGCCATACCGACATTCCCTTCGCCGACCTGGTGACATACCAGCCGCACCTGTGCGTGCACGGGCGCGCGCCCAAGCAGGCCGCCACGCCGGAATTCGCGGCGGTGGCCAACTACGGCTACCACCTGGACGCCGGCAAGTTCGGCCTCTTTTTAAAGAAGCACTGCCTCGAACGCCTGGGTGTCCATTTTGTGGCGGACCACGTCACCGGCATCCTCTCACACGACAATGGCGACATCGCCGCCCTGCACACCAAGGCGCACGGCGCGCTGGCGGGCGACCTGTTCGTGGACTGCACCGGCATGCAGTCGCTGCTGCTCGGGAAGCACTACGGCGTGCCCTTCATCCCGCAGCGCGGCGTCCTGTTCAACGACAGCGCGCTGGCGGTGCAGGTGCCTTACCCGGCGGAGAATGATCCGATCGCCTCGCAGACCACCTCCACCGCCCAGGAAGCCGGCTGGATCTGGGACATCGGCCTGCCGACCCGGCGCGGCATCGGCCACGTGTATTCGAGCGCGCACACGAGCGACGAGCAGGCCGAACGCGCGCTGCGCGCCTACATCCGCGCCACCGGCGGCCCCGAAGAGATCGCGACGCCGCGCAAGCTGTCCTTCGAACCAGGCTACCGCGAGCGCTTCTGGCACCGCAACTGCGTCGCCATTGGCTTGTCCGCCGGCTTCATCGAGCCCCTGGAAGCCTCGGCGCTGGCCATGGTCGAGTTATCGAGCGCGATGCTGCTCGACGAGATGCCGGTCACGCGCGCGCAGATGGAGATCAGCGCGCGGCGCTTCAACGAGACCTTCACCTACCGCTGGGAGCGGGTGATCGACTTCCTGAAGCTGCACTACGTCCTGAGCCGCCGCGAGGGCACGATGGATCCGCATGGCTACTGGCGCGACAACCGGCGCGAGGAGACCATCCCGCAGCGCCTCGCCGACCTGCTGGCGCTGTGGCGCCACCGTCCGCCCTCGCGCTACGACTTCAACCGCATCCAGGAAGTCTTCCCGGCGGCCAGCTACCAGTATATTTTGTACGGGATGGGCTTCCTCCCGGAACCCGCCCAGGCCCGGCGCGAACGGATCGGGGAGGGCAATGGCGCCATGGCGGATGGCTTCTTGCGCCAGGCCGCCGACCTGACGCGCCGGATGCTGCCGGCGCTGCCGGACAACCGCGCGCTCATCGCGCACATCGTGCGCCATGGCTTGCCCACCTGACCAGACAACGACAACGAGAAAGTGAAAGAGACATCCCATGGCCAAGCCAGTACTGCTGAATAACATCGACCACAAGGACCTGCGCATCATTACCCGTCACGGCCGCGGCCTGGACGACAGCCACGCCTACGTGCAGACCTTCGCCGGCGAGTTCCGCCTCCTGCAAGCCCATTACCCGATCATCTTCCGCAAGCAGAGCGAAGCCCATCCCTACGAGCCGGTCGCCCTGTTCGGTTTCGAGACCGACGAGAACCTGTTCCTGGAAGACGAGCGCTGGGACGCGCCCACGCTGCCGCTGCTGGTGGAGCGCCTGCCTTTCCTGATCGGCCGCGAAGGCGACGAACTGATGATCCACATCGACGTCGACAGCCCGCGCATCAGCACCACGGAGGGCGAGCCGATCTTCCTGCCGCACGGCGGCATGAGCCCCTACCTCGAGCACGTCAATTCGATGCTGCTGACCATCCATGAAGGCATGGGTTCTAATGCAGCGTTCATCGAAGCGCTGGAAAAGCACGAACTGCTCGAAGGTTTCGCGCTCGACATCACCCTCGACGACGGCTCGCAGAACCGCCTGGCCGGCTTCTTCACCGTCAATGAGGAGCGCCTGGCCGCGCTGGACGGCGCGGCGCTCGACAGCCTGCACAAGGCCGGCTGGCTGTCCGCCATCTACTTCCAGATCGCGTCGCTGTCGAACTTCCGCGCGCTGATCGACCGCAAGAATGCCCGCCGTGCTGCCCGCGCCTAAAGCCATTCGCGAACTCGCCGGCCTGACGCCGCGCGACCTCGGCCCCGGCATTCTCGCATCCACCGAGCCGATCGTGCTGCGCGGCCTGGTCGCGGCCTGGCCCATGGTCCAGGCCGCGCGCCGCTCGGCGCTCGAGGCCGACGCCTACCTGCGCCGCTTCTATCAAGACGCCACCGTCAACGCGATGCTCGGCCCGCCCGAGATCGATGGCCGCTTCTTCTACAACGAGGCGATGGACGGCTTCAACTTCGCCCCGGTGCGTGTGCGCCTGGACAAGGTGCTGGCCGAGCTGGAACGCTACCGCGGCGCCGCCAACCCGCCGGCGATCTACGTCGGCTCGACCACCATCGACACCTGCCTGCCCGGTTTCCACGACGAGAACCGCATCGACCTGGGCGGACGCGATGCGCTCGGTTCGATCTGGATCGGCAACCGCACCCGCATCGCCGCCCACTACGACCTGCCGGACAACCTGGCCTGCGTGGTGGCCGGACGGCGCCGCTTCACCCTGTTCCCGCCCAGCCAGGTCGAGAACCTGTACATCGGCCCGCTCGACCTGACGCCGGCCGGCCAGGCCATCAGCCTGGTCGACTTCGTCAAGCCCGACCTGGCGCGCTTCCCGCGCTTCGCCACCGCGATGGAACATGCGCTGGCGGTCGAACTGGACCCGGGCGACGCGCTGTTCATCCCCAGCATGTGGTGGCACCACATCCAGGCGCTGGAAGACTTCAACGTGCTGGTGAATTACTGGTGGCGCCAGTCCCCCGACTACATGGACACGCCGATGAACGCGATGATGCACGCCTTGATGAGCGTGCGCGACCTGCCTTTGGCACAGCGCAAGGCCTGGGCCGTGCTGTTCCGCCATTACGTGTTCGAGGCGGACGACGAGACCGTGGCCCACATCCCGCCGCATGCGCGCCGCGCCCTGGGTCCGATGGATGCCGACAGCGTGCGCAGCATCCGCGCCCAACTACTGAAAAGAATGAATCGCTGAGGAGGGAGACATGGAACAAGGACTGAACGGCATCGGCAAGCCGGTGCGGCGCGTCGTCATCGCGGGCGGCGGCACCGCCGGCTGGATGGCGGCCGCCTGCATCTCGAAGGTGCTGGGCAAGCGCCTCGACATCAAGCTGGTCGAGTCCGACGAGATCGGCACCGTGGGCGTGGGCGAGGCGACCATCCCGACCCTGCTGAACTTCCACAATCTCCTCGAGATCAACGAGCAGGAGTTCATGGCCGAGACCAAGGCCACCTTCAAGCTCGGGATCAGCTTCGAGAACTGGCGCAACGTGAACGAGGACTATATCCACTCGTTCGGCCTGACCGGCACCGACCACTGGACCGCCGGCTTCCAGCACTTCTGGCACAAGGGCCGCGAGCGCGGGCTGGCCGGCGACTACGGCGACTACTGCCTGGAGCTGCGCGCCGCGCAGGAGAACAAGTTCGCCCATCTGCCGCAGAATGGCAGGAACTTCGGCATGAACTACGCCTACCACCTCGATGCGAGCGCCTATGCGCGCTACCTGCGCAGGTTCAGCGAGCGCTTCGGCGTGCAGCGCATCGAAGGCAAGATCGTCGACGTGAGCACCAGCGCATTGAGCGGACAGGTGCGTTCGATCGCGCTCGATTCGGGCGCGGACATCGAGGGCGACCTGTTCATCGACTGCACCGGTTTTCGCGCGCTGCTGATCGGGCAGGCGCTCGGCGTCGGGTATGAAAACTGGTCGCAATGGCTGTTCAACGACAGCGCGGCCGCGCTGCAGACCAGCTCGGTGGGCGATGCGGTCCCGCTCACGCGCTCGATCGCCCATCCCTTCGGCTGGCAATGGCGCATTCCGCTGCAGCACCGCGTCGGCAACGGCATCGTGTTCTCGAGCCGCTACGTGGAAGAGGGCGCGGCGATTCAAGCGCTGCTGGGGAATGTCGAAGGCGAGGCCCTGATGAAGCCGCGCGTGATTCGGTTCACGCCGGGCCAGCGGCGCCAGGTCTGGAAGAACAACGTGGTCGCGGTCGGCCTGTCGAGCGGCTTCCTCGAGCCGATCGAGTCGACCAGCATCCACCTGATCCAGCGCAGCATCATCCGCCTAATGCAGATGTTCCCGACCAGCGGCATCGTCCAGAGCGACGTCGACGAGTTCAACCGCCAGGCCTGGGAAGAAGTGGAGAAGATCCGCGACTTCATCATCCTGCACTACAAGGTCAACAACCGGATCGATGCACCTTACTGGGAGGACGCGCGCAACATGGAAGTGCCGGCCTCGCTCCAGCACCGCATCGACCTGTTCCGCGAGACCGGGCGCGTGTTCCGCGTCGCGAACGAGCTGTTCGCCGAGAACTCGTGGACCCAGGTGATGCTGGGGCAGGGCATCATGCCTTACCGGCACCACCAGTCGGCCGACCTGATGGGCGACGAGGAGCTGTCGCACTTCCTCGGTGCGATCAAGGGGCAGATCGACCGCACCGTGGCCGGCCTGCCCTCGCACCAGTCCTACGTGGAGCGTTACTGCGCGACGCCAAAGTAGGACGGAAGGGCTACCAGCCGTGCTCCAGCACGTGCAGCCAGGTGCCCGCGCTGACTGCCAGGGCGATGCAGGCCGCGCTCCCGAGGATGCCGGCATCGCGCCGGTTGCGCGACCTGAACTCGCGCCATGCAACCCAGGCAAGGCACATGCCGATCAGGCCATTCGAGACCAGCATGGCGCTCATGTCGTGCACCTCCTCAGTCCCATTCCATCGCTCCTTTCTTCCATTCGTAGGCAAAGCCCACCGTCAGCAGGCCCAGGAAGACCATCACAGCCCAGAATCCGACGCTCTCGAGTTCCATCAGGGCCGCGGCCCAGGGGAACAGGAACACCACTTCCAGATCGAACAGGATGAACAGGATCGCGACCAGGTAGTAGCGCACGTCGAACTTCATCCGTGCGTCGCTGAAGGCTTCGAAGCCGCATTCGTAGGCCGACAGCTTTTGCGCGTCTGGCCGGTGCGGCCCGAGCGTGCGGCCCAGCAATTGCGGCACGACGCCCACGGCAATGCCGATGAGCATGAAAAGCAGGACGGGCAAGTATTCAGAAATATCCATGATCGCTCATTCAGTGTGAAACCATCTTCAGGCCGACGATGCCGGCGCCAATCATTGCGATGCACAGCAGCCGTGCCGGCGAGGCCGATTCGCCCAGCAGCACGATGCCGATGATCGCGGTGCCGATCGCACCGATCCCGGTCCATACCGCATAGGCGGTGCCGACCGGCAGGGTCTTCAGCGCGTGCGACAGCAGGCCGAAGCTGACCGCCATCGCCAGCAGCGTGCCGACTGACGGCCACAGGCGGCTAAAGCCTTCCGTGTACTTCAGGCCGATCGCCCAGCCAATCTCGAACAGGCCCGCGACGACGAGTATCGCCCACACCATGATTGTTGCCTTCGCAGTAAGTTAACGGGACCAGGCGCAGTGTATATCTCAAAACTAGATGGAAAAAGTCAGTAGCTATCAGTAAAATTGAAAGATGGCTTTCGATCTCGACAACCTGCGTGTCTTCCTGGCGGCGGTGGACCACGGTTCCTTCTCAGCCGCCGCCCGTGCCCTGGGGCGGGTGCCCTCCGCCGTCAGCATGGCGATCGCCAACCTGGAGGCCGAACTCGATTTGCAGCTGTTCGACCGCCAGGGCCGCGAGCCGCGTCCCACCGCGCATGCCGCCGTGCTGCTGCCGCAGGCGCGCCTGCTGGTGGAACAGCTGCAGCGCCTGAACGGCCACGCGCTCGAGCTGAACCGGGGGCTGGAAACCTCGCTGACGATCGCCCTGGTGCCGGAACTGCTGGCGGCTGCGCCCTGGAGCGAAGCGCTGCGCCGGCTGGCCCTGGATTACCCCCTGCTGAAGGTCGAAGTGCTCACCGCGCCCCAGGCCGACGCGCTGGCCATGCTGCAGAGCGGGCGCGCCGACCTTGCGCTGGTCTACGAGCGCTATGGGCGCCAAACGGACGAGGCGTTCGAAGAGGTGGCCGAGGAAAGGCTGGTGGCCGTGGTCGCACCCGGCCATCCCCTGTGCGAACGCATGGGCCGGGAAGCGATCCGCGACGAAGACCTGCTGGCCGAGCGCCAGGTCTTGATCGCGGGGCGCGATACCGAGTACGTCGACAAGCGCATCGCCATCGCGCGCCTGCAGTGGCGCACCGATAACCCGGCCGCGGCGCTGGCGCTGGTGAAGGCGGGGCTCGGCTGGGCATGGCTGCCCTCCGGCCTGGTGCGCGAGCTCCTGGAGCACGGCGATCTGGTCGAGATCCCGACCGCGAACTTCACCAATGTGCTGCGCTTTTTCGTGGACATCATCTGGAACAACCAGCGCCCGCCGGGCCTGGCGGGGCAGCGCTTCATCGCCCTGATGGAAGCGCTGCGCGACGACGAAAAAAATGCCCGCTCATCGAGCGGGCATGGCTAGGGGAGGGCCGGCGCTCAGGCTGCCGCCACCGGCTGCTTGTGCAGGTTCGCGTACTTCAGGCCGAAGTACAGGATGAACAGGTAGCACGTGGCCGGCACCAGGAAGGACGGCTGCAGGCCGATGGTGTCGGCGAACATGCCCTGCACGAAGGGCACGACGGCGCCGCCGACGATGGCCATGCACAGGATGCCCGAACCCTGGCCGGTGAACTTGCCCAGGCCGTGCAGCGCGAGGCTGAAGATGGTCGGGAACATGATCGAATTGAACAGGCCGACCGCGATGATCGCCCACATGGCCAGCTGGCCTTCGCCGAAGGTCGCCGCCAGCACCAGGAGGATCGAACCGAGGGCATTCACGGCCAGGGTCTTGCCCGGGCTAACGTAGCGCATCACGGCGAAGCCGATGAAGCGGCCCACCAGCGCGCCGCCCCAGTACAGGCTGACGTATTGCGCCGCATCCGCGTGGCTCAGGCCCGCGATGTTGACCTCGCCGAGGAAGTTGATCAGGAAGCTGCCGATGCTGACTTCCGCGCCCACGTACAGGAAGATCGCGACCGCGCCCAGCACCAGGTGGCGGTAGGCCATGGCGCCGCCCTTGCCGTCGACGGCCGGCTTGCCGTCGTCCGCATGGCTGATCCTGGGCAGCCTGGCCAGTGCGAACAGCACCGCCAGCAGCGCCAGCGCCGCGGCCAGGCCCAGGTACGGGCCCTGCACCGCGGCCGCCTCGGCGGCCTTGTGCGCGGCCTGCTCGGCGGCCGGGAGCGCCGCCAGCTGCTCGGCGCTCAGCGCGACCGTGGACAGGATCAGGATGCCGCCCAGTGCTGGCGCGACCGTGGTGCCGAGCGAGTTGAAGGCCTGGGTGAGCGTGAGGCGGCTGGACGCGGTGCGCGCCGGTCCGAGCACGGTCACGAAAGGATTGGCCGCCACCTGCAGGATCGTGATGCCGCTCGCCAGCACGAAGAAGGCGAACAGGAACAGGCCGTAGCCGCCCTTCGAGGCCGGGTAGAACAGGGCGCAGCCGGCGGCCGCGATCGTCAGGCCGGTGACGGCGCCGTTCTGGTAGCCGATCTTGCGGATCAATGCCCCGGCCGGCAACGACACGATGAAGTAGGCGCCGAAGAAGCAGAACTGCACCAGCATCGCCTGCAGGTAGGTCAGGGTATAGATCGACTTCAGGTGCGGGATCAGGACGTCGTTGAGCGACGTGAGCAGGCCCCACATGAAGAACAGGATGGTGACGATGACGAGCGCGCCGGTGTGCGGGTTATGCTCGGACTCGAGCGCCTGCGCCGCCGCCGGCGGCTGGTTCTGGACGGTGTTCTGCATGGGGTCTCCGTTTATTGCAGGGTCGCGATATGGTCCGACAGCATCGCGGATACGCCGCGCAGCGCCGGGTACTGCTCGGTAATCAGGTAGGTCGGGATGCGGGCGAGGTAAGGACCGAGACGTCCCTTGTCCTCGAAGCGTGCGCGGAAAGCCGATTCGGTGAACAGTTTACCAAGCCTTGGCACGATGCCGCCACCAATATACATGCCGCCGGTCGCGCCCAGGGTCAGCGCGACGTTGCCCGCCACGCTCCCCAGCACCGCGCAGAAGATCCCGACCGTCTTGACGCAGTCGGCGCAACTGCCGTCGATCGCGGCCCTGGTGATGCCCGCGGCGTCAAGGCGCCGGCCGCTCGAGACCCGGTGGATCAGCTCCAGCCCCATGCCCGACAGCAGGCGCTCGGCCGACACGTGGCCGTATTCCGCCCACAGCGCTTCCAGGATCGCCACTTCCTCCTTCGTCGACGGCGCGAAGCTCACGTGGCCGCCTTCGCCGGCCAGGGCGATCCAGCGCTCGCCCGCTGGGATCACGCCCGATACGCCGAGGCCCGTGCCGGGGCCGATCAGGCCGATCGGCCGGTTCTGTAGTTCGATGCCGCCGCCGATGCGCTCGCGCCCCTCGGCCGCCAGGTGCGGCAGCGACATCGCCAGCGCGGCGAAGTCGTTCACCACCAGCAGGGTTTCCAGGCCTTGCCGGCGGCGCAGCTCCTCGATCGAGAAGCTCCAGTGGTGGTTGGTCATGCTGACCCGGTCTTCCTCGACCGGGTTGGCGATCGCCAGCGCCGCGTGGCGCACGCGCTCCACCGCCAGCCCGCGGCCGGCCGCCTGGCCGAGGTAGGCCCGCATGGCCTCGTCCAGGGTCGGATAATCGGCGCAGGCCAGCACTTCGACATCAATCACACCCGCGTCCGACTCCAGTGCGAAGCGGGCGTTGGTGCCGCCGATGTCGGCCAGCAGCTTCATTGCAGCTCCCCACAGCGGACGGCATCGGCCTCGCTCGCTGCGCCCCCGGCGATCTCGATGTTGGTAAAGGCGGCGGCAAACGCGGCGTCGCTGGTGATGCTGAAGGGCGTATCCACCTTGGCCAGGTCGGTGCCCTTGGCCTGGAAGCAGGCCAGCGGAATGGCGACGGTCTGCTTGCCCTTGCCGGCCAGGCGCTTGAACAGGGCGGTGGTGTCGAGGCTGCCGCTACCCATGCGCATCGTGATCCTGCCGCTTGGCGCCTTCGATACGATGGTGTCGAAGCGCAGCGCCGCATTCGCAGCGGCTGCGGCCGGCAGCACCATGGGGCGGGCGCCGCGCGCCTCGACGCTGGCGGGGCCGGTCCAGGTCACCAGCTTGGCGTCCTGCTGGGTATTCACCTGCGAGGTCTGCACGTTCACGCCCGGCAGGCTGAAGCTCGCGTTCAGGTCGGCGCCCAGCGCCAGGGTTTGCCCGCCGCTGCGGATCGTCAGCGGGAAGCTGGCGCGGTCGGCCTGGCTGAACACGGGGAAGCTGTTGCTGACGCCGCAGCCGCCTTGTGGATAGGTGGTATCCAGCTTGCCGACTTTCGAGCGCGTCGCCGCCTTGAGGCCGTAGCCATAGGCGAACAGCGGCGCATAGTGCTTGTCGCCCACGTTCAAGTCGGTCTGGCAGGCCGACTTCGGCCACGAGAAGGGCAGTTTGCCGCTGAAGTCGTAGCGTTTTCCGCTGGATACCAGCAGGTCAGCCACGCCCTTGCCCTCGGTGCCCGGCAGCCAGGCGGCCACGAACACGTCCGACAGGTTGAGCAGGTCGTTGACGTAGAGCGGGCGGCCCGAGACGAACACGGTCACCACCGGCTTGCCCTTGCCACTGACGGCCTGCAGCACCGCCAGGTCTTCCGGATAGCGGCTGGAATGCCGCAGGGTGCCGCTGGGGCCGATGTCGCCGTCGCCTTCCGCATACGGACGCTCGCCGATCACGGCCACCACCACGTCGAATGTCGAGACGTCGATACCCTTGCCGTCCACGCTGAACGTGACATTGTCCTTGCCCGCCGCTTCACGGATGCCGGCCAGCACCGTGTCGCCGTTCGGGAAGTCGGCATTAGTGTTGGCGGTGCCCTGCCAGGTGATCGACCAGCCGCCGCTCTGGTTCGACATGTCGTCCGCGCTCTTGCCGACCACGAGGATTTTCTTGCCGCGTGCGATCGGCAGCACCGGCTGATCGTTCTTGAGCAGCACCAGCGACTCGCGCACCGCGCGGCGCGCCAGTTCGCGCGGCTGCATGACATCGTCCTTGCCGGCATAGGCGTTCTGCGCCGGGCTCTTGTCGAACAGGCCGGCGCGCAGCTTGACGCGGATAATGCGGCTCACCGCATCGTCGATGCGCGCCATCGGGATCTCGCCGCTTTCCACCTGCCTGATCGTGTTGGCAATGAAGGCCTTCCAGTCGTCCGGCACCATGATCATGTCGTTGCCGGCATTGATGGCCGCGGCGCAGCTGTCGTTGCGGCAGCCCGGCACTTCGCCGTGGCCGTTCCAGTCGGTGACGACGAAGCCGTCGAAGCCCATCTTTTTCTTGAGCACGTCGGTGAGCATGGTGCGGCTGCCGTGCATCTTGCCGTAGTTGGTCCCGCTCGCCACATCGTTCCAGGAATTGAACGAGGACATGACGGTCTGCACCCCCGCCTCCAGGGCCGGATAGTAGCCGGCGCCGTGGATGTTGATCATCTGGGATTTGGTGGACTTGTTGACGCCGCGGTCCTTGCCGAACTCGGTGCCGCCGTCGCCGATGAAATGCTTGGCGGTGGCGATGGTGTTGGCGTCGTCCTTCAGCATGCCCTGCATGCCGCGCACGTAGGCGCCGGCATAGCTTTTCACGATCTCAGGATGCTCGGAATAGCTTTCGTAGGTGCGTCCCCAGCGGTCGTCGCGCACCACCGCCAGGGTGGGGCCGAAGACCCAGGCGATGCCGCTGGCGCGCGTGGCTTTCGCGGTGGCCGCGCCGATTTCTTCCATCAGCTTCGGGTTGCGCGCCGCCCCCAGGCCGATGTTGTGCGGGAACAGCGTGGCGCCGAACACGTTGTTGTGGCCGTGGACGGCGTCCGTGCCCCACACGACCGGCACCTTGACCGCCATGTCGGTGGCCATCGAGGCCTCGTGGTAGCGCTGCGCCAGCGCCAGCCATTCGGCCGCCTTGGCATGCTTGTTCCCGTTCGGCCAGCTGCCGCCGCCGTTGAGCACCGAGCCGAGGTAGTAGCGCTTCACGTCTTCCGGCGTGGCGCTCTTGATCTCGGGCTGGGTCATCTGGCCGACCTTCTGCGCCAGCGTCATCTTGCTCACGATGTCGCGGACGCGCTGTTCCAGCGCCGCGTCCCTGGCGATGGCGCTGCGCACCGTCGGCCAGTCGTTCAAGGGGGCTGCCGCGGCAGGGAGGGCCAGCGCGATGGCCAGCGCCAGCACGGGGTTGCGAAGCATGGGTGTCATGGGGTCGTCTCGCTGTCTTGTTGTGTGTTCGTCTTATTCGCCGCGCAGGAAGGAACGGTACCACTTGCCGCTGCCCTTCAGGCGGCGCTGCTGGCTTGCGTAATCGATGTAGGTGAGGCCGAAGCGCTTCAGGTAGCCTTCGGCCCATTCGAAGTTGTCGAGCAGGCTCCAGGCGAAGTAGCCCTTGACCGGCACGCCATCCTTGATGGCCGCGTTCAGGGCGGCCAGGTGGCGCATCAGGTAGTGGCGGCGCTCGACGTCGTCGATCTCGCCGTCCGCGCCCACTTCGTCGGCATAGCAGGAACCGTTTTCGGTGACGTACATCGGGCCCGGACGGTAGTCGTTCTCGATGCGCAGCAGGAGTTCGGCCAGGCCCTGCGGCGCCACTTCCCAGCCCATGTAGGTGGTCTCCACGCCGGGCGCGGGCGGCAGCACGCGCGCCGACAGCGGCCCATGGCCGGGGGCATGCTCGATGGTCTCGGGGAAGTAGTAGTTCACGCCGAGGAAGTCGGTTGGCACCGCGATGGCCTCGAGGTCGCCCGGCAGCACGACGGGGGCGGCGTCGCCGATCGTCTCCAGGATCGCCTGCGGGTAGCCGCGGCCGTAGAGCGGATCGAGGAACCAGCGGTAGCGCAGGCCGTCGTGGCGTTCGGTGGCGGCGATGTCCTCGAGCTGGCTGGAAGCGGGGCGCACCGGATGCAGGCTCAGGGCGAGTCCGGTCCTGGCATGTGCGACGTTCGCGCGGATCAGCGGCACCGCCTTGCCGTGCGAGAGCAGCACGTGGTGCGCCACCTGCAGCGCGGTCTTGAAGTCGGTATTGCCCGGCGCGTGCCAGCCTTCGTAGTTGCCGATGATGGCCGTGCACCAGGGTTCGTTGTGGGTGATCCAGTGCTGCACGCGGTCGCCCAGGCGGCGCGTCACCGCATCGACGAACGCCAGGTAGGCGTCGACGGTGGCGCGGTTGTTCCAGCCGCCGCGGTCCTGCAGGTACTGCGGCAGGTCCCAGTGGTAGAGCGTGGCCCAGGGCTGCAGGCCGCGTTCTAGCATGCCGTCCACCAGGCGCGAATAAAAATCCAGGCCTTTCTCGTTCGGCTTGCCGCCCACTTCGGAAAAGATGCGCGGCCAGGCGATCGAGAAGCGGTAGGCGTTCAGTCCCATGTCGCGGCCGATGTCGAAGTCTTCCGGCCAACGGTGGTAGTGGTCGCAGGCGACCGATCCGTTGGAGCCGTCCTTGATGTTCCCCGGCGTGGCGGCGAAGCGGTCCCAGATCGATTCGACCCGGCCGTCTTCCCGGCCGGCGCCTTCGATCTGGTACGAGGAGGTGGCGCAGCCCCACAAGAAGTCGGGGGCGAAATCGCCGCGCGATGGGGCGCTCGGCTCGGGACGGGATGCTGTTGTCGTCATGGTCTGGTCTGTTTGAGCTTGTTACGCTAGGATATTTGGAAAGCTTTCCAATTGCAATCTAAAAAAAAGGCCGGCGGGCGGCCCTCTTATTTTTTTCTGCCGCGCGTGCGGCCGGCGGGGCTGTCGCCGCCCGAGCTCTCGCTCGGGCCCTTGGCCAGCGAGGCGCGCAGCGTCACGCTCACCGGGAAAGTGCGGGCCACCGGGCGCTGCAGGTCGTAGCAGCGGTTGAGCAGGGCGTTCAGGCCGTTGAGCGTCATCTCGCGCCAGGGCATGTGCACGGAGGTCAGGCGCGGGGCCGAGAACGCGGCGCTCGGGGTGTCGTCGTAGCCGATCACCGACAGGTCGCGCGGCACGCTGATGCCGGCTTCCTGGAAGTAGGCCAGCGCGCCCACCGCCATCTCGTCGTTGGCGCAGAACAGGGCGGTGCACCTGGTGCCGGAATCGACCAGCGCCTTGGCCGCCGACCAGCCGCCCTGGGGCGAGAAGTCGCTTTCCATCATCCAGACCTTCTTGGTGTCGATGCCCTGGGCTTGCAGCTCGCGCATGAAGCCGTCGATGCGGGCCACGTTGTCGGCCAGCGCCGCCGGGCCGGCAATCACGGCGATGTCGCGGTGCTTGTAGTCGAGCAGGGTGCGCGCGGCCAGGCGCCCGCCCAGCGCGTGGTCGACCGTGAAGCACTGCTCGGGGATCTGCTTGAATTCGTGGTTCAGTGCGACGATCTGCTTCTGCTTGCCGCCCAGGGCAGCGAGGTCCTCGTCGCTGAGGGCGCCGGTCATCATGACGATGCCGTCGCAGCCGCGTTCGATCAGGAACTCGATGCCCTCGATGGCCTGGCGCCGCGCGTCGCCCAGGCCGACGCCGAAGGCCACCACCATGTGCAGGCCGGCGGCGCGCAGCTCGGTGTCGATGATCTGCAGGATCGGGGTGTAGAAGGTGCCGCTCAGGACCGGGATGTAGACGCCCACCATGCGGCTGGTGCCGGACAGCAGGGCGCGCGCCGCGTGCGAGGGGCGAAAGCCCAGCTCGTCGATCGCCTTGCGCACGCGTTCCAGCGTGGCCGGCGACACCGAGCCCTTGCCGCTGACCACGCGCGAGGCGGTGCCGAGCCCGACGCCGGCGAGACGCGCTACGTCCTTGATGGTTGCCACTGAGGATCCCTATCCTGTTGTCTGGTTATACGAAAAACACTGAAGCATACTGCATTCATGTGACACTGGCACCTGTCTTAAAGGCGCCGGCCGCTGCTTGGGTCGAACAGCGAGACCCGCGCCGCGTCGACGTCGAAGCGCACCGTCTGCCCGCTTGCCAGCGGCCGCGGATCGTGCACGATGCTGGAAAGCTGGCGGCCGCCGCAGTCCAGCCAGACGACCTGGTGGTTGCCCATCGGTTCCACCAGCGTCACGCTGGCCTGGAGGGAGCCGTCCGGCACCAGGTGGATGTCTTCCGGCCGCACCGCCAGCGTCACCGTGCCAGGCGCGGCCACGCAGTCCGGCGCCAGGTTCAGGGCCAGCATGCCCGCAGTGAAGCGGCGCCTGGTCTTGTCCACCCCGTCCACTTCTTCCTCGAGCCGGCCGTCGACGAAGTTCATCGACGGCGCGCCGAGAAAACCCGCCACGAAGCGGTTGGCCGGACGCTCGTAGACCTCGCTTGGCGTGCCGATCTGCTGGATGCGGCCGCCTTCCATCACGACGATGCGGGTGGCCAGGGTCATCGCCTCGGCCTGGTCGTGGGTCACGTAGATCATGGTCGAGCCGAGCGCCGCGTGCAGCAGCTTGAGTTCGCGGCGCAGCTCGGCGCGCAGCTTGGCGTCCAGGTTCGAGAGCGGCTCGTCGAACAGGTAGACGCCGGCTTCGCGCACCAGGGCGCGGCCGATCGCCACGCGCTGGCGCTGGCCGCCGGAGAGCTGGGCCGGTTTACGGTCCAGCAGCGACTCCAGTTGCAGCATCTCGGCCGTCTTGCGCACCCGGCGTTCGATTTCCGCCTTGGGAGCGCCGGAAATACGCAGGCCGAAGGACATGTTCTTCTCGACCGTCATGGTCGGGTACAGCGCATAGGACTGGAACACCATGCCGATCCCGCGCTCGCTCGGGTCGGCATGGCTCATATCGACCCCGCCGATCTCGATCGCGCCCTCGGCCAGGTCGATCAGGCCGGCGATGCTGTGCAACAGCGTGGACTTGCCGCAGCCCGAAGGGCCGAGCAGGACCAGGAACTCGCCCGGCTCGACCTGCAGGTCGAGGTCGCGGATGACCTGGTTGCTGCCGCGGGTGATGCACAGCTTGCGGAGGTGGACGTTCGACATGCTTGTTAGCCTTTAGCCTTTCACCGCGCCGGCGGCGATGCCGCGCACGAACCAGCGGCCCGAGATGAAATAGATCGCCAGCGGCACGCTTGCCGTCAGGATGGTCGCGGCCATGTTGACGTTGTACAGGCGGGTGCCAGTGGTGGTATTGATCACGTTATTCAGCTGCACCGTCATCGGCGCATTGTCGCGGCCCGCGAACACCAGGCCGAGGATGTAGTCGTTCCACACGCCGGTGACCTGCATGATGGCGGCGACCACCACGATGGGCAGCGACATCGGCAGCATCACCTGCAGGAAGATACGCCAGAAGCCGCCGCCGTCGATGCGCGCGGCCTGGAAAAGCTCGTGCGGCACCGAGGCATAGTAATTCCGGAACAGCAGGGTCATGATCGGCATGCCGAAGATGACGTGCACCAGCACGATGGCCGGCAGCGAACCGAACACGCCGGCGCGCGCCATCATCCACACCAGCGGGTAGATCATCACCTGCACCGGAATGAAGGCGCCGGCCAGCAGCACGCCGAACAGCACATTCGCGCCGCGCGGGCGCCAGAACGACAGCGCGTAGCCGTTGATGGCGCCCAGCAGGATCGGGATCACGGTGCTCGGCACCGCGATCGCCACCGAATTCCAGAAGCCGCCGCTGACCTGGCTCCAGGCATTACGCCAGGGCTCGACGGTCACCAGGAGGGGCAGGGCGAACACGTTGCCATTGCGAATCTCGTCCATCGACTTGAAGGAGGTGATGATCATGACGTACAGCGGCAGCAGGAAGTACAGCGCGGCGCTGAACAGGAAGGCGTAGACGCCGATGCGCGCCGGCGACAGGCGCCTGCGGCGCGCCGCCGTCTTCATCGATTCGCGTGGCAGCACGGGGACCGCTGGCTGCAGGACGGTATGGCTCATGCGCGTTGCCTCCGGCTGCGTGCATAGGCATACGGCGCCAGCAGGGCCAGCACCGGGATCAGGAGGGTGACGGCGCCGGCCGAGGCCAGGCCGATGTTCGAGCGCAGGAACAAATGGTCCATGATGAACTTGGCCGGCACCTCGCTGGCCGTGCCCGGTCCGCCGCCGGTCATGGCGACCACCGCGTCGTACAGCTTCACGACGGCGGTGCACAGCAGCAGGAACACGGTGGCGATGGTGGGCCCCAGCATCGGCAGCACGATCTCTAGGTAAACCCGCCAGGCCGGGATGCCGTCCAGGCGCGCCGCCTTGTAGATTTCCGGATCGACGCCGCGCAGCCCGGCCAGCATCAGCGCCATCACCAGGCCCGAGGCCTGCCAGACGGCGGCGATGACGATGGTGTAGATGACCATCTCCTGGTCGACGATCCAGTCGAGGCCCAAGCCGGCGCCAGGCGCCAGCATCCACTGCCACACCAGGCCGGTGGCGACGAAGGACATCGCATACGGGTACAGGAAGACCGTACGCAGGAAGCCTTCGCCGCTGACGTTCTGGTCGATGAAGGCGGCCAGCAGGAAGCCGAGCACCATGCAGGCGACGATGAACAGCGCGCCGTACACGGCCAGGTTGTTCAGCGAGATCAGCCAGCGCTCGTTGTCGAACAGGCGCAGGTATTGCGCGGCGCCGATATAGGTATCCGACGGAAAGGTGCGCGAAGCGGTGAACGAGGTGCGCAGGGTCCACAGCGCCGCGCCGATGTAGGCGACCAGCACCGTCAGGGCCATCGGCAAGAGCGCAACGTGGGGACTGAATCGATGGGCGCGCAGGGTCGGCATGGCGGTCAGTATTTGAGGGCGTTGGCGATGCTCTTCTGGGCGCGTTCGACCGGCATGCCGGTGTTCCAGTAGGCGGTCAGGACGTCCTGCATGGCGCCGTTCTGGTCCGGCGTCAGGTAGACCTCGGTGACGCCGGCCTGGCGCGCGCGGTCCTTCATGATCTCGATGCCCTTCTGCGCGCACAGGTCGAGTTGCGCCGCATCGACGTCATGGCGCACGGGAATCGAGCCTTTCAGCTTGCTGAACGCCACCTGCAGGCCCGGTTGCGACACCACATTGGCGAGCAGCTGCTGCGCCTTGACGGCCTGGCCCTGGTCGGTGCGCGGGAAAACGAACACGTCGCCCTGGATCAGGTAGGGCGTGGCCGCGCTGAAGCCGGCCATGCAGCCGTAGTGCCGGCCCGCGACCTGCTTTGCGTTGGTGAACTCGCCCTTGGCCCAGTCCCCCATCACCTGGAAGCCCGCCTTGCCACTGATGACCAGGGCGGTGGCGTCGTTCCAGTTGCGCCCCGGCGCGCCGGCATCGACATAGGATTTCAGGCGCTTGAAGGCCGGCAGCACATCGCGGAACTGCGGCGAGAGCAGGGTGGCCTGGTCGCGGTCGCGCATGGCCTTGAGGTACAGCTCCTTGCCGCCCATGTTGGCCAGGATCGCCGAGAACAGCACGGTCTCCTGCCACGACTGGCCGCCGTGGGCCAGGGGGATGAGGCCGGCGGCCTTGAGCTTGTCGAGCGCGGCGAAGAATTCAGGCATGCTGCCCGGCTCTTTTGCGATGCCGGCCTTCTGGAAGGCGGCCTTCGAATACCAGAACCAGGTCTGCATGTGGATGTTCAGCGGCACCGCGTAGTAGTGACCCTGCACCTTGATCACGTCGATGATCGGGGGGGGGCAGCAGCCGGTCCCAGTTCTGGGCGCGCGCGAGGCCGTCGACGTTATTGAGCATCCCCGCTTCGATCACGTCGAGGAACTGCTTGGAGGTGTTGAACTGTGCCGCGGTGGGCGGATTGCCGCCGACGATGCGGTTGATGGTCACGGCGCGCGACTGGTCGCCGCCGGCGATCGCGGTGTCGATCCACACGCCGCCGGCATCGCGGTAAGCCTGGGCGACCTGCTTGACCGCGGCCGATTCGCCGCCCGAGGTCCACCAGTGGATGACTTCGGCCCTGGGCGCGGCAGCCGCCGACGCGGCATGCGCCGGGGCGGCAGGCGTCATGGCGAGGCCGAACCATGCGCATGCGCAGGCTGTCGCCAGGGTGCGTGGTGTGAACATCGTGTCTCCGTGTATGCCGTTATTGTGGGTAAGTTGGAAACGTTACCATCGGCTTTGCCCGACTATAGCACCGGGTGAAATCAGGGTCAAACAATATTGCTGATGGGATTCTGGCACAGTTGCCGCTTCCGAGCACATGCTGGGCGGTCCGACCGGCCGAATGCTGGCGCCAGCATGATTTACTCAGCTGGACACACATGGTATGGTTTCCAGTTGCCGTTGCGTAACCCGCAACAACGAGAACACATGAGGAGACGCCATGCATGCCATGGGCACCACCGAGATTTTCCTGATCGCAATGCTGATCATCTTCAGCCTGCCTTACCTGATCTGGCGGCTGGGGAACACCGATTACTACGCGCCGCTGGTCGTGGTGCAGATCATCGCCGGTGTACTGCTGGGGCCGGGCGTCCTTGGCCGCGCTTATCCGGAATACTATGACTTCGTGTTCAACCCGCAAGTCATTGCGAGTCTGAACGGCGTGGCCTGGTGGGCCGTGATGATCTTCGTGATGCTGGCCGGGATCGAGCTCGATCTCAAGAAGGCATGGGAGCACCGGCGCGAGAGCGCCATCACGGCCGGGCTGGCACTGGGCACCCCGCTGCTGTTCGGCAGCGTGGCGGCGCTCGGCATGCTGGGCTACGCCGGCTGGGTCGGCCCCGCGGCGCGCGACTGGCAGTTCGTGCTCGGAGTAGGCATGGCCTGCGCCGTGACCGCGTTGCCGATCCTGATCCTGCTGATGGAAAAACTGGCGATCCTGCGCGAGCCGATCGGCCAGCGCATCCTGCGCTATGCCAGCCTGGACGACATCGCGATCTGGGGCGTGCTGGCCCTGATCCTGCTGGACTGGGAGCGCGTCGGCCGCCAGCTCGGCTTCGTGCTGGCCTTCGCCGCCGCGACCTGGCTGTTCCGCCGCCTGATGCGCCGCCTGGAAGAGCGTGACCGCTGGTATGTGGCGCTGGTATGGCTGGTCATCTGCGCCTTCTCCGCCGACTGGGCCGGCCTGCACTACATGGTCGGCGCCTTCCTGGCCGGGGCCGTCATGGATGCCAAATGGTTTGACCAGGAACGGCTCGATTTTCTGCGCCATAACGTGCTGCTGGTCCTGATGCCGGTGTTCTTCCTCAGCACCGGCCTGCGTACCAACTGGGCGGTAGGCGGTTCGGCCGTGTTCATCGCCGCCGCCGTCTTGCTGTTCGCCTCGGTAACAGGCAAGCTGGTCGGTACTCACGTCGCGGGACGGGTGCTGAAATGGGGCGATGGCGAAGCGTCGATCATCGGCTGGCTCCTGCAGACCAAGGCGTTGATCATGATCATCTTCGCCAATATCCTGCTCGACAAGGGCATCATTACCAGCGAAACCTTCACCGCCCTGCTGCTGATGGCGATCGGCAGCACCATGCTGACCGTGCCCGTGGTGTATCCCAAGCTGCGGCGGGCGGCGGCGCTGGTGTGCAAAACCAGTTGAATTTGGGGTTCAGGAACCAGGCTTCACTTTGCTCAGCCGCAAGCCGTTTGTCCCGGATCCATGCCGACAACCGACACGCTGGCTGGGCTGAGCTTGCGCAAGCGCCTTCGGGTGCCGCTTTCTAAGATGGCTTCATTGCTCCTGCAGAGGAGGGAGAAATGGACCAATTCACGAAGCGCCAGGCGGCAAACGAAGCCGATCTGTCGCACCCGAATGTCGCCGCTTTCCTGAAGGCGATTGCCGCGGCAGAAGGCGGCGCCTACGATTTCAAATATGGCGCGCTGCGCGGCAGGACGAACGACCGCTGGCGCTTCAGCGACATGTCGACCCACCCTGGAGCGGGCATCGACGGCAAGTCCACCGCTGCCGGCATGTACCAGATCACGCGGCCGACCTGGCGTCACCACGGTGGCAAGCTGGGCTTGAAGGACTTCTCGCCGCGCACGCAGGACTTGATCGCGGTCGAGATCCTGCGCAGCCTGGACATTATCGATGCCATCAAACAGGGCGATATCGCGGACGTCATGCCCGAGGCGGCGCGCATCTGGGCCGCGCTGCCCACCGGACCGGGGCAGCGCAACCACTACCCGCCGCAACGCCACGTCAGCTTCGAGCGCTTCCTGTCCGCCTATCGCGACGCCGGCGGCAGCGTCGCCTGAGCGGCCGCCGATCGCTCAGCCCTTGCGCTGGGCGAGCCCATGCAGCAAGGGGTGCAGCAGGTCGAAGTCGATCGGCTTGGTGATATGGTGGTCGAAGCCGGCCTCGAAGGCGCGTTCGCGGTCTTTCTGCTGGCCCCATCCGGTGGTGGCGATGAGCATGGCCTGCGCGCCGGCAGGCTGCTGGCGCATGCGGCGGGCCAGTTCGTAGCTGTTCATGTCCGGCAAGCCGATGTCCAGCAGGGCAGCAGCGGGCGCGAAGACAGGAAGCAGGTCTAGCGCCTCGGCAGCGCAATGGGCGACGCGGACTGCGCAGCCCGAGCATTCGAGCGCCATCGCCAGCATCTGGGCCGCATCCTCGTTGTCGTCCACCACCAGTACCCGGACCCTGGCTGCGAGCGCGCCGGACGGAGCAGCCCCTACCGGATGGACGGCCGCCGCCGACAGCGGCAGGCGCACGCTGAAGCTGCTGCCCTTGCCGGGACCGGCGCTGTCTGCGGCGATGCTGCCGCCATGCAGTTCGACGATGCCGCGCACCAGGGCCAGGCCGATGCCGAGTCCGCCCCTGGAGCGTTCCAGCGCGGGCTCGAGCTGCGAAAACATGTCGAAGATATTGGCCAGCGCGTCGGCCGGGATACCGATGCCGTTGTCGCTCACCCGGATCTCGGCCATGCCGCCGTCGCAGGAAAGCTGGAGTTCGATCAGGCCGCCCTCGGGCGTGTACTTGGCCGCATTGGTGAGCAGGTTCAGGACGACCTGGGACAGGCGCGTCGGGTCGCCGTCCACGATGACCGGCGGCGGCGCAATCGACAGCCGCAGCGTATGGCCTGCCGCTTCCATGGTCGTGGCCAGGTCCTGGGCCGCGCCTGTCACCAGCGCGGACAGTTCGACCGCGCTGCGGCGCAGCTGCATGCGCCCCTGCGTGATACGCGAGACTTCCATCAGGTCGTCCACCAGCCGTGTCAGGTGGCGCAGCTGCCGGTCGAAGGCCTGCAGCAGGCGGCCGTCGGCGCTGCGGGCGAACTTCAGCGTGAGCACGTCGAGCGCACTGCGCATGGGCGCCAGCGGATTGCGCAGCTCGTGCGACAGCGTCGCCAGGAATTCGTCCTTGCGCCGGTCGGCGGCCGACAGCTGGGCGTTGAGTTTCTTGAGTTCTTCCTCGGCGCTGCTGCGCGCCGCCAGCGCGGCTTCGGCCGTCTTGCGCGCCTCCAGCAGCTCGCGCTCGTAAGCCTTACGGTCGGACGCCTTGAACAAGGCCCAGTGATCGACCAGCCGGCCCCCCTCCTGCTGCCGTACGATATTGATCAGTACCGGGATGCGCTCTTGGGAGCGGGTGCGCAGGTCGACCTGGATCTCGGCCACCGAGCCCTGCACCTCGAGGATGGGCTGGCAGTGCGTGTGATAGAACAGGCGCGCACCGACCGGCAACATGTCGCGCATGCGCATGGCGCCAGCCAGTTCCTCATGGGTGTAGCCGAGCCAGGTGCATGCCGTGTCGTTGGCGCGCAGAATGAGGCCGTCGGCCGCGGTGACGACGAGCGCGCAGGCCGCATGGTCGAACAGGAGTTCGCCCGGAAGAGGGTCTGCTGACACGGCATTCAGCGCAGGGTTTGCGCGAGAAATTCGTCGATGGCGTTCGAGCTCGCGGTGGGGGCGCTCATGTGCGGGCAGTGGCCGACGTTTTCGATGATGTGCAGGGTGCTGGACGGCAGGTGCCGGTGCAAATACTGGCCGACGGCGACCGGCGCGACCAGGTCGTCGCTGCACTGCAGGATCAGGGCCGGGACGGTCGACTTCGGCACGTCGGCGCGGTGGTCGGACGTGAAGGTCACGCGGGCGAAGTGCTTGGCGATCTCGGGATCGTTGCGGCAGAAGCTGCTGGTCAGTTCATCGCGCAGCTTGGGTTGGTTGGGCGCGCCCATGATGGCCGGCGCCATGCTGCTCGACCAGCCGAGGTAATTCGCATCCATCGTCTCCAGCAGCTCGTCGATGTCCTCGTGGCTGAAGCCGCCGGTGTAGTCGCCGTCATTGATGTAGCACGGCGAGGGGCCCACCATCACTTGCGCCATGAACTTCTCCGGCGCCTTGATGGTGGCCAGCAGGCCGATCATGGTGCTGACCGAGTGCCCGACGAACACCACCGGACCGGTGGCGAAGGCATCGAGGATCTCGAGCAGGTCGTCGGCGTAGCCCTGCAGGCTGCCGTACTTGGCGCGGTCGTAGGCGGACAGGTCGGAGCCGCCGCTGCCGACCAGGTCGAAGGAGATGGTGCGGAAGCGGTTTTCGTAGGCCGGCGCGAGGAAGCGCCACATGGTCTGGTCGCAGCCGAATCCATGTGCAAACACCATGGTTGCTGAACCATTACCGGAAACACGGACATTGTTGCGAAGCTGGATGCGGGAGCTCATCGGTGTCGACGGGAGGAGTTGAACTGAGCGATTATAGCCCTGTCATGTCGCGCAGGCCCGCACTTTTGACCCGGAATTGTCCAGTTTTGGGCGACTGTTGTTTGCCTGGCGCCGGAAAACAAAAAGCCCAGCCAAATGGCTGGGCTCAATGCTTGAGAATCATGGTGCCGACTGCAGGACTCGAACCCGCCACCTGATGATTACAAATCAACTGCTCTACCTGATGAGCTAAGTCGGCTTAATCTTGGAACAACGATTATACGCTATTTGATGCGCGTCAACGTCGGGCGTCCGCCCTTCTTGGGCGGCTCGTCGTCGCCGCCCGGTGCGGCAGTCGTCTCGACCGGCGCTTCCGTTCCCTTTGCCGGCACCGCCGACAAGGAAGGCGCCGCCGCTTCTTCAGCAGAAGGAGGGGCCGTCTCGGACGCGGTCACGTTCACCTCGAAGGCCATGCCCTGGCCGTTCTCGTTCGCGTAAATCGCCAGCACGTTCTGCACCGGAATGTACAGCTCGCGCGAGACGCCATTGAAGCGCGCGCGGAAGTGGATCGCGTCGTTGTCCATCTTCAGGCCCGAGGTGGCGCCATAGCTGATGTTCAGGATGATCTCGCCTTTGCGGACGTATTCCATCGGCACCGTCGTGGCGGCGTCGACCTTGACCGCGAGGTAGGGCGTGTAGCCGCTGTCCGTGCACCATTCGTAGATGGCGCGCAGCAGGTAGGGCTTGGTGGAAATCTCGGACATGGACGTGATAAAAAAAGCAAACCTATACACGCCAGTTTAGCGGATTCGCCCGGAAGGCGTCCGAAAACCAGCGTGTAGCGAATCGGGAGATACGCGATGCGGGCGCCAACACGCGCCCGCAACAAGCATCAGCGGCGCATCACCTTCTCGGAAGGGGTCAGCGCCTCGATGTAGGCCGGACGCGAGAAGATGCGCTCGGCGTACTTCATCAGCGGAGCCGCGGTCTTCGACAGCTCGATGCCGTAGTGGTCCAGGCGCCAGAGCAGCGGGGCGATGGCGACGTCCAGCATCGAGAACTCGTCGCCCAGCATGTACTTGTTCTTCAGGAACAGCGGGGCCAGCGTGGTCAGGCGGTCGCGGATTTCCGCACGGGCCTTTTCCTGGCTCTTGTCGTTCGTCTTGTTGCGCTCGCTTTCCAGCGTGTGCACGTGGACGAACAGTTCCTTCTCGAAGTTGAACAGCATCAGGCGGGCACGGGCGCGCATCAGCGGGTCGGCCGGCATCAGCTGCGGGTGCGGGAAGCGCTCGTCGATGTATTCGTTGATGATGTTCGACTCATACAGGATCAGTTCGCGCTCGACCAGGATCGGCACCTGGCCATACGGGTTCATGGTCGAGATGTCTTCCGGCTTGTTGAACAGGTCGACGTCGCGCACCTCGAAGTCCATGCCCTTTTCGAACAGGACCAGGCGGCAGCGTTGGGAGAACGGGCACGTGGTGCCGGAGTAGAGAACCATCATGGTTTGTAGTTCCTCAAGAAACAATGGGGTGAAGCGCTGTGCGGTTCACCCCGAAAAATGATTGCCCGTATTATAGCCAACCGGGCAATGAAAGCGAATTTACTTCACTTCTTTCCAGTAGGATTTGTTTAAAAGCCAAGCAAGGAAGGCAAATCCTGTCATGAACAACAACACGATAACGCCCAACTTCTTGCGCGTGTCTTGCGCTGGCTCAGCCATCCACACCAGATACGCAACCAGGTCGGCGGTGGCAGTGTCGAATTCCTGCGGGGTCATCGTGCCCGGTTGTACCGCTTCGAAACCGACGAACTTGTGCAGGGTCTTGCCGGCTTCGTGCGGGTCAGGCACGTCCTGGAACTTCGCCTGGCGCACGCCTTGTTCCTGCCACATCACGTGCGGCATGGCCACGTTCGGCACCACCATGTTGTTCCAGCCGGTCGGGCGGGCGTCGTCCTTGTAGAAGGTGCGCAGGTAGGTGTACAGGTAGTCCGCGCCGGTGCCCGAAGGCGAGGCCTTCGCGCGTGCCATCACCGACAGATCCGGCGGCACGGCGCCGAACCAGGCCTTGGCGTCGTCCGGGCGCATCGCCGTCGTCATCATGCCGCCAACCTTGTCTTGTGAAAACAACAGGTTGTTCTTGATCTGCTCTTCGGTCAGGCCGATATCGCGCAGGCGGTTGTAGCGCATGCTTGAGGCCGAGTGGCAGTTCAGGCAGTGGTTGACGAACAGCTTGGCGCCGTTCTGCAGCGAGGCCAGGTCGCTGCGCGCCGGTGCCGGCTCGAGCGGGAAGCCGCCTTCCGCGGCGAATGCCAGTCCCGGCACCAGGGCCAGGACCGCGATCAGTTTCTTCGCAAATTTCATGTGTCTGTCCTTTGGTCCGTGCTTAGTGTGGGGTGAAGGTCAGGCGAGTCGGGACCGGCTTGAAGCGGCCCATCGTGCTCCACCACGGCATCAACAGGAAGAACGCAAAGTACAGCAGGGTCGCCACTTGCGAGATGATCGTGTAGGCCGGCGTCGGCAGCTGGGTGCCCAGGTAGCCCAGGGTCACGAAGCACAGGCCGAACAGGATGTACACGTACTTGTGCCAGTCCGGACGGTAGCGGATCGAGCGCGCCGGCGAGTGGTCGAGCCAGGGCAGCAGGGCGATGATCACCACCGACGAACCGAACAGCACCACGCCCCAGAACTTCGCGTCCAGCACCTGCGGCAGCATGCCGATGATCAGGACCAGGCCGATCACGGCCACGGCGATCTTGGTCCTGTAGGCCAGGCGCGACTTGAGCCAGATGAACACGACGTAGGCGGCGATCGCGGCCATCAGCACGTACATGAAATCGGCGGTGGTGGCGCGCAGCACCGAGTAGAACGGCGTGAAGTACCAGGTCGGCGCGATGTGCGGCGGGGTCTTCATCGGGTCGGCCGGCAGGAAGTTGTTGTATTCCAGGAAGTAGCCGCCCATCTCAGGCGCGAAGAACACGACCGCCGAGAAGATGGTCAGGAACACCGCCACGCCGAAGAAGTCCTTGGTCGAGTAGTACGGGTGCGACGGGATGCCGTCCACCGGGTGGCCGTCGGCGTCCAGGTTGTCCTTGATCTCGATGCCGTCCGGGTTGTTCGAGCCGACTTCGTGCAGCGCGATCAGGTGCGCCGCCACCAGGCCCAGGATCACCAGCGGCAGGGCGATGACGTGGAAGGCGAAGAAGCGGTTCAGGGTGGCGTCCGACACCACGTAGTCGCCGCGGATCCACAGCGACAGGTCCGGGCCGATCACCGGGATCGCGCCGAACAGGTTGACGATCACCTGGGCGCCCCAGTACGACATCTGGCCCCACGGCAGCAGGTAGCCGAAGAAGGCTTCGGCCATCAGGCAAAGGAAAATGCCGAAGCCGAACAGCCAGATCAGCTCGCGCGGCTTGCGGTAGGAACCGTACATCAGGCCGCGCGCCATGTGCAGGTAGACCACGATGAAGAACATCGAGGCGCCGGTCGAGTGCATGTAGCGCACCAGCCAGCCCCAGGGCACTTCGCGCATGATGTATTCGACCGAGCCGAAGGCCAGGGCGGCGTCCGGCTTGTAGTGCATGGTCAGGAAGATGCCGGTGACGATCTGCAGCACCAGCACCAGCATGGCCAGCGAACCGAACAGGTACCAGACGTTGAAGTTCTTCGGGGCGTAGTACTTGCCCCACTGGTCGTTCCACAGCTTCGACAGCGGGAAGCGGTCGTCGACCCAGGCCAGGGCCTTGGCGCCGGCGCCTGCGTTGGCCGGAACTTGGGTTTCTTTGAATGGGCCGCCCATGTTATGCCTCGCCTTTCTCGTCTTTGCCGATGATCAGCTTGTTATCGGACAGGTACATGTAGGGCGGGACGTCCATGTTGGTCGGCGCCGGCTTGTTGCGGAAGACGCGCGCCGACAGGTCGAAGGTCGAGCCGTGGCAGGGGCAAAGGAAGCCGCCCGGCCAGTTGTCGGGCAGGTTGGGCTGGGGGCCGGACGCGAGGCGCGAGGAGGGCGAGCAGCCGAGGTGGGAGCAGATGCCGACCGTGACCAGCACTTCCTTGTGGTCTTCGCGCGCGCGCCAGGGGTTCCTGGCGTACTCGGGCGTGGGCAACTGGTACTCTTTTTCGGAGTTGGGGTCGGCCAGTTCGGCCGTGTCCTTCTCGAGGGTGGCCATCATCTCCGGGGTGCGGCGCAGGATCCAGACCGGCTTGCCGCGCCATTCGACGACCTTCATTTCGCCAGGCTTGACGTCCGAGATGTCGACCTCGACCGGGGCGCCGGCGGCTTTTGCTCGCTCCGACGGCTGGAAGGTACTCACAAGAACGCCCGCCGTGGACACCCCGACCACGCCGCCAGCGGCGCATGTCGCGACGAGCAGCCCGCGTCGGCCTGAATCGACCTGCTTTTCAATACTCATACCAACCCCACTCCGTGAAAATACGAATCTTAAGAATCAATAAAGAGCTTCCAGCAACACAAAATTATATGTGAACGGCAATACCGATTGGAAAAAAATTATCAAGCGGACACATCCGCGCGGAATTGACCCTCCTGTTTAGACCACAAACCCGCCTGTGCATCCGCAGCATTTGCGCTTGGGGTATCATGAAATCGCATGACTCAATAACAACCTAGGAGAAAACACATGTCAATGATGGGAGAGTTCAAAACCTTCGCCATGCGCGGCAACGTCGTCGATCTTGCGGTTGGCGTGATCATCGGCGGCGCCTTCGGCCGCATCGTCGATTCGCTGGTCAAGGACGTGATCATGCCGCCGATCGGCATGTTGTTCGGCGGCCTCGATTTCGCCAACTACTACCTGCCGCTGAACGGCCAGGGCACCGCCTTGCCGCTGGCCGAGGCGCAGAAGGCCGGGGCCGTGCTCGCCTACGGCAACTTCCTCACCATTTTGCTGAACTTTATCCTGCTCGCCTTTGTCATCTTCCAGATGGTGCGCGTCGTGAACCGCCTGCGCGGCCCCGTGGAGGCGGCGACGCCGGCGGAGAAGGAAGAGATCCTGCTGCTGCGCGACATTCGCGACTCCCTGAAAAAGCCTTGAGAAAGCCGACCGTGAACGACAGCGTCCATGAAATCAAGCCGCCGGGCATGCGCCCGCGGCGCCAGTCGGGAGCCTTCCGGCGTTTCTGGCTGCTGTTCGCGCAGGTCGTCACGGTCGCGCTGGCGCTGTATTTCGTGGTCGCCGCCCTGCGCCCGGACTGGCTGGAGCGCCCACCCACCCGGGTGGCGCTCGGCCCCGCCGGCCAGCAGGTGCCGGTGCTGCAGGGGGCGAGCGTGCCGGCCCCCGGCAGCTACCGCGAGGCGGCCGGGCGCGCCATGCCGGCCGTCGTCAATATCCTCACCAGCAAGACCACGCGCGAGACCCATCCGCTGCTGAAGGATCCCTTCTTCCGCCGCTTTTTCGGCGACCGCATGCCGCCCGACGAGCAGCTGGCCAGCCTCGGCTCGGGCGTGATCGTCAGCGGCGACGGCTACATCCTGACCAACAACCACGTGATCGAAGGCGCCGACGTCATCGAGGTCGGGCTGGCAGACGGGCGCAAGGCGCCGGCGCGGGTGGTCGGCACCGATCCTGAAACCGACCTGGCCGTGATCCGCATCAATGAGCGCAAGCTGCCCGTCATGGTGCTGGGCGATCCGGAAAGCGCGCGGGTGGGCGACGTGGTGCTGGCCATCGGCAATCCGTTCGGCGTGGGCCAGACCGTCACCCTCGGCATCATCTCGGCGCTGGGGCGCAACAACCTGCACATCAACCACTTCGAGAATTTCATCCAGACCGATGCCGCGATCAACTTCGGCAACTCGGGCGGAGCCCTGGTCGACACCAACGGCCAGCTGCTCGGGATTAACTCGGCCATCTATTCGCAGACCGGCGGCTCGGTCGGCATCGGTTTCGCCATCCCGGTGAGCACCGCCAAGATGGTGCTGGACGCGATCGTCAAGCACGGCCAGGTGGTGCGCGGCTGGATCGGCATCGAATCGCAGGACATCACGCCGGAACTGGCTGAAAGCTTCGGCCTGGGGCGCTCGAGCGGCGCCATCATCGCCGGCGTGGTGCGCGGCGGCCCGGCCGACCGCGCCGGCATGCGCCCTGGCGACATCCTGGTCGCGGTGGGCGGCAAGAACGTGGCCAATACCAGCGAGATGCTCAACCTGATCGCCCAGCTCGAGCCGGGCGAGAAGGCCCCGCTGCGCATCCTGCGCAAGAACCGCGAGTCCACGCTCGACGTCACCGTCGGCAAGCGTCCGCGCCAGCCCCAGTAACTTTTTTCGGACTTCTTCATGCACCTGCGTGACCTGACGCAATTCTTAAGCGAGCTCAGCGAGAACAACAACCGTCCCTGGTTCCTCTGGAACAAGCCCCGCTACGACATCCTGCGGGCCGAATTCCTGCAAGTGGTCACCGAATTGATCGGAGAGCTGGGCGCTTTCGACAAGCGGGTGGCCGGCGGCGATCCCAGGAAGGCGCTGTTCCGCATCCACCGCGACGTGCGCTTCGCCAAGGACAAGCGGCCCTACAAGACCCATTTCTCGGCCGGCATCGCGCCGCTCAACAAGCGCCGCCCGAGCGCCGCGGGCGGACCGACCTATTACTTTCACATCGAGGCCGACGGCAAGCTGCTGTTCGGCGCGGGCGAATACCTGCCGCCGGCGCACCGCCTGAAGGCGATCCGCCAGCACGTGATCAACGATGCGACAGGCTTCAGCAAAATGTTGAAGAATAAGCATCTCCGCGCGACCTACGGCGACCTGCAGTTCGAGGACGTCCTGCAGCGGCCTCCGAAAGGCGTCGACCCGAACCACCCGCTGGTCGAGTACCTGAAGCTGAAGAGCTATTTCGTCTGGGTCGAGGTGCCGCTGCTGTTCAATGCACCCGAGTTGCTGGTGCCGCAGCTGGCGAGCGGAATGAAGGATGCGTTCCCGCTGGTGACCTGGTTGCGCAGTGTGCCCGATGAGGTACCGGAGACGCGGGAAGAAGAGGAATCAAGCGAATAAGGAGGGGCGACATGGCCTTGCAACACGCAGTTTCGGGCGAGCGCATCGCATTACAGCGCGGCGACGACGACATCGCCCATTTCACGTCGATTGCGCTCGTCAAGACCGAGCACATGGAACTGATCCGGCTGGTGCTGCCCAAGGAAAAGCCCATGCCCGCGCACCGGGTCGAGGGCGAGATGACCCTCGTGTGCCTGGAAGGAGAAATCGCCTTCGACGCGCACGGTCGCACCACGATCCTGCGGCCCAACGAGATGGTCTACCTGGCGGGCGGGGAGCCGCATGCGATCCGCGCCAACAAGGATGCGGTGGCCTTGATGACCATCCTGCTGGGGCCGGTGCGCACCGGCGGGCCGACCAACGACCCGCGCGGCTCGGGGAACTGAAGCGGCACCTTAGGCCAGCTCGTCCCGCGGATCGCGCGCCAGCAGGCGCTGCGCCATCTCCGTCGCACTCACGCCATCGAACAGCACCGCGGCCACCGCCTCGGTGATCGGCATTTCCACGCCCAGCCTGCGCGACAATTCGCGCACCGCTTTCGCGCAGGGCACGCCTTCGGCCACGTGCCCCAGTTCGGCCACGATGGTGTCCAGCTGCTTGCCCTGGGCCAGCGCCAGTCCCACGCGCCGGTTGCGCGACAGGTCGCCGGTGCAGGTCAGGATCAGGTCGCCCATGCCGGCCAGCCCCATGAAGGTGGCGGCCTGCGCGCCCAGGTGCACGCCCAGGCGGGTGATCTCGGCCAGCCCGCGGGTGATCAATGCCGCGCGCGCGTTCAGGCCCAGGTTCAGGCCGTCCGATACGCCGGTGGCGATCGCCATCACGTTCTTGACCGCGCCGCCCACTTCCACGCCGACCATGTCGTCGCAGGCGTAGACGCGCATGTTGTCGGCGTGCGCCGCGGCTACCACGCGCTCGCGCAGGCTGGCCGAGGTCGAGGCCACGGTCAGGGCGCAGGGCAGGGCGCGCGCCACTTCCTGGGCAAACGAGGGGCCGGACAGCGCCGCTGCCGGCACGCTGTCGCCCAGCACCTCGGCCGCCACCTGGTGCGGCAGCAGGCCGGTGCCGGCTTCGAAGCCCTTGCACAGCCAGACCACGTTCGGCATGGCGCGGCCCTTCAACTGCCCCAGCAGCGGGCGCAGGCCGGCCACCGGGCAGGCCAGGATCAGGAGCGGCGCTTCGTCGGCGGACGCCTCGGCCACGTGGGCCAGCGCGGCCTCGAAGTCGGCGCTCACGCGCAAGGAGGACGGCAGCGGGTAGCCGGGCAGGTAATGCAGGTTCTCGCGGGCTGCCTGGGTTTGCGCCATCTGTTCGGGATTGCGGCCCCACAGCAGCACGTCGTGGCGGGCGGCCAGGGCGATGGCCACGGCCGTGCCCCAGGCGCCGGCGCCCAGGACGGTGATCTTGGAGGGTGTTTTCTGTTCTTGCATGCGCTTTCAGTCAAAACAGCGGGGCATCACAGGCCCCAGACGTCGTTCGCACGGACATAGCCGTCGATGCCGTCGCGATGGCGTATCCGGATCCAGGTGAGGGCGGTCGGGTCAACCAGTTCGAGCAGGACACCCCTGTCGGCCGTCATCAGGACCGGGCTGGTCTCGTCGGGTCCGGCGAACACCTTGGCTCCGGGCGTGCGTACCACGAGGTTGCGGCGCGGGCCCAGGCCCTTGGCTTCGGTCCAGGCCAGGTCGCCGTTGGCGTCGCGGACCTTGACCCACTCGGCATAGCTCGACACCACCTGCAGCGGCATGCCGCGCGGGGCGATGTACATCCTGGTCCCCTTGGTGCTCGGGGTGTCGTACAGGATCACCGGGGCCGCGCCCACGTTCTTGAAATCGATGGCGAATACGTGCGGTGCCGCCAACAGGAGCACGCTTGCAAGGAGACGGGAACGGATCATGGCGGGCCGAAGGACGAAGTGACCGGGGCGCCGGAGGCACGGGCACCGCATGGAGCGGCACCCGTGGATGGGAACAACTTACTGTGCCGGAGCTGCGGCAGCCTGGGCCATTGCCTGCTGGCGCTGCTGGTAGAAGGCTTCGAAGTTGATCTCGGCCAGGTGCACCGGCGGGAAGCCGGCACGGCTGATCACGTCGGCGATGTTGGCGCGCAGGTACGGGTAGACGATGTTCGGGCAGCCGATGCCCAGCAGCGGATCCATCTGATCGGCCGGGATGTTGCGGGCTTCGAAGATGCCTGCCTGCTTGCCTTCGACCAGGAAAGCGACCTTGTCTTTCAGCTTGGCGGTGACGGTGATGGTCACGGTCGACTCGTAGATGCCTTCAGCGATCGATTCGGCGCCGACGTCCAGCGACACTTCGATGGTCGGGGCTTCCTGCTCAAGGAAGATGGCCGGGGAATTCGGTTGTTCCAGCGACATGTCTTTCAGGTAGACGCGTTGGATTTGGAATACTGGTTGCAGGTTTTCGTCGGACATGGAACGCTTTCGTTTTAAATGATGTTGGACGGACGCGCCGTCCCGGTACTTTGGTCAAACGCGAGGGCAATTGTATCAAAATCAATTCTGATGCAATACCCCCAGCGCCACGGACCCCAAAGCCCGTCAAATCAAGCTTGCTGGCCCTTCAGCAGCGGATCCAGGCGGCCGGCCTGGTCGAGCGCGTACAGGTCGTCGAAGCCGCCGACGTGGGTGTCGCCCACGTAGATCTGCGGCACGGTGCGGCGGCCGGTGCGCTGCATCATGATCTGGCGCTGCTCGGGATCGAGGTCGATGCGGATGCGTTCGATGTCGGTCACGCCCTTGGCTTCGAGCAAGCGCTCGGCGCGGACGCAGTAGGGGCAGCTGGCAGTGTGGTAGAGAACGACGTGTGCGGTCATGATGCTTCCTTTCCCATAAATTATTTAGTCACCGGCAAGCCGGCCGCGATCCAGGCCGCCTGGCCGCCTTCGAGCGCATGGGCGTCCTCGAAGCCGGCCGCCTGCAGCTGGCGCGCCGCCTTGTCGGCGCGTGCGCCGGTCTGGCAGACGACGATCACGGTGCGGCTCTTCGACTTCTCCAGCTCGCCGATCCGCTTGTCCAAGTCTGCCAGCGGGATGTGTTTCGCGTCGCGCAGGTGGCTGGCGGCGTATTCCTCGGCGGTCCTCACGTCGAGCACGAGGCTCTTGCCGCGGTTGATCATCTGCGTGGCCTGCAGCGGGGTGACGCGCTTGCCGCGCGGGCCCAGGGCCGGCCAGAGCAGGGCGCCGCCGGAAATCACGGCGATCGCTACGATGAAGATATTATCGAGAATGAAATTCACAAGGGTTCCGTTGGTTGAACTGAATCGGCGCATTATAAAATAGATGCTGGACCGGATTTCAATTGCATTTTTTCTTGAGAAGAGCTTATGTACAAAATCGTATTCATGCGCCACGGCGAATCCACCTGGAACCTGGAAAACCGCTTCACCGGCTGGACCGACGTCGACCTGACCGAGAAGGGCATCAACGAGGCCAGGAGCGCCGGCCGCGTGCTCAAGGAAGCCGGTTTCAGCTTCGACGTGGCCTACACCTCGGTGCTCAAGCGCGCGATCCGCACCCTGTGGCTGGCGATGGACGAGATGGACATGATGTACCTGCCGGTGAAGAACGACTGGCGCCTGAACGAGCGCCACTACGGCGCCCTGCAGGGCCTGGACAAGGGCGAGACCGCCGCCAAGTTCGGCGACGAGCAGGTGCTGGTCTGGCGCCGCAGCTACGACACCCCGCCGCCGGCGCTGGAAGAAAACGATCCGCGTACTTCCTTCCATGACCCGCGCTACGCGGCCCTGGCGAAGGAACAGATCCCGCTGACCGAATGCCTGAAGGACACCGTGGAGCGCGTGATGCCGTGCTGGGACGAGGAAATCGCCCCCGCCATCCGCGCCGGCAAGAAGATCCTGATCTCGGCCCACGGCAACAGCCTGCGCGCCATCATCAAGATGCTGGACAACATCAGCGACACCGACATCGTCGGCCTGAACATCCCGAACGGCCAGCCGCTGGTGTATGAGCTGGACGCCGACCTGAAGCCGATCAAGCACTACTACCTGGGCGACCAGGAAGCGATCGCCGCCGCCGTGGCGGCCGTGGCCAGCCAAGGGAAGGCGAAATAAGTCTTGCGTTTGCCATTCACGAAGTTCGCCGGCAGCGCGCTCCTGGGCGCGCTGTTGGGCGTCGCCCTGCTTGAGCCCGCCTTTGCCCAACGCCAGACCGAACGCAGCCGCCAGAAGGTGACCGCGGAGAAGCAGCGCACCGGTATCCAGCAGAAGCTGGCAGCGATCAAGCGCGACATCGCCCGCACCGAGGATGCGCGCGCCGACGCCGCCGACGAGCTGGCGGCGTCCGAGGCCGCCATTTCCGACGCCAACCGCGCGCTGCGCGATTTGGCCGAGGAACAGGACGCAACCAGCACCCGTCTCGATGAGCTGTCGAAAAAGGGCGAGGGATTGCAGCAAACAATTGTTAGTCAAAAGAAACAATTGTCGCAACTGCTGCGCGAACACTACGTGGCCGGCAACGAAGACCGGATCAAGCTGCTGCTTTCCGGCGACAACCCGAACCGCATCAACCGCGACCTGCAGATGATGGCCTACGTGTCGCAGGCCCAGGCAAAACTGCTGGACGCGCTGCGCGCCAACCTGGCGGAAGTCGAGGCCAACCGCGACAAGGTCGAGAACGCCCAGCTGGAACTGCAGGAAATCGCCGCCGAGCAGCAGCAACAGAAAGCGACGCTGGAAAAGGAAAAGGCCAAGCGCGCCGGCTTGCTGCAGAACCTGTCGACCAAACTGGCCGACCAGCGCAAGCAGGCCGACCGCCTGCAGCGCGACGAACAGCGCATGACCGAACTGGTGGACCGCCTGTCGCGCCTGATCCGCGAGCAGGCCGAGGCCGAGCGCCGCCGCCAGGCCGCCCTGGCCGCGGCCAAGGCCAAGGCCGAAGCCGAGGAAAAGGCGCGCGCCCTGGCCCGCGCCAAGGCCGCCGCCGAGCGGGCCGAGCGCGAGCGCATCGCGCGCCAGAGCGGCAAGCCGGCGCCCAAGCCGGAGCCCGAGGCGCCGCCGCCGAAAGTGGCCCAGCAGAAGCCGATTGAAACCCGGCCGAGCGCGGTGGAACAGGAGGTGCCGCTGGCGCCGCCGGCGCCGTCCGGCGCCTTCGCCGCCCTCAAGGGGCGCCTGACGGCGCCGATCAGCGGCGACATCCGCGCCCGCTTCGGCGCGCGCCGTACCGAAAGCCTGACCTGGAAAGGCATGTTCTTCACCGCCCCGGAAGGCGCCCCGGTGCGCGCCGTCGGACCGGGACGGGTGGTGCACGCCGAATGGATGCGCGGCTGGGGCAACATGATCATCATCGACCACGGCGGCGAATACCTGTCGACCTACGGCTTCACCTCGGCGGTGCTGAAGCGCCCCGGCGACATGGTGCGCGCGGGCGAGGTGATCGCCAGCGCGGGCAATACCGGCGGTGTCGAGGAATCGGGGCTATACTTTGAGCTCAGGCATCGCGGCAAGGCCTTCGATCCTTCAGGCTGGATCAAATTCTAAGTACTCGACAGGAAATAAATTTGAATTTTGGCAAACAGAACCGGAGTTGCGGCTGGCCGATGCGATGCAAGGCGGCGAGTGCGCCGCAGTGCGAGCACTGCAAGCAGGAGCCAACGCAGCAGCGCGCCGGTTATGGCAGCCAAAAACACATTTATTTCAGGGCGAGTACTTAAAAACAAGGGAATAGCGATGGGCAAAGCAAAGAATATCGGGCTGATCGGTCTGGGCATGGTGGCCGGCGTGGCCGCCTCCTTCCAGTTCTCCGCCCATGCGCAAAAAGACCTCGGCTCGCCGCTGCCGCTCGACGAGCTGCGCCAGCTGGCCGACGTCTACGGCCTGATCAAGACCGATTACGTCGAGCCGGTCTCGGACAAGAAGCTCCTGTCCGAAGCCATCGGCGGCATGGTCGCCTCGCTCGACCCGCATTCCGTCTACCTGGACCAGAAGGCCTACAAGGAGATGAAGGAAGCGGTGCAGGGCAAGTTCGTCGGCGTCGGCATCGAGGTCGCCAGCGAAGACGGCTACGTCAAGGTGGTCGCCCCCATCGAAGATACGCCGGCGCACAAGGCCGGCATCAAGTCCGGCGACCTGATCACCCGCATCGACAACGTCCCGGTGCGCAACATGTCGCTCGACGAAGCGATCAAGCGCATGCGCGGCAAGGCCGGCAGCAAGGTCACGCTCACCATCGCGCGCCGCGGCGAGGACCGGCCCTGGGTGGTGCCGGTGCAGCGCCAGGAAATCGTGGTCGCCAGCGTCAAGGCCAGGATGATCGAGCCGGGCTATGCCTGGCTGCGCGTCAGCCAGTTCCAGGAAAACACCGTCGAGGAACTGGCCAAGAAGGCCAAGCTTCTGTATGCCGAGAACCCCGAGATCAAGGGCCTGGTGCTCGACCTGCGCAACGACCCGGGCGGCCTGCTGCCGGGCGCGATCGGCGTGTCGGCGGCCTTCCTGCCGCAGCCGGAGCAATTGATTGTCTCGACCAAGGGCCAGCTGCCGGACTCCAACCAGCAGTTCTACGGGCGCCGCGAATTCTATTCCCAGCGCGGCGCCGACCCGCTGGCCGGCCTGCCCGCCGGCCTCAAGACGGTGCCGATGGTGGTCCTGGTGAACGGCGGCTCGGCCTCGGCCTCCGAGATCGTGGCCGGCGCCCTGCAGGACTACAAGCGCGCCATCATCATGGGCAGCCAGACCTTCGGCAAGGGCTCGGTGCAGACCCTGCGCCAGCTGTCGCCCGACACCGCCGTCAAGCTGACCACAGCGCGCTATTACACCCCGAAGGGCCGCCCGATCCAGGCCACCGGCATCGTGCCCGACATGCGCGTGGACGAGACCCCCGAAGGCGATGCGCTGGCCGTGCTGCGCGTGCGCGAGGCCGACCTGCAGCGCCACCTGGCCGGCGAAGGCGAGAGCGCGAAAACACCGGCCGCCAAGGACCAGAAGGAAGCGCTCGACGCCCAGCAGCGCGCGCTCGCCCAGCTGAAAGACCGCAAGCCGCTCGACTACGGCAGCAAGGACGATTTCCAGCTGGCGCAGGCGATCAGGCACTTCAAGGGCCAGCCGGTCCAGCTGGCCAGGTCGGAGCCGGAAGCCGACAAGCCGGCCGCGCCGAAGACCTTGCCGGGAACCGAGCAGAAGCCGCCCGAGATCAAGGCGCCGGCCAAGAAATAATCGGCGCGGTCCGATGAACGACGCCCAACTCCTGCGCTATTCGCGCCACATCCTGCTGGACGAGCTCGGCATCGAGGGCCAGCAGCGCCTGCTGGACGCGCACGCCCTCATCATCGGCGCCGGCGGCCTCGGTTCGCCCGCCGCGCTCTACCTGGCAGCGAGCGGCATCGGCCGCATCACCCTGGTCGACGACGACGAGGTCGACCTGACCAATCTGCAGCGCCAGGTCATGCACACCACCGGGCGCATCGGCCAGCCCAAGGTCGATTCGGGCCGGGCGGCCCTGCTGGCCATCAACCCCGGGATCGAGGTCAGCGCGCTGCGCGAACGGGTGGGCGGCGCGCGTCTGGCAGAACTCGTCCGGTCGGCGACGGTCGTACTCGACTGCAGCGATAATTTCGCCACCCGCCACGCCGTCAACCGTGCTTGTGTGCAAGAAGGCAAGCCGCTGGTCTCCGGCGCCGTAATCCGGTTCGACGGCCAGCTGTCGGTCTTCGACACCCGCCGGCCGGAGGCCCCGTGCTACGCCTGCCTGTTCCCCGAGGACAGTCACTTCGAGGACGTGGCCTGCAGCACCATGGGTGTATTCGCGCCCCTGGTCGGCGTGGTCGGCGCCATGCAGGCCGCCGAAGCCATGAAACTGGTGGCCGGCATCGGCGAAGCGCTGGCCGGCCGCCTGCTGCTGCTCGACGGCCGCGCCATGGAGTGGACCGCCCTGCAAGTGGGCCGCCAGCCGGCCTGTCCGGTGTGCAGCATCCGCCCCGGCGGCGACATGAATACAAAAACAAGACTGCTTTAAGACAGAATTAAAGGTGCTCTTCGGCTTACAATTTCTCCAGTGCACGCGGTAGCCCCTGCTGGCGTGTAGGCTTATACTGTCAGCCTCCAACCGACCTACTTACGAAGAGCATCCATGCACATTGATTCGCAACGCAAGCAGCGCCGCGCACGCGGTTTCACCCTGGTCGAGATCATGGTTGTCGTGGTGATCATCGGCATTCTCGGCGCCCTAGTCGTGCCGAAACTGCTGGGCCGCACCGGTGAGGCGCGCGTCACCGCCGCCAAGACCGACATCGCCACCATGTCGCAGGCGCTCAAGCTCTACAAGCTGGACAACCAGCGCTACCCGAGCACCGAGCAGGGCCTGCAGGCCCTGGTCACCAAGCCCACCTCGGGCCCGGCCGCGAACGGCTGGAAGGACGGCGGCTACATGGAAAAGCTGCCGAAAGACCCGTGGGGCAATTCCTACCAGTACCTGTCGCCGGGCATTCATGGTGAAGTGGACATCTTCTCGCTGGGCGCCGATGGCCAGCCCGGCGGTACCGGTGAGGATGCCGACATCGGTTCCTGGGAATAAGGTCTCCGATGCGGGCCCTGAGCGCCCCATCTCGCCGTCCGGCGAGCGCCGGCTTCACCCTGGTGGAGCTGCTGGTCGTGATGGTCATCATCGGCATCACGCTGGGCCTCGCTTCGCTCAACGCCATTCCTTCGCCACGCCAGAACCTGCAGCAGGAGGCCCAGCGCCTGGCCCTGCTGCTGCAGCTGGCGCGTGACGAAGCCATCGTGCGCAACCGCCAGGTGGCCTTCGAGGCCAACGGCGAGCGCTACCGTTTCGTGGTGCGCAACGACACCGGCTGGGAGCCGGTCACCCGCGACGACCTGCTGCGCGAACGCACGTTCCGCGGCGCCCCCCTGCAGCTGGTGCTGGAGCCGAGCATGAGCAGCGACCCCGGCACCGTGCGCATCACCTTCGGGCGCGAACCGGTCGACAAGCCCTTCGTGCTGACCCTCGCCACCGCCGGCAACGCGGTCGCGATCCGTGCCGACGGCATCGGCCACTTCAGCGTCGAATGAAGGAACAACGATGATGCGCGCACGCGGATTCACCCTGCTCGAAGTGCTGGTGGCCCTGGTCATCGTCGGCACCGCGCTCGGCGCCGGCCTGCGCGCCGTCGGTAGCCTGACCGCCAACAGCGACGGCCTGCGCGCCGCCATGATGGCCACCTGGTCGGCCGAGAACCGTCTGGTGCAGATCCGCCTCGGCCGCGAATGGCCCGAAGTCGGCAAGCGCAACTTCCCCTGCCCGCAAGGCGAGCTCAACTTGATTTGCGAAGAGGAAGTCCTGACCAGCCCGAACCCGCAATTGCGCCGGATCGAAGTCTCGGTGTTCGACGCCGAACGTCCGACGCGCCGCATCGTCAAACTGGTTCAGCTCGTGTTGAGGCCCGCGCGGACATGACACCCGGCATCCCACACCGCTCCCGCACTCGCCGCGGCTTCACCCTGGTCGAACTGCTGGTGGCGATCAGCATCCTTGCCATCCAGGCCGTGCTCGGCTGGCGCGGCCTGGACGGCATCGTGCGCGCCCGCATCGCCCTGACGCAAGAAATGGAAACCACGCGCGGCATGCAGCTGGCCTTTGCCCAGATGCAGAGCGACTGCGAGCACCTGGCCGGCCGCGAGATCATCGGCCGCCGTCCCAACCTGCTCTGGGAAGAAGGACGCTTCATGCTAGTGCGCAAGGTCTACAACGAAAACGAACCCTCGCAGCTGGTCGTGGTCTCCTACCGCCTGGTGGACGGCAAGCTGATCCGGCGCGAATCGCGCGGCACCCGCGACCTGGCCCAGCTCGAGGCGTTGTGGCAGGCGGCCGGCAGCGACGCGCCGTCGGAAGCGTCGACGCCGGTGGCGCTGCAAAGCGGCCTGCTCGGCATGAGCATCATGGCCTGGCAGGGCAACCAGTGGCGCCTCAAACCGGCCCCGGTCGCCGACGGCGCCCAGGCCGAAGACCCGGGCGGCCTGCAGGTCGGCCTGGTCGTGCAGGGCCGGGATGTGCCAATGGTCAAGTTCTTCCTGCTGGGAGGCACCTGATGCGCCGTTCGCCCTCTACCGGCCGCCAGCGCGGCGTGGCGGTGGTCACGGCACTGCTCCTGACCACGCTCGCCATTTCCATCGTCGCCAGCCTGTTCTGGCAGCAGCAGGTACAGGTGCGCTCGATGGAGAACCAGCGCCTGCACCTGCAGACCAAGTGGATCCTGCGCGGCGCCCTCGACTGGGCCAGCCTGGTGCTGCGCCAGGACGCCTATACCTCGCAGTACACCTCGCTCGACCAGGTCTGGGCCACGCCGCTGGCCGAGACCCGGCTCGACCAGTACATCGAACGCGAACGCGTCGAAGGGGAAAATTTCGATGCGAGCTTGTCCGGTAATATTATTGACGCAACGTCGCGTTACAATCTCGCCAACCTGGCGCGTGACCGCCAGAAGGTGCAGGAACAAGTGGCGATCTTCACTCGCCTGCTGGACAACCTGCGTCTCGACGTGCGCCTCGCGAACCGGATCGCGGACTTCGTCGCACAGGGACAGCAGATAGCGGCGCCGGTGGATACGAACAATCCAGCCGAGCCGCCGCCTGGGAATCCGCCTGCCCCGACGCCGACGACCTTGTCGCCCGTCCCGCCGGTCAACGGCGTGCCGATCCCGGTGCTGCGGGTGGACGATCTGCTGGCGGTGCAGGGCGTCACCCAGGAGGTCATGGCGAAGCTGCGTCCCTTCGTGATCGTGCTGCCCTACGGAGCCGCAGCGACGAAGCTGAATGTGAATACCGTGCCGGCCGAGCTGCTGTCGGCGATCGTGCCGGGGATGTCGCTGTCCCGCGCCAATACCCTGGTCGAGCAGCGCAGAAGGGTGGCGCCATGGCGAGACACGGCGGCTTTTGCCACGCAGGCAGGCGCCGACGCGCAGTTGGCCGAGACCTGGGGCGTCAAGAGCGACTGGTTTATTGTACAGAGCCGTATCCGGCTCGACCGTGCGGCCTTGAACGCGGAATCGCTGATCAGGCGTAACCCCGCCGCCATGGTCGGCGGCGGCACCGAAGTAATCTGGACCCGCCAGAACTAGAAGAAAGCGAGACAGTTTGACTACTCTTTATATCCGGCACCCGGCTAGAGCCGAAGGCGAGGGCGCGCTGTGCCGCTTTGCGGTGGTGCTTGACACCGGCGCCATCGCGCAGCAGGGCGAAGGCCTGTTGCGCAACCTGGGCGACGTGGTCGCCGCCAGCCGCCGCGTGGTGCTGCTCCTGGCCGGCGCCGACGTCACGCTGCTGCCGGTCCAGGCGCCGCCGCTGACCGGCGCGCGCCTGCGCGCGGCCCTGCCGGCTCTGGTCGAAGAACATATCCTGGGCGACCCGCTCGATTGCGTGCTGGTGGCCGGGCCGCCCTTGCCGGACGGCCGCCGTCCGGTCGGCGTGGTCCAGCGCGAATGGTTCGAGCCGCTGGTGAAGGGCTTGCTCGGCATGGGCGCGCGCGCGGTCGCCGCCGTCCCCGCACAGCTGTGCCTGCCCCTGCTGCCGGGCAGCGTCAGCGCCGCCATCGGCAATGGCGAACTGCTGCTGCGCCAGGGCCAGTACGAAGGCCTGGGCCTGGCCCTGGACGGCAACCCGACCCTCGCGCTGCAGACCGCGCGCGCGCTGGCCGGCGACGCTCCCCTGGCCCTGTACGTGCCGCGCGAGCAGCTCGGCGAATACCAGGCCCTGCTGGCGGAGGCCGGCCCCGGCATCACGCTGGAAAGCGAAGCCTGGGAACACTGGATCGCAGGCAGCAAAAGCAGCACCATGGACCTGGTGCCGGGCCTCGGCACTGCCGGCGTCGCCCAGCGCGACTGGAGCCGCTGGCGCTGGCCGATCCGCCTCGCGCTGGCGGCGATCGTGGTCAACATCATCGGCGTCAACATCGAATGGCTGCGCCTGAAGCGCGAAGCCGACGCGGTGCGCCAGGGCATGTCCCAGACCTTCCGCAGCGCCTATCCGGCCCAGCCGGTCATCGACCCGGTCGCCCAGATGCGCCAGAACATCGCGCGCGCCAAGGCCGCCAGCGGCCAGGTCAGCCCGGACGAGTTCGGCTGGATCGCCGGCCAGCTCGGCGAGGCGGTCCGCGGCCTCGGGCGCCCGCCCACGGTGGCGTCAATGGAGTTCCGCGAACGCACGCTCACCGTGCGCGTCAAACCTGACACCGTCGACCCCGCCACCACGGCCCAGCTGCGCTCCATCCTGGAAGCGCGCAACATGAGTCTGGAAGAAAGCGCACCGGCCACCTGGGTCATCCGCAGCACGGGTGCCGCAGCGGGAACCGCGCAGGTCGCCACCATGGGAGCAGCACAATGAAGGCAGCAGGAAACGTCGGCGCGCAACTTGGCGCCAAATTCGGTGCGCTCCGCGAGCGCGCCCTCGCCTGGTGGCTGGGCCGCACCGACCAGGAGCGCAAGTTCCTGACCGTCGGCGGCATCGTGGTAGGGGTGTCGCTGGTCTATGCGCTGCTGCTGGCGCCGGCCATCGAAGGGCGCGACAGCCTGAAACGCTCGTTGCCGGCACTGCGCCAGCAGGCCGCCCAGCTGCAGACCATGGCCGCCGAAGCCCAGGCCCTGGCCGCCACGCCGGCGCCGTCGGTAGCACCCATGAGCGCGGAAGGCTTGAACGCCAGCATGGCCCAGCGCGGCCTCAAGGCCGCCTCGGTCACCATGACCGGCGAATACGCCAAGATCCAGTTCAACGGCGTGTCCTTCGCCAACCTGGTGTCCTGGCTCGACGCCCAGCGCCGCGAAAACCGCGTGCAGGTGCAGGACGCCACCTTCACCGCGCTCGCCGCGGTGGGACAGGTCGATGCCACCCTCACGCTGCGCCAGGCCAGCGCGCCGGCCCAATGAGGCGCCTGCTGTTATGGCTGGTGCCGGTCGTGCTGGCCGTGCTGGTCACGGTGCTGGCCTTCCTGCCCGCCTCCTGGCTGGGGCCGATCGTGGAACAGCAGACCGGCGGCCGTTTGACTCTCGGGGATGCGCAGGGTACGCTCTGGAACGGCTCAGCCTTTGTGGGCGGAGCGCCGGGCGAGGGTGGGGCGGTGACCCCGCTGCTGCCGGGCCGCTTCGCATGGCGCCTGTCGCCGATGGTGATGTTGGGCCAAGTCCACATGGAATTGGAAAACCCGCAAGCGCTGGCGCGTCCGGTACGCATCGACGGCAACTGGTCGCAGTGGCAGGTGAGCAGCGGCGAATTGCTGCTGCCGGCCGAGGGCCTGGCCGGGTTGGGCGCGCCGCTCAACACGCTGGCGCCCTCCGGCACCATCCGGCTGGTCTGGAATACGCTTGACCTGCTGCGCCAGCCCAATACGGTAGCGGTACAGGGCCGTACGGTATTGACCATGAGCGACATGGGTTCGCGCATGTCGCCCATCCGGCCGCTGGGCAGCTATGAAATGGCATTCGATTGGCGCGGCAGCCAGGCCGACCTGAACCTGCGCACCGTACGCGGTGCGCTCGTATTGACGGGCTCGGGTATGCTGCAAAATGGCCGCCTGCGCTTTTCCGGCCAGGCCTCGGCCGCCGAAGGATACGAACAGACGCTGGGCAATATGCTCAACCTGCTGGGCCAGCGCCGCATGGTGAACGGCAAAAACATAATCGCACTCGAGTTCAGATAATGACCAACAACATTCGCACCACCTTTGCTCGACCCCACCTCCGCCTGCCCATCATGCCGAGTATGCGCCGCGTCGCGGCCGGCGCCATGCTGTGTTGCTTCGCCGCGACGACGGCAGGAACATTCCTTCCAGCAGTTGCCCAGGCGCAGGAGAGTGCGAACGCCGCGGCGCTGAGCTTCGTCAACGCCGACATCGAATCGGTAATCAAGGCGATCGGCCACTACACCGGCATGACCTTCATCATCGATCCAAGGGTAAAGGGCACGATCACCCTGGTGTCGGAAAAAACGCTGACCAAGAGCCAGGCCTTCGCCCTCCTGACCTCGACCCTGCGCCTGCAGGGCTATGCCGTCGTCACCAGCGGCGACGGCTATGCCAAGGTGGTGCCGGAAGCCGAAGCCAAGGCCCAGTCCTCGCCGACCCAGGTAGGCGGCGTACGCGCCAGCCGCGCCACCGGCGACCAGATCGCCACCCAGGTGTTCTATCTCTCCTACGAATCGGCGGCCAACCTCACCGCCGTGCTGCGTCCCCTGATTTCGCCGAACAACTCCATCATGGCGAACCCGGGCAACAATACCCTGGTCATCACCGACTACGCCGACAACCTGCGCCGCCTGGCCAAGATCATCGCCGCGCTCGACACCCCGGTGGCGGCCGACCTCGATGTGATTCCGATCCGCAACGCGATCGCCAGCGACATCGCCGCGCTGGTCACCCGCCTGATGGAACCGAGCGCCGGCGGCGACTCGGGCCGCGTCACCGTGCTGGCCGACCCGCGCACCAACTCGGTCGTGATCCGCGCGCCCTCGCAGGCGCGCGCCAACCTGGCCAAGTCGCTGATCGCGCGCCTCGACCAGCAGACCTCGACGCAGGGCAATATCCACGTCGTCTACCTGAAGAATGCCGACGCTAGCCGCGTGGCGCAAACCCTGCGCGCCGTGGTGTCGCAGGACGCTTCCGCGGTGCCGGTGCAGCAGCAGGGCACCGCGGGCGGTTCGATCCAGGGCGGCTCGGCAGGCATGGGCGGAAGCGGCAACCAGGGCGGACTCGGCAGCCAGCAGGTCCAGCAGGGCAGCCTGGCCACGGCCGGCACCGGCGGCGCCTATGGCCAGCAGAGCCAGCTTACCGCCGGCGGCGCCGGCGGGGGCCAGGGCTCGGGCTTCATCCAGGCCGACGCCTCGACCAACAGCCTGATCATCACCGCGCCGGACGCCGTGTACCGCAACCTGCGCAGCGTCATCGACCAGCTCGACGTGCGCCGCGCCCAAGTCTACATCGAGGCGCTGGTGGTCGAAGTGACGTCCAACAAGGCTTCGGAATTCGGCGTGCAGTGGATCGGCGCCTCGGGCGACAGCGACAGCAAGTACCGCGTCGGCGGCGTCCAGTCCTTCACCGGCGGGGCCCAGGGCAGCAACATCGTCAACCTGGCCGCGGCGGCGCGCACCGGCCTGTCCGGCACCTCGGTGCCGAGCATCCCGGGCGGCCTGACCTTCGGCCTGTTCCGCCAGGTGGGCGGCGAGCTGGGCCTTGGCGCGGTGGCGCGCGCCCTTGAAAACGATGGCAATGCCAATATCTTGTCCACACCGAACATGATCACGCTGGACAACGAGCTGGCGACGATCAAGGTCGGCCAGAACGTGCCGATCATCACCGGCTCGTATACGACCACGGCGGCGACCGGCGGCGGCAACCCGTTCCAGACCGTCGACCGCCGCGACGTCGGCCTGCTGCTCAAGGTGCGCCCGCAAATCTCGGAGGGGGGTACGATCAAGATGGCGATCCTCCACGAAAACTCGAGCGTCGATCCGGCCACCCGCAACGCGCCGCAGGGCCTGACCACCAACCAGCGCGCGATCGAAAGCAATGTGCTGGCCGACGACGGCCAGATCATCGTGCTCGGCGGCCTGATCGAGGATACCGAGGGCGATGGCGAAGAGAAAGTACGCGGCCTGGGCGACATTCCGGTGCTGGGCAACCTGTTCAAGTACCGCAACCGCACCCGGGTCAAGACCAACCTGATGGTGTTCCTGCGTCCTGTCGTGGTGCGCAGCAAGGAAGCCTCCCACTCGCTGGCCATGGACCGTTACGAATACATGCGCGCCGTCGGCGCCTCGGGCCAGGCCAGCCAGGAAGACACGCTCCTGATGCGCAACCTCGGCGCGCCGCAACTGCCGCCGCTGACGGGCGGCCAGCCGCCGGTGGGCGGCACCATGGCCACCGCGCCGGTGCAGGCGGCGCCCGTGGCCGGCAGCGCCCCGGGCGCGGCCAGCGGCCAGCCGGTGCCCCAGGGCCAGCAGCGCCAGCAGAACCAGCCGGCGACGCCGCAGTCCCAGTTTCGTCCGGTGACGCCATCGAACCAGAAATAAGCTGACCATGAACAATCTGTTGCCTTTCGCCTTCGCCCGTGACCACGGCGTGCTGGCGCGCGGCGGTGACGAACCCGGCCAGGCCGTCGAGGTGCTGGCATCGAGCGCCACGGCGCCCAGCGCGATCGCGGAAGTCTCGCGCCGCTTCGGCCGCATCACCCTGCGCCGCCTCGAGCGCGGCGAGCTCGACGACGCCATCGCCAAGGCCTATGCCGGCGCCGGCGGCGACGCCTCGCAGGTGGTGGACGAGTTCGACGCCGACCTCGACCTGACCCGCCTGCTGCAGGACGTGCCCGCCATCGAAGACCTGCTGGAATCCTCGGACGACGCGCCGGTCATCCGCATGATCAACGCACTGCTGACGCAGTCGCTGCGCGAAGGCGCGTCCGACATCCACATCGAGCCCTTCGAGCAGACCTCGGTCGTGCGCTTCCGCGTCGACGGCGCGCTGCGCGACATCGTGCGCCCGAAGAAGGCGATCCACGCCTCGCTGATCTCGCGTATCAAGATCATGTCGCAGCTCGACATCGCCGAGAAGCGCCTGCCGCAGGACGGCCGCATCACCCTGCGCATCGGCGGCAAGCCGGTCGACGTGCGCGTCTCGACCCTGCCGACCGGCCACGGCGAGCGCGCGGTGCTGCGTCTGCTGGACAAGGAAGCCGGCAGGCTCGACCTGAGCCACCTGGGCATGGCGCCGGACATGCTGCCGCAGTTCGACCGCCTGATCAACCAGCCGCACGGCATCGTGCTGGTCACCGGCCCGACCGGTTCGGGTAAAACCACCACGCTGTACGCCGCGCTGTCGCGCCTGAACGCGTCCACCACCAACATCATGACGGTGGAAGACCCGATCGAATACGACCTCAACGGCGTCGGCCAGACCCAGGTCAACGCGCGCATCGACATGAGCTTCGCCAAGGCCCTGCGCGCCATCCTGCGCCAGGACCCGGACGTGATCATGATCGGTGAGATCCGCGACCTGGAAACGGCGCAGATCGCGGTGCAGGCCTCGCTCACCGGCCACCTGGTGCTGGCCACCCTGCACACCAATGACGCGGCCTCGGCCGTGACCCGTTTGCTGGACATGGGCATCGAGCCCTTCCTGTTGTCGTCGTCATTGCTGGGCGTGATGGCCCAGCGCCTGGTGCGTAAGCTCTGCGTGCACTGCAAGGTCAGCGACGCCAGCGGCTGGCATGCGGTGGGTTGCGAGCGCTGCGGCCACACCGGCTACCACGGCCGGGTCGGCGTCTACGAGCTGCTCGAAACCACCGAAGAGATCCGCGCCCAGATCCACAACCAGGCCTCCGAAGCCGAGATCCGCGCCGCCGCCCAGAAGTCGGGCATGAGGCTGATGCGCGAGGATGGCGAGCGCTGGCTGGCGGACGGCACCACCACGCGCGCCGAGCTGGTGCGCGTGACCAAGGATTAAGGAAAGCCCATGCCGGCATTTCGCTACGAAGCCGTCGACGCCGGCGGCGCGACCAGGAAGGGCGTGGTCAACGCCGACAGTCCGCGCTCGGCGCGCGCCGACCTGCGTACCCAGGGGCTGACGCCTCTTTCTGTCGAGCAGATCGCGGCCCAGGTCGACGATGCCGGCGTGGCGCGCTCGCGCGGCTTCGGCGAGCGCCTGTCGCAGGTCGAGCTGGCGCTGTTCACGCGCCAGCTGGCCAGCCTGCTGGAGGCGGGGCTGCCGCTGGAGCAGGCCTTCACCGCCCTGCTGGAGCAGGCCGAGCGGCCCTATGTGCGCGACCTGATCGCCTCGATCCGCTCGGAAGTCATCGGCGGCGTGGCGTTTTCCAGCGCGCTGTCGCGCCACCCGCGCGACTTCGCCGAGATCTACCGCGCCCTGGTGTCCTCGGGCGAGCAGATCGGCCAGCTCTCGCGCGTGCTGTCGCGCCTGGCCGACTACATCGAGCGCCGCAACGCGCTGGTGCAGAAGGTGCGCCTGGCGTTTACCTATCCGGCGATCGTCACCGTGGTCGCCTTCGCCATCGTCATCTTCCTGCTCACCTACGTGGTGCCGCAGATCGTCTCGGTGTTCGCCAACACCAAGCAGAAGCTGCCTTTCCTCACCGTGATGATGCTGGCGATTTCCGACTTCGTGCGGGCCTACGGCATCTATGTCGCGATCCTGCTGGCCGGCGCCTTCTGGCTGTGGCGGCGCGCGCTGCGCAATCCCGACCTCAAGCGGCGCTGGCATACCTGGCTGCTCAATGCCCCCGTGTACGGCAAGTTCGAGCGCAGCCTGAACACGGCGCGCTTCGCCAGCACGCTGGCGATCACCACCGGTTCCGGCGTGCCGATCCTGCGCGCGCTCGAGACCAGCCGCGACACCCTGTCGAACGTGGCGATGCGCGAACTGGTCGAACAGGCCACCGGCAGCGTGCGCGAAGGCGTGAGCCTGGCGCGCGCCCTGTCGGCGCAGAAGCACTTCCCGCCGATGCTGGTGCACATGATCCGCGCCGGCGAGATCACCGGCGAGCTGCCCAGCATGCTCGAGCGTGCCGCCAATTCGCAGCAGGCCGACCTCGAGCGCCGCACGCTCACCATCGCCGGCCTGCTGGAGCCGGTGCTGATCCTGGCCATGGGCCTGGTGGTGCTCTTGATCGTGCTGGCGGTCTTGATGCCGATTATCGAAATCAACCAGCTGGTGCGCTAATACAAGAATAAGAAGGAAACCATGAACAAGCGTCTGCCTCTCCTCCTCACCCTGCTCGCCCTGGTGCTGCTGGTCGCCTCGATCGCCTACTGGTTCCTGCAGCTGTACAAGCCCGAGCAGCGCCCGCTGGCGCCGGCGCCGGCCATGGCCCTGGCCGAGCCGACCCCTGAAGCCGCCGCCTACCTGTTCGGCGGCCAGCCGACCGCGGTGGCGATCTCCAACTACCAGCTCACCGGCGTCATCTCGGCCGGCATCAACAGCGCCGTGATCCTGGTGGCCGAAGGTTCGCCGCCGAAGGCGGTGCGGATCGGCCGCGAGATCGTGCCCGGCGTGACCGTGGCCGAGGTGCATCCGAAATACGTGATGCTGTCCGAGGGCGGCGTGATGAAGCGCGTCGACCTGGCGCCCGATACCGGCGCCTCCAGCCACGCGGGCATGGCGCCGCCGGCACCCGGACCGCAGCCGGTGGCCGCCGCGCCCGTGCCGGGTGTCGAGCCGCAGACCGCGCCCGGTGTCGTGGCCGCGCCGGGGAACATGCAGCAGCAACCGGGCGGCGGCGTCGCGCTGACCACCCCGGAGCCCGAGCTGCCGAACCAGGAAGCGCCCCCGCCGCCCGATCCGACCATGACCCAGCCGCAGCAGGGGCAGCAGGGACAGCAGGGACAGCAGGGACAGAACCCGCCGCCGCCGCACCAGGTGCAGATGCCGCCCCCGACCCGGGCGGTGAACAGCCCGGTGGGCGAGCCGAACCCGACCCAGTAAGCAGGAACGCCGCAGCGATGCGGCGTTTTATTTTTGCCCGTCCCGTGCAAGCCCCAGCAGTGGTGATCCGGGAAGGGCCGTCGTCAAACGCGCAGCCCGCAGATCAGCGCGGGTAGGTGAAGCCGGTACGAATGTCCATCGGCAGCAGCCGGCCGCCTTCGCGCACCATCAGGCGCTGGGGCGGTTCCTCGCCGGCCAGCACCCGCCGCGTGACGGGCAGTCCTTCGGCCTTGCGCACCAGTTCGTCGCTGCGCTCGTATACGTTGGGGCAGCCGGTGGCCTTGAGCAGCGCCTGCACGACCGGCACCTTCCACAGGTCGACCCCGGCGGCATTGAACTGGCAGACCAGGTAGCCCGTGGCGCCGCCATGGCTGTGCACCAGCAGCCCCGGCAAGCCGTGCCGGTCGCCGTCGACCAGCAGGACCAGTGCCTGCGGATCGGCGTCCTGCAGCGCTTCAGTGCGCGACTGCACGGCGGCCTGTACGCGGCGCTTGATCATGGCGTGGTCGACCGGCTCATCCTTGCGCAGGGTCCAGACCCGGGCCGCGATCTGCGACTTGGCGTTGTAGGCCGCGCGCGCCAGGAACTGGCGCGACGAGGACTGCACGGTGGCCGTGGCGCCCGCCTTGTTGCGCTCGGCGGGCTTGCCCTCGACCCTGTCGATGGCGGAGAGATAAATCCAGGGGTCGCCGGCCAGGATGGCCTTTTCCTTGCCCTGCTTGATGGTGATGGTGAGCATGCGCAGCTTTCGTTTTCAGGATGCGCATGATACAGCAGCGGGCGAGCCGTCTCAGGCCGCGATCACCTCGACGAGTTCGAAATGCAAGGTGACGAAGGCGAAGTCGTCGTGCAATTGGTACTGGGGCAGGCAGCGGATGTGCACTTCCTGGAACTCGCGGGCGCTGGCGAAGCCCTCGCCGCGCCAGACTTCTTCCGGGATGTCGCCGAAGCGGATGGTGTACACCTTGGTCGCACGGATCAGGCAGCGCAGGCGCTGCTTCAGGTCGTAGACTTCGATCAGGTCGCCCGCCTCGTAGCTGCCGTCGCCGTATTCGCCGTAGGGCTGGTAGTAGTCCTCGACGGTGTCGGCCGTGACTGTCTTGCGGCCCGCCATCACGGCGCGCGGCAGGCTGTCGTCGTTCTCATCGGCGCCCCAGAACGTCAGGCGCCTGCGCCGGCCAATCGTGGTCGCCGTCATCATGCGCGCCGCAATGCGGTGAACGCGGCGAACTCCCAGGACCTGAAGCCCAGCAGCAGCGTATAGCCGTCGCGCTCCTGCAGCGGCAGGCGCCGGTCGTTGCGGTGCAGGCGCGCCAGTTCCCCGGCCAGCTGCTCGATCCTCGAGGCCAGCTCCTGGGCGCTGGCGCTCGACAGGCGCGCCGGGAGGCACATCAGTGCCTCGCCGGGGCGGTCGAACCTGCCGGCGAAATAATCTTCGACCACGTGTTCGCGGAAGAAGCGCTGCACCGGGCCGTCCGGCAACCAGCGGAAGGCGTTCGAAACGCGCAGGCTGTAGCGGTTCAGCGGTTTCAGCTCGATCAGGCCGAGCCGGTCGAGCTCGGCCAGCAGGGTGATGCACTCCGGCTCGGTCAGGCGGTAGGTTTCGGTTACTTGTCCCAGTGACCAGTGTCCGAGGCAGCAGATCGCCATCAGGAGCAGGCGCGGATTGGCGACCAGCGAGGTTTCCTGCGGCAGGGTGAGGGCGTCGGCCTGGGGGCGCGAGTCGGCGGCGCGGCGCAGCACGTCCTCCAGCGCAATGCCGGTCACCTGGCAGATCTGGGCGAGGCGCGACAGGGCCATGTCCTTCTGGCCGAACATGCGCTTGACGCTTGATTCGCTCACGCCGATGCGCCCGGCCAGGTCTTTATAGGTAATGTTGGCGGTGCGCAGTTCGGCGCGCAGCACGTCAAGGACCAGCTCCGGTGAACTCATGGTGTTCCTGTAGTAAATATGACATGTCGACTGAATGTACCTGTGAATTGTCGAGTAGGCAAGATCGTCAGGGCGGCGATACCACACCGCGGTTGCCGGCAGCACGGTCGGACGTAAAAAAGGCGGGCACGCTTGCGCGGCCCGCCAAGGGGAAGTCTTTCCAGGGGAGAGGGTGGCTCAGTCGTCGTCCGCGACCAGCTTGGCCTTTTTCAGCATGCGCTTGGCCTCCTGCCGCTCGCTCGAGAGCGGTTTGGCATGCGGCCCGGCGGACCTGGCCTTGGCCAGTGCCGCGATCGGGTTGCGCGGCTTGCCGAAGTTCTGGGCCGGCTCCACCCGCAGCCGCATCTTCTGCCGCGTCGCCAATGCCTTGTTTGCCATCGCCGGTTCTCCCTCTAAAGATTTACAGGACGCGCATTACAGCACGTACCTCGACAGGTCTTCGTTGACCGACAGCGCATCCAGCCGTGCGTTGACGTAGGCCGCGTCGAGGGTGACGGTCTGGTCCTTTTCGAGGCCGGCCGTGAACGAGATTTCCTCGAGCAGCTTTTCCATCACCGTGTACAGGCGCCGCGCGCCGATGTTCTCGGTGCGCTCGTTGACCGAGAACGCGATCTCGGCCAGGCGGTGGATGCCGTCGTCGGTAAACACGACCTGCACGCCTTCGGTGGCCAGCAGCGCTTCGTACTGCTTGGTCAGGCTGGCGTCGGTCGAGGTCAGGATGCTCTTGAAGTCGTCGATCGACAGCGATTCCAGTTCGACGCGGATCGGGAAGCGGCCCTGCAGCTCCGGAATCAGATCGGACGGTTTCGACAGGTGGAAGGCGCCCGAGGCGATGAACAGGATGTGGTCGGTCTTGATCATGCCGTATTTGGTGTTCACCGTCGTGCCCTCGACCAGCGGCAGCAGGTCGCGCTGCACGCCGGCGCGCGAGACGTCGGCGCCGCCGTGTTCGGAGCGGGTGGCGATCTTGTCGATCTCGTCCAGGAACACGATGCCGTTCTGCTCGACGTTGGCGATCGCCTTCTGCTTCAGCTCGTCCTCGTTGACCAGCTTGGCGGCTTCCTCGTCGACCAGCAGCTTCATCGCTTCCTTGATCTTCAACTTGCGCGGCTTCTTGCGTGCGTTGCCGACGCCGGCGAACATCGACTTGATCTGCTCGGTCATTTCTTCCATGCCCGGCGGCGCCATGATTTCCATCTGCGGCATGGCGTCGGCCACGTCGATCTCGATCTCGCGGTCGTCGAGCGAGCCTTCGCGCAGGCGTTTGCGGAAGGTCTGGCGGGTGGCGTCGCCCTCCTTGCTGTCGCCGTTGTTCACGTTGAAGCCGAAGTCGCGCGCCGGCGGCACCAGGATGTCGATGACGCGGTCTTCCGCCGCATCCTCGGCGCGCTGGCGCACCTTCTTCTGCTCACTGAGACGGGTCTGCTTGACGCCGATGTCGATCAGGTCGCGGATGATGGTGTCGACGTCGCGGCCGACGTAGCCGACTTCGGTGAACTTGGTCGCTTCGATCTTGATGAAAGGCGCGTCGGCCAGCTTGGCCAGGCGGCGCGCGATCTCGGTCTTGCCGACGCCGGTCGGGCCGATCATCAGGATGTTCTTCGGGGTGATCTCGTGGCGCAGCGGCTCGGCGACCTGCTGGCGGCGCCAGCGGTTGCGCAGCGCGATCGCGACCGCGCGCTTGGCCTTGCCCTGGCCGACCACGTGCTTGTCCAGTTCCGAGACGATCTCGGGCGGGGTCATGTTCATGATGGGGGACTGGTTCATTCCAGGGTCTCGATGATGTGGTTCAGGTTGGTATAGATGCACAGCTCGCCCGCGATGGTGAGCGATTTCTTCACGATCTCTTCGGGCGACATGCCGGTGTTCTCGTACAGGGCCTTGGCCGCCGAATGGGCATACACGCCGCCCGAGCCGATCGCGCCCAGGCCGTCTTCGGGTTCCAGCACGTCGCCGTTGCCGGTGATGATCAGGGTCGATTCGCGGTCGGCGACCAGCAGCATGGCCTCGAGCTTGCTCAGCATGCGGTCGGTGCGCCAGTCCTTGGCCAGTTCGACCGAGGCGCGCAGCAGGTTGCCTTGGTGCTTTTCCAGCTTGCCTTCGAAGCGGTCGAGGAGGGTGAAGGCGTCGGCGGTGGCGCCGGCGAATCCGCACAGGACCTTGCCCTGGTACAGCTTGCGCACCTTGCGCGCCGAGCCCTTCATGACGACGTTGCCCAGCGTGACCTGGCCATCGCCGCCCAGCGCGACCTGGCTGCCGCGCCTCACACTGACGATGGTGGTGCCGTGAAATTGTTCCATTTTTAGCCTCGTGGTTGTCTAGCCACCCGCAGATGGGGTGGGTGCATTGAATTGCAAGATAAGCTCAACCATAATTCGAGCGCACATACTCATCTGTCCACACTATGTTCTTGTCCACGTTACGTGAACGTTGACAGATTTTTGGACAGTGTCCAAAATGGTAGTGCGACCACGTTACGTGGACAATTAAAATTTATGGACAGTCTGCTGAGCATATGCCATCACATGACGATTTTTCTTTTTTGGGTAAGGCGATAAAAGCTTTCCATCAAACCACCGGACTTGATGCATCTATCACTAAGCGGCAGGAGTCCGATCATGACGGTTTTCTGGAGCTTAATGCAGATCACGGACATATGTACGAGCTGCCTTTTGACGTTAAACCAGTCATTGACCGTCGCGATCAACTGCTGAGGTTTATGGCGCGGCACGGCAATAGCCTGCTGATTACACGATCACTCAGCAACGTTATGATGAACGAATGCCGAGAAATCGGCCTTCAATTTATCGATCATGCAGGAAATTGCTTTCTGCGTCAGCCTGGCTTGTACATCTATGTCTCGGGCCGCAGAGAGATAGCAAGGGAAAACCCGGCAGTAACCCGCGGATTGACGCCAGCCGCGCTTCGTCTTGTTTTCGCTATCCTGACACGACCCGACATGCTCAACAGCAGCGTCCGAAAAATGGCAGAGGTGGCGTCCATCTCCCATGGAGCAGTTGGCGGCGCGTTGGCCATGCTTGAAGAAATGGGACTTCTGAGCAGTCCAAGGCCGGGGCAACGCATGCTGGTAGCGCCCCAACGATGGCTTGATGCCTGGACAGAGGGATACTTGGGTCGGCTTCGTCCCAAGCTTGAAACGATCAGGATGAGCTCTGCCGATTCGCTTACGGTTCTGCTCGACCGCGTGACTCCACGGATGCGCGAAGTAGCTCTGGGTGGCGAGTTAGCAGCAGCATATCGGAACTTTGGACTGAAACCAGGTTCATTGAGCTTGTACATTGACTTTGGGGACCAGCGTGTCTTGAAGGAGCTCGTGCAAGAACTCAAGCTTCGTCGCGACCCTCAAGGGCCAGTGGAACTGGTTAGCATGTTTTGGAATACGAACGAATTGCTATGTTTCCCGACTGTTCCCGATGCCTTGATTTACGCAGACCTGGTCGGAATGGGCGATGCAAGAACGATGGAGGTAGCGGAAAAATTGCGTAAAGAGATCTGCTTTGATGTTGAAAATCAGGCCTGACAAACCTCTTGCTGATACGCTACTGACGTTGATTCGCACGCTTGACGCAGTAATGAAGCAACTGGCGATACCTTATTTCGTCATCGGCGCAAGCGCACGCGACATCTTGGTCGAGCACGTACACGGACTCGATACTGCCCGTGCAACCAGAGATATCGATTTCGCCGTTGCGATCTCCTCATGGGATGACTACGAGCGGCTGAAAATAAAGCTCTCCTCAACCGGTAATGCCGTTCAGTTAAGCGTAGCGTGGCCGGGTTTCCCGGCCACGCGTTCAACTCCATTTTGCTCTGCCACAGTGCATTGGTGACTTGGACGCGCGGTCGGCGAAGCCGACCACCCTACATTTTTACGCTAACTGAACGGTATTACTCCTCAACCGGAGAGTTGACCCTTGGCGCAAACGCACATCGGCTGATGTTCGGTACGGATGAAGGCGCCTACCCGCTTGATCTCGTGCCTTTCGATGGCGTTGAAAAAGAAGGCGAAATCGCATGGCCACCAAACGGTGAATCCGTCATGAATGTAGCGGGATATGGAGATGCTTACGCCAGTGCCCTCGACATCGAAATCGCGCCTGGTTTTCAGGTCAAGATCGTATCCCTTCCAGCCATGGTCGTGCTCAAAATACTAGCCTGGAACGATCGTCCCGAACGGGACAAACATGCATCCGACGTTTTTCTTGTTCTGCGCAGCTACCATCAGGCTGGTCAATTCGACAGGCTCTACGACGAAGCGCTGGATCTGCTCGAACAGTACGACTACGAACTCGAAGTGGCTGGCGCTGCATTGCTTGGAATCGACGCCAGGCGGGACATTGCAGTGGACGTCCGGACTCAGGTCACACAAGTATTTGAGAATAAAAGGAATTTCGACAAGTTTGTTGTCCAGATGGTGAGGTCTTCTTCAGGTTCAGTTGAATACGCCAGACGGTTAATTCGGGCATTTCTGGACAATATCGGCTGAGGCCGCGCTAGAACGTACTCGGCATGTCAGTACCGATGCGGGTAAAGACGGATGCCGCCGTCGTGCGTATAGCCGAGCAGGCGCAGCAGGGCCGCCACCATGTGGTTCAGCTCGCGCAGCTCGACCCGCCGCCGCTGCTGCGTGTGCAGGCGCAAGCGGCCCTGCAGCGCGGTGGCGCACGCATAGTCCATGCGCGCCAGGCGCGAGCAGTCCAGCACCAAGACCTCGCGCCCTTCGGCGTAGGCGTCGATGGCAGTCAGCAGCGCCGCGCAGTCTCCCAGTGCCAATGGCGGCAGCAGGAAGCGGTCGCCCGCCACCGGCGCCGGCGCCGCGGTCGACACGTGCGTCAAGGTCTCGAACGAGGGCGGCGACACCTCGAAGGTGACGCAGTAATCCATCGCCGATTCCTCGAAATCCTTTTCGCGGTTGGACAGCAGGAGCAGTTCGAGCAGCAGCAGCCAGGGCGCCTCGCCGGGCGTACGCTCGCCCACCGCCAGCATCGGGCGCAGGGTCGCCATCAGGGTGTCGGCGCCGGCCAGCACCAGTTCGCGGCCTTCCTTGCGCAGCGTCTGCAGCGCCTTCAGGAGCAGGGTGCAGCCTTCGGCATCGGCGCTGCGCACCGCGCCGACGTCGACGCGCACCAGCGGCGCCTTCGCGGCGAGCAGGCGCTGCAGGCGCGCGGCGATGCCGCCGTCGAGAACGGGGCCGAAGCTTTCGGCGGCGGCCACCCCGGTGAGCTGGGGAAGGTCGTGCGCAAGGGGAAGCGGCTGCCAGGCCGGCGGCGAGGTCTCGAAATGGCTGGCGTAGTCGATGGCGATGCTCTCGAACCGGGTTTCCTGGCCGGTGGCCTGGTAGAGGTCGAACAGCATCCACCAGGGCAGGCGCTCGCGCCGGCCGAAGTCCGCCAGGCTGTCGCGCAGCAGGCTGTCGGCGGCGCCGGCCTGGCCGTTGGCGTACAGGATGGCGCCTTCCTCGACGACCGGCGCGGTGGCGGGCACGGCCGCGGCGTCGGGCAGTTCGTCGGCGGCAAGCGCCAGATCAGGGACGGATGCCGGCGCGGCGGCGGGACGGCGCGCCGCGCTGCCCCAGGCCGGCTCATCGTCGAAGATGGCGGAGCTCATTTCCAGCTCGATCTCGTCGATCTTGGCGGCGGTGGCGCGCGCGATGGCGCGCTGGCGTTCGCGCTCGGCTTCCGACGCCAGGCGCGAGGGCTCGCCGGCGCGCAGACGCGTGTCCACGGCGAGGAAGGAATCGGATGCCTCCTCGTCTGCTGGCGTGTCGCTCTTTTTCTTCAGGAAGGAGAACAGCCCCATGGTCCTCAATGGATAAATGAACAAGTCCCGGCACGGACACGACCTTAGCACGGCCGCGCACGGCATGTGCTGCGCACACGCGCACCGCCCCTAGTGTATCCCATAGGAAATAGGCATATGCACGAAACATTCTGCCGCGCACAAAAGAAAAAAGCATGCCCCTTGCGGTGCATGCTTTTCTCGGTAAAGTTGGACGGGGATCAGTCGCCGTACAGTTTCTGCTTCAGTTCACGGCGCTGCTGGGCTTCCAACGACAGGGTCGCGGTAGGACGGGCGATCAGGCGCGCCACGCCGATCGGCTCGCCGGTTTCATCGCACCAGCCGTATTCGCCGTTCTCGATGGCCTGCAGCGATTGCTGGACCTTCTTGAGCAGCTTGCGCTCGCGGTCGCGGGTACGCAGTTCCAGCGCATGTTCTTCTTCGATGGTCGCGCGATCGGCCGGATCTGGCACCAGCACGGTTTCGCGCAGGTGTTCCGTGGTCTCGCCGGCATTCTTCAGCAGCTCTTTCTCGAGCTCTTGCAGGCGGTTGCGGAAGAACGCGAGCTGGGCCGGATTCATGTAGTCGTCGTCGCTCATCGCCCGAATTTCTTCTTCCGTCAGAAGGCGTTCTTCGAGCTGCGCGGCGGTATTCGGTTTGGTTGTTTTAGTCATGATGCCTTCGATACGACAGAGGTTTTCATTTTAGCAGCAAATTTGGCGTTGACACTTTTATAACGGATGTGCCGCGCTTGCTGCCCCGGACGGCAATCGCCGTCCTTCACTGCCTGTCCCGGCCCGGCATGCAGCTGGCTTGGGACGATGCCCGGATGCGCCGGCGCGCTAGTGCCGGTGCCCGGCCTGCCAACTAGGTCGGCAGGTCGTCAGCGGGTCCGGGGCGACCCGCAAAACTGATGTAGTTTATACCAAACACTGTTCAAGTCCGCTGATAAATACGTCTTTTGGTAAATTTTTACCAATAAACACCATTTTACTGCCACGGGTTTCGCTTTCGCCCCACTTTGCGCCCAGGTCGCTGCCCATGATTTGATGTACGCCTTGGAATACGACCTTGCGGTCGGCCCCGTGCATCGACAGCACGCCCTTGTAGCGCAGCATCTGCGGTCCGAAGACCTGTACCATGCTGCCCAGGAACTGGTCCAGGCGTTCCGGGTCGAACGCGCGCTCGCTCTTGAAGACGAAGGCGGCGATGTCGTCGGTGTGGTGGCTGTGGTGGTGGTCGTGGTGATGGCAGGCCTCGCCATGGGCATGGTCGTGACCGCAGTGTTCGCCATGCTCGTGTTCATGGTCGTGGTCGTGGTCTTCCTCGGCGCGCAGGAAGTCCGGGTCCAGTTCCAGCTTGTCGTTCAGGTTGAAGCCGCGCAGATCCAGCACCTCGGAAATCGGGGCGCGGCCGAAGTCGCTCGTCGAGATCGGGGCGCGCGGGTTGATGCGGTGCAGGCGCGCCTTCAGGACATCGACGGCGGCGGCGTCGACCAGGTCTGTCTTGGACAGCAGGATTTTGTCGGCAAAGCCGACCTGGCGCTGGGCTTCCTCGTGGCGGTCCAGCTGGTCCATCGCATGGCGCGCGTCGACCACGGTCACCACGGCGTCAAGCATGTAGTTAGCGCCCACTTCTTCGTCGACGAAGAAGGTCTGCGCCACCGGGCCGGGGTTGGCCAGGCCGGTGGTCTCGATCACCACGCGGTCGAACGCGATCTCGCCGGCGGCACGCTTCTGCGCCAGGCTGGTGAGCGCCACGATCAGGTCGCCACGTACGGTGCAGCAGATGCAGCCGTTGTTCATTTCGACGATCTGCTCGCCGGTGTCGCGCACCAGGATCTCATTGTCGATATTTTCCTGGCCGAATTCGTTTTCGATGACCGCGATCTTCAGGCCGTGCTCCTCGTGCAGGATGCGGTTGAGGAGGGTGGTCTTGCCTGCGCCGAGGAAGCCGGTAAGGATGGTGCTTGGGATGGGTTCCATGTTCGCTTTGCTGTCGGTTGCGCCCGCATCAAGGCGGGATAATCGGGGGATTATGCCGGATTTCGTGCAACACCACCATCGATCAACCGTGCAGCGTCTTGACGTATCTCAATACCCTGGGCAATGCGATCGCTTCGCTTACTTCGACTTCGCCCTTGGATGGGCCTTGTCATAGACCGCAGCCAGGTGCTGGAAATCCAGCGCCGTGTAGATCTGGGTCGAGGTGATGCTCGCGTGACCGAGCAGCTCCTGCACCGCGCGCAGGTCGCCCGAGGATTGCAGCACGTGCGAAGCGAACGAGTGGCGCAGCACGTGCGGGTGGACGTGCACCGGGGTGCCCGCGCGCAACGCATGCGTCTTCAGGCGGGTCTGCACCACGCGCGGCGTGATGCGGGCGCCGCGGCTCGACAGGAACAGCGCGGCGCTGCCGTCGCGGGGAGGGGAGCGTACGGCCAGCCAGGCGCTGAGCGCCGAGCACGCCGGTGCGCCGACGGGCACGCGCCGCATCTTGCCGCCCTTGCCGGTGACGACCACTTCGCCGGCCGCCAGGTCCAGCCAGCCGAGCGAGGCGGGCAGGCCGTTGCCGGCCTCGGTATAGGCCACGTCCAGGCCGGTGAGTTCCGATACCCGCAGGCCGCTCGAATACAGCAGCTCGAACATGGCGCGGTCGCACAGCTCGGCCGGCTCGGGATGGCCCTTGGCATTGGCTTCCATCAGCTGCACTGCGTCGTCGACCGACAGGGCCTTGGGCAGGGTTTTCGGGCGGCGTGGGGCGCGCACGCCCTCGACCGGGTTGGCCGCCAGGCTGGTCTGGCGCGACAGCCACTCGTAGAAGCCGCGCCAGCCGGAGAGCTTGCGCGCGATCGAGCGCGCCGACTGGCCGCCGGCATGCAGCTTGGCCGCGAAGCGGCGCACGTCGTGATGGGTCAGCTTCGGCCAGTCTTCGTGGCCGGCCAGGGTGGCGAGCTCGGCAAGGTCGCGGCGGTAGGCCGCGACCGTGTGCGGCGACAGCTGGCGCTGGGTGGCCAGCTCGGCCAGGTAGCGGCTCGGCCAGTCCAGCGCCTCCATGGCCGTCAGGCGCGCAGCGGGGCCAGCGCGGTGCTGGCGGTGCTGGCGATGTGGACCAGGAAGTCGGTTGCCATGGTCGCGGTGAAGCGGTCGTCGTTCGGCGCACCGAGCACCAGCAGGCCGAAGGTCTTGCCGCCTGCCGTGAGCGGCATCAGGACGGTCGAGCGGACCGCGGCCGGGTCGTCGAGCCAGCGCACCGCTTCGAAGTCGTTGTTCAGGCCGCAGTAGGGCGCGCGCAGGCTGGCCGCGAACATCCTGGCATCGTCCGATACGCCTTCGGTGAACCAGGTGTCGGCATAGTCCGGCTTCAGGCTCCACAAGCGCAGCGTCACCTGCGGCACCATGAATTCGGTGCGCAGCGCGTCGACCAGGTCGCGCGGCATGGCGGCGCCACCCTTGGAGGCGAGCAGCGCCTGGTTCCAGGCGTGGAAGCGGTTGGCGATGGCGTGGTTTTCTTCGGCGCGGCGGGTCAGCTCGGACAGGCGCAGCTCGAGGACGCGGTACTTGTCGCGCATGACCTCCATTTGGCGCTCCTGCAGCGACACGGCGCGGCCGGTGAGCGGGCTCGACAGTTTCACTTCGCCCAGCAGGCCGGCGTGCTCCTCGAAGAATTGCGGGTGGTCGATGAGGTATTGGGCGACGGCCTTGGCGTCGATCGTATCGGTGGTCATGAAAGCTCGAGTGAAAGATATCCGTCCGCCATTCTACCTGACGGGCAATCCGCGACGGACATAAAAAAAGACGCCCTGGCAGGCAGGGCGTCTTTGGGGAGCGGCGGTGCTTTAGAAGCGGTGGCGGATGCCGACTTGCAGCGCGCGGCCATCGGCGCCCGGGGTCTCGGTGAAGCCGCCCGGGTTGCCCGAGGTGCCCGGCGAGTACTGTGCCAGGCCCTTGTTCTTGATGAAGGCCGCGACGGTGTACAGATCGGTGCGCTTCGACAGGAAGTGGTCGTAGCCGATCGCGTACAGGTTGGCGTCGCTGTTGGTGGCGGTGCGGTCGTTCTGGTGCGCGTACTGGGCCATGATGCGGCCGCTGCCCACCTTGTAGTGCGCGCCCACCTGGTAGCTGTTAGCGTCCTGCTGGGTGTTGTTGCGCAGCGCGGTCACGAAGATGTTGCGCAGTGCAGCCTGGTTCAGTGCCGGCACGCCCTGCTGGGTCAGGACCGGAGCCACGCCCGCGTCCCAGCCGGCGGTGTAATCGGCCATCAGCACCGAGTTGGTGTTGCGCTGGCTGTGGAAGCCGGCGAACAGTTTCCAGGTCTCGTTCAGCTGGTAGGAGCCGCCCACGGTGGTGGTGCGCAGGCTCGGACGGTTCTGCTGGTCGTAGCCGTGGTTGTAGCCGATGCCGACGTCGAAGCCGTTGGCGGTGTAGGTGACGGCGCCGGCGCGGAACTTGTTGTAGCGGCCCAGGTAGCCCGAACCCTTCGGACCGTACATCAGCGAAGCGCCGATGCCGTTCGGCAGGGCGATGCGGTACTGGATGGCTTCCTGCGAGCGGATGTCGGCGCCCAGCGCGGTGAAGCCCGCAGTGCCGCCGGTCACGTGACCCCAGGTGCCGCCGGTGCCCGATTCGAAGGTGTCGGCCTTGTTGAAGACTTCATAGCCCGGGGTGTACATGCGGCCCAGCAGGACGGCGCCCACCGGAGTGATCAGGCCGACCATGGCGGTGCGGTCGAACAGGGCGCGTTCCTGGTTGACGGCCGGGCCGCCCGGCGGCTGGATCAGCGTTTGCAGGCGGCTCAGAATGGCCGGTGGAATGCCGTTCATGCCGCGCAGCAGGTAGGTACCCGGATTGTCGTTCATCAGGGTCGGCTGCTGGGTGCCGGTGTCGAGCTCGACGCGTGCTTCGAGATTGAAGATTGCCTTGTAGCCGTTGCCGAGATCCTCGGTGCCTTTGAAACCGATGCGCGAACCGTCGGCGCCGCCGCTATAGATCTTGGTCGGGCCGCCTTTCTGCCACATGACGCCGGCGTCGGCGATACCGTAGATCTGCACGCTGGTCTGCGCGAAGGCCGGGATTGCGAAACAGGTGCCGAGCAGCGCGGCCAGGATACTTTTCTTCATTGGGTCTCCATTAATTTTGCGAACGAGCGTTTTGTTACGCGCCTTGCCAATATGCCATTGCTTCAGTGCACTGTACAGGCTCCGGATGCAGGAGGGCGCGGCGTCTTGACCGGCGTTGCTTAAAAACTACAAAAACAGGGCAAAAAAAGGGCGGGCATGGTTGCCCATGTCCGCCTCTTGGAAGGACAGACCGGCAGGCCTGTCCTTCGGATACGGCTTAGAACGAGTGGTTCACACCGACGTCGTAGTGGTTGACGGTCGATTGCAGGGCATTGATGCCCTTCTTGCGCGACGCATCGACGTACAGGTAGGTGCGCTTCGACAGACTGTATTCATAGCCGAGCGACAGCTGCTTGACCTTCTGCAGACCGTCGACGTCCTTCTGACCATAGCCGGCCAGGAACTTGCCCGGACCCATGGTGTAGTTCGCGCCCAGCACCCATGCCTTGGTGTTGGCGTTGGCGAAGCGGTTGTGCTCCTGGTCCTGCTTCGAGTACAGGCCCATCAGCTTCAGTTCCGGGGTGGCGGCGAACGAGGCGCCGATCGACCAGACCTTCGATTCGATGGCGTTGCGCTCGTAGCCGGCCATGAAGGCTGCCGGACCGTTGTTGTAGGTGCCGGTGATCGAGAACGGGTTGGCCGAGGCTTCGGCGCCCACCGGGTACTGCGGGGCTGCCGGGGTGCCGCGGCCGATGACGGCCGGGCCGCCGCCGCCTTCCTTGGTGGCGATGGCGGCGTTCAGCTGGAAGCCGCTGGTGACCGGCGAGTTGTACCAGACCGCGTTCGAGAAGCGGTTGCTCGAATAGCCCTGCACGTCCAGCGGCTGCGAGCTGTAGCCGGCGACGGCCAGGTCGGTCCAGAAGCCTGCCGGGCTCGGCGAAGCGTGGAAGGGTTCGAAGGCGCCCACGGTTTCGTGGAACGGGGTCAGGCCGCGGCCGATGCGGACCATGCCGAAGTCGCCCTGCAGGCCGACGCGGCTCTGGCCCTGGAACAGCGGACGCTGGGTGCCGTTGCTGCCGATTTCATTGGTGCCGGTGTCCGGCTCGTAACGCATTTCCAGTTGGAACAGTGCCTTGAGGCCGTTACCCAGTTCTTCAGTGCCCTTGAAACCGAGGGTGTTCGAGGCGCGCTTGCCGATGTTCAGGCTCTCGCCGCTGCGCTTGATGACGCCGGCGTCGATGGTGCCGTAGATCTGGACCGAGGTTTGTGCGTGCACGGTGCCGGCAGCGAATGCGCCAAGCAGTGCGATGGCCAAGAGGGAGTGTTTCATTGTGTTTCCTTTTTCTTAAGTGAATCTCAGCTATCCCGGCATCGAAGCGTGAAAAACTGCATGCCCGGATAGCTGCACCTTAAATGCTTGAGTCGTCAAGATTGTCGGTTTTGTCAATTATGAAGGGCGGGGTTGGTCGAAAGCCAATAAATCGAATCGTGCTGTTGTATTTTTGAAACGCGCATCACGAAGATGTAACAAATTGCTTCAAGGAAAGCATCGAACTCATCTGCTGGACGGTTTGCGCCGCCTCAAGGAAGCAGGGGATTCGAGCGGAGTGGACGCAATGAAGCCGTAGACTCTGCGTCAAACCGAAGTGTGCGGCGACGACAGGTCGGGAACCCTTGTATATTGGCAAGCTTTCTCTTGTCACCGTTCGAGCGCGATTCCGCTTCCAGTCCGTCCGGGCGCGCTGGCCGATTCCCTACCAAGACAAGCAACAATGGCGAACCGCGAAGAACTGGCGATCATCCGCAATGCACGTGCCGGGCAGGCCGCTGCCCAGCTCGAGCTCGGCAAGCTCTACCTGTTCGGCAGTGCCGGCCTGCCGCAGAGCCTGCCGACCGCGCTGCACTGGCTCGAGCGCGCCGCGCGGCAGGAATGCCAGCAGGCCTGGCAACTGATCGGCAACCATATTCCACTCGCGCTGGCCCAGCCTAGCGCCCAGGCCCTCGCGCCCTGGTACGAGCGCGCCTACGACGACGGCAGCGTGCATGCGGGGCTCGTGTTCGCGCAGCTGGTGCTGGGCGACGGCAGCGGCGGCGGCGCCGGTCCCGACACACCCGGCTTCGCCAAGGCCTTGCGTGCACTCGACGATGCCGCCCGCGCCGGCTTTCCCGATGCCCAATGGCTGCTGGCGCGCCGGCGCGATGCCGCACCGGCACGGCTGCCCGGCGCCGCTGCCGGTGCCGGCAGTGCGCCGCTATCGGCCCAGGGCTGGCTGCGGCGCGCGGCCGACAGCGGCGTCGCCGCGGCCCAGTCCGTCGTGCTCGAGCAGGCCTGGAACGCCGGGCGCTGGGACGACTATCTGGCATGCGCATTGCCGCTGGCACGCTCGCTCGTGCGCACGGCCGCCACCCAGGACGGCGTACAGCGGCCGGCGCCGGCCGATATCGCCTTGCTGTCGCGCGTCGCGCGCCTGCTCGACGACGGCGCGTTCGGCGAAGGCGGGCAGGGCGCGCCCGCAGCGGTCCTGCACGCGTTCAGGCCTGAACCGGGCGAACCGCTGTGCTTCTGGGAGCTCGCCGCGGCCGAGCACGACCGCCACGCCCAGCTGGCGATGGGTTTGCGCTGCGCGCGCATGGGTGTCGACGGCCGCCGCATCGCCGCCAGCGGCGGGGCTGCCAATTTCAAGAAGGCGATCCGCTGGCTGAGCCTGGCGGGCGAGCAGGGCCTGGCCCAGGCCTGGTATGCCCTGTCGCGCATCTATATCAAACCCGAGTTCTCGCAACGCAATGTCGCCGATGCCCAGCGCTACCTCGAGCGCGCGGCCGAGATGGGCTACCGCGACGCCCAGCTCGAATGCGGGCACAACGCCTGGCGGGCGCGCCGCGAGAACGAAAACAATGACGTCCGCGCCGCCTACTGGCTGCAGAAGGCGGCCGCCCAGGGCTGCGCCGCGGCGCTGGCGCTGCTGCGCAAGATCGCACCGCGCCTGGACACGCCCGCCTATGTCGAGACCGGCAAGCTGCTGGCCGGGCATGAGGACGCGCTGCTGGCGCATCCGCTGCTGCACGCGCGGCTGGAACTGGCGGCGCTGTTTGGCCTCTCGCGGGCGGAAGCGCTGCTGTTGGATGTGCCCGCCGCCGACCAGGGCCACTGCCTGGTGATCGACATCCGCGCCAGCTATGGGCGCAGCAAGCGCCGCCTGGTGCTGGTCGAGACGGCGCAGGAGCGCCATGCGCTCGACCGCGTCGCGCGCCTGTTCGAAGGCATCGATTGCGGCCCGTCGGGGCCGGAGGGGAATTACCGGCAGCGGCTGTACCGGCTGCGGACCCTGGTCGGCATGGTCGCGAAAGGCGAGGACGAGGGGGATGGAAGCACGGAGATCGGCCTGGCGGCCTAGAAGCGAACCGGGGGCGCGTCCGTCAGCATACCGGCGGCAAGGCGCCTTTGTATTTGTCGGCTTTTTGCAAAACGCGCCCGTCCTTGCCGACCCAGCGCATCTGGCCCTCGGTCCACTGCAGTTTTCCTTCGGTGACGAAGCTGCGGTTATTGGCACTGATCGTCACGATCAAGTCACCCGCATCGTTCAGTCGCCAGGTCCCCGGGATAAACACCAGGCCCATCCTGCGTAGATCGTCCTGCTTCGGGCCACATGGCGGGTACAATTCGTATTGATGGTCCGCACGATAGACCATCATCGCCCCCGTCTTTGCTTCATGCCAAGCACCGATGAGGCGGCTTTCGCCGAAAGAGAAGGCGCTGGCGGCAGGTGCAGCGCTGAAAAGAGCGATTGCGGCGACAGGAGCAAGGCGATGCATCCAGCGTGTCCTTCTTGAAGTCGTTGATGTTGCTAGACATTATCACGCTGCGTCCCGTCAAATTGCGCTCAATGTCACGACCCGGCTGGCGCCCGGTCTGCGATGCGCAGTTTCCGGCATCAGACGTCGACTTCACCCTCGAACACGGTCACTGCCGGACCGCTCAGATACACCGGCTGCCCCACCCCCGCCCATGCGATGCTGAGCTCGCCGCCGCGCGCCGACACGCGCACCGGCGAATCGAGCAGGCCGCGGCGGATACCGGCCACCACGGCCGCGCAGGCCCCGGTGCCGCAGGCCAGGGTCTCGCCGGCGCCGCGTTCGAACACGCGCAGCCTGACGTGGCGGCGGTCCACCACCTGCATGAAGCCGGCATTCACCTTCCTGGGGAAGCGCGCATGGGTTTCGATCGCCGGACCCATGGTGTCCACCGGCGCGCTGTCGACGTTCTCGACCACCTGCACCGCATGCGGATTGCCCATCGAGACCACCGACACGAACACGGTCTCGCCGTCCACCGCCAGCGGCCAGGTGATGTCTTCGCCCTCGGCGCGGCCGTCCAGGCCCGCCGCATCGAAGGGCACCTCGGCCGGATCCAGCTGGGGCGCGCCCATGTCCACCGTCACGCTGCCGTCTTCTTCCAGGCGCGGGGCGATGATGCCCTTCATGGTCTCCACACGGATGCTCTTCTCGCTTGACAGCGCCTTGTCGCTGACGAAGCGGGCGAAGGCGCGCGCGCCGTTGCCGCACTGTTCAACCTCGCCGCCATCGCTGTTGAAGATGCGGTAGCGGAAATCGACGCCCGCGCTCACCGGGCGCTCCACCACCAGGATCTGGTCGGCCCCGATGCCGAAGCGGCGGTCGGCCAGGCGGCGCCATTGTTCGGTGCTCAGGTTGACATCCTGGTGGATAGCGTCGACGACGATGAAATCGTTGCCCGCGCCGTGCATCTTGGTGAATTTCAGTTTCATGTCTGTTTCAGTTTTGCTTAACCAAATCCCGAATGGATTAGCCCAGCTTAATTAGTCGTAGAACGACGGCTCGCCGGGCGGGCGCGTCTTGAAGCGCTTATGGGTCCAGAAGTATTCGGCCGGCGCCTCGCGCACGCGCTCCTCGATGAAGGCGTTCATGCGGCGGGTCGCCTCGACCATGTCGTCGCCCGGGTAATTTTCCCACGCCGGGTAGAAACGCACACGCCAGCCCTGGTAGTTCGGCAGGTAGGTGGCGACCACTGGGATCACCTTGGCGCCGGTAGTGGCCGCGATGCGGCCCAGCGCGGTCAGGGTGGCGGCCGGGATGCCGAAGAAGGGCACGAACTCGGCATCCTTCTCGCCAAAGTCCATGTCCGGCAGCATGAAGTAGGGCAGGCCGTCGCGCAGCGCGCGCAGGATCGGCTTGATCCCTTCCTTGCGCGTCACCAGGCGCACCGGGCCGTAGCGTTCGCGGCCGTGGCGCAGCAGTTTGTCGAAGGCTTCGTTCTTTTGCGGCACGTACATGCTGCACACCGGGATCACGCGTGCGGCCACGCCGGCCACATCGAGGCAGACGAAATGCGGGCACAGCAGGATGGTCGGGCCGGCTTCCATCTCGGCCTTCGGCACGCCCGGCTCGACGTGGATGTAGCTGCGCACGCGCGCTTCCGGCGCCCACCACAGGATCGAGCGTTCAAAAATACTGCGCGCGTAGGCGCGGAAATGCTGTTTCGCGATCGCGTGGCGTTCGCCCTCCGACTTCTCGGGCATGCACAGGCGCAGATTGGTCAGCGTGATGCGGCGGCGCTTGCCCATGATCAGGAACATCAGGCTGCCGACGGCTTCGCCGAGACGCCCCAGGATGGGCAGCGGCAGGAAGTGCAGCAGCCACAGCGTGCCGAGCAGGAGCCTCATGGCGCGGCCTCGCTTTCCGGACCAGCCACGCCCTCGGGCTGCTTGTAGCGGTTGTAGCTCCAGAAATACTGTGCCGGGCAGCGGGCGATCAGCTGCTCCATGGCGCGGTTGATCGATGCCGCCTGCTCGGCGGCCGTGCCTTCCAGGCTGCCCTCGAAGGGCACGAAGCGCACCACGTAGCCGCGGCCGTGCGGCAGGCGTTCGGCATACACCAGCAGGATGTCGGCCTTGCCCAGCTGCGCTAACTTGGCGGGCAGGGTCATGGTGTAGGCGGTGCGGCCGAACCAGGGCGCCCACACGCCTTCGCCTTCCTGCGGCACCTGGTCGGGCAGCAGGCCGATCGGCTCGCCGGATTTCAAGGTCTTGGCCAGGATGCGCACGCCGGACAGGGTCGCCGGCGCCAGCTTGAGGTTGTGGCGGGCGCGCGCCCCTTCCACCAGTGGTTTCAGCGCGCTCTTGCGCGGCGGACGGTACATGACGGTGAGGGCGGTCTGCAGCGCGATCTGCTGGGCCGTCATCTCGAAGCAGCCCAGGTGCGGCGTCAGGAACACGATGCCCTTGCCGGCATCGAGGCGCTGCTGCACCAGGTCCCAGTTCTCGACGCTGGCATGGCGCGCCACGCGTTGCGGGTCGGCGCACCAGACGAAAGCCAGTTCGATGATGGCCTTGCCCGCTTCGGCGACGGCGGCGTTCAGGTGTTGTTCATAGCCGGCCTGGACCAGGTTGGCGCGCAGGCGCCGGCGGTACGAACCGGAGAGCAGATAGACGAGCCAGCCGAGCGCCGCGCCGAGGGCATGCAGAAACGGCAATGGAAATACCGATAGTGCACGGAATAAAAAAACTAACATGCGAATTGACCAGGGTTGAAAGAGCAGTGCTCGGTAGAGCAAAATTCTCGAAGGAAGCGTAAAATACCACTTTATGCAGGATCCGCCGAGTTAATAGACAACTTGCGAAGCGGAATATAAATGTCGCTAAAGCGTCGCAGGCACCCGTTGCTGCGGCATGTATACAACACAGCAGTAACCGGAGCCACCATGTCCAACGACTACCTCTTCACGTCCGAATCCGTTTCCGAAGGCCACCCCGACAAGGTCGCCGACCAGATTTCCGACAGCATCCTCGACGCCATCCTGGAACAGGATCCGCGCGCCCGCGTCGCCGCCGAAACCCTGTGCAACACCGGCCTGGTGGTGCTGGCGGGTGAAATCACCACCCACGCCAACGTCGACTACATCCAGGTGGCGCGCAACACCATCAAGCGCATCGGCTACGACAATACCGATTTCGGCATCGACTACAAGGGCTGCGCCGTGATGGTCTGCTACGACAAGCAGTCGCCGGACATCGCCCAGGGCGTGGACGAAGGCGCCGGCCTCGATCTCGACCAGGGCGCGGGCGACCAGGGCCTGATGTTCGGCTATGCCTGCGACGAGACCCCGGAGCTGATGCCGGCCGCCATCTACTACTCGCACCGCCTGGTCGAGCGCCAGTCGCAGCTGCGCAAGGATGGCCGCCTGCCATGGCTGCGTCCGGACGCCAAGTCGCAAGTCACCCTGCGCTACGTCGACGGCCGCCCGGTCGCCGTCGATACCGTGGTGCTCTCCACCCAGCACCACCCGGACGTGACCCACTCGCAGATCGAAGAGGCGGTGATCGAAGAGATCATCAAGCCGATCCTGCCGCGCGAATGGCTGCAAGGCACCAAGTTCCTGGTCAACCCGACCGGCCGCTTCGTCATCGGCGGCCCGCAGGGCGACTGCGGCCTGACCGGCCGCAAGATCATCGTCGACACCTACGGCGGCGCAGCCCCGCACGGCGGCGGCGCGTTCTCCGGCAAGGATCCGTCCAAGGTCGACCGCTCGGCCGCCTACGCCGCGCGCTACGTCGCCAAGAACATCGTGGCCGCCGGCCTGGCGCGCCAGTGCCAGGTGCAGGTCAGCTACGCGATCGGCGTGGCCCGTCCGATCAACATCACCGTGTACACCGAAGGCACCGGCGTCATCTCGGATGAAAAGATCGCCCAGCTGGTGATGGAACACTTCGACCTGCGCCCGAAAGGCATCGTCCAGATGCTCGACCTGCTGCGCCCGATCTACGCCAAGACCGCCGCCTACGGCCACTTCGGCCGCGAAGAGCCGGAGTTCAGCTGGGAGCGCACCGACAAGGCGGCGCTGCTGCGCGCCGAAGCCGGCCTGTCCTAAGGCCGGCCTCCCGCCCGAGCGCCTGACGGCCGCGGGCGGGGACGGTGAACCACAGTGGCGGCCCCATGGCGCCGCCACTGTGGTAAACTCACCGGTTCCGAGGAGCGTTGCGACGAAGAGATTCCTCTTTGCCAGGCTCGGATCATCAACACTGCGCTCACGTTACTTTTTTCAACCATTGAAAGGAGGGCGTGATGAACGCCGTACTCAAAGACCTCAACGATTTCCACGTCGCAGACATCTCCCTGGCAGCCTGGGGCGAGAAGGAAATCCGCATTGCAGAAACCGAAATGCCGGGCCTGATGGCGATCCGCGAGGAATACGCCGCTGCCCAGCCGCTGAAGGGCGCGCGCATTGCCGGTTCGCTGCACATGACCATCCAGACCGCGGTCCTGATCCGCACCCTGGAAGCCCTCGGCGCGCAAGTGCGCTGGGCATCGTGCAACATCTACTCGACCCAGGACCACGCCGCCGCCGCCATCGCGTCGGTCGGCACCCCGGTGTTCGCCGTCAAGGGCGAAACCCTGGACGAGTACTGGGAATACACCCACCGCATCTTCGAATGGCCGGGTGACAACCATGCCAACATGATCCTGGACGACGGCGGCGATGCCACCCTGCTGCTGCACCTGGGCGTGCGCGCCGAGAAGGACATCTCGGTGCTGGACAAGCCGGGTTCGGAAGAAGAAATCTGCCTGTTCAACTCGATCAAGGGCCGCCTGGCACGTGATCCGGCCTGGTACTCGAAGCGCCTGCCGTGCATCCTGGGCGTCACCGAAGAAACCACCACCGGCGTGCACCGCCTGTACCAGATGCACCAGGAAGGCAAGCTGGCCTTCCCGGCGATCAACGTCAACGACTCGGTCACCAAGTCGAAGTTCGACAACCTGTACGGCTGCCGCGAATCGCTGGTGGACGGCATCAAGCGCGCGACCGACGTCATGGTTGCCGGCAAGATCGCCGTCATCGCCGGCTACGGCGACGTGGGCAAGGGGTCGGCCCAGGCCATGCGCGCGCTGTCGGCGCAAGTGTGGGTCACCGAGATCGACCCGATCTGCGCCCTGCAGGCCGCGATGGAAGGCTACCGCGTCGTGACCATGGACTACGCCGCCGAGCACGGCGACATTTTCGTCACCTGCACCGGCAACTACCACGTCATCACCGAGCAGCACATGCTCAAGATGAAGGACCAGGCCATCGTCTGCAACATCGGCCACTTCGACAACGAAATCGAAGTCGCCGCGCTCAAGAAGTACGAGTGGGAAAACATCAAGCCGCAAGTCGACCACGTGATCTTCCCGGATGGTAAGCGCATCATCCTGCTGGCCGAAGGCCGCCTGGTGAACCTGGGCTGCGGCACCGGCCACCCGTCCTACGTGATGAGCTCCTCGTTCGCGAACCAGACCATCGCCCAGATCGAACTGTTCGCCAACACCGCCAAGTACCCGGTCGGCGTCTACACCCTGCCGAAGCACCTGGACGAGAAGGTTGCCCGCCTGCAGCTCAAGAAGCTCAACGCCCAGCTGACCACGCTGACCGACGAGCAGGCCGCCTACATCTCGGTGCAGAAGGAAGGTCCGTACAAGCCGGACCACTACCGCTACTGATCTTCGGTAGCTGAATGCGGGCGCGGCGTTGTTTCAACCCCGCGCCCGTTTTTTCAACAGCCGGTACTTTCACGCGTGAAAGTACCGCGTACCACGAAAGTCGATACGATGCGCTTGCTCATTACCTGGCTGATCAATGCCGTGGCCCTGATGGCCCTGCCGTACCTGGTGTCCTCCGTCGCCGTCACCAATTTCACGACCGCGCTGATCGCCGCGCTCGTGCTCGGGCTGGTCAATACCCTGATCCGTCCCATCCTGGTGATCCTGACCCTGCCGGTGACGGTGGTGTCGCTGGGCCTGTTCATCCTCGTCATCAACGCCTTCCTGTTCTGGATGGTGTCGCACTGGATCGAGGGGTTCGAAGTGGCCGGCTTCTGGTCCGCCTTCCTGGCAGCCATCCTGTACAGCATCATTTCGTGGGCGCTTTCTAGCTTGCTCCTCAAAGACAAAGATGGAAACTCCTAATTTCAGTATCGAGTTCTTCCCGCCGAAGACCGAAGAAGGCGCAGAGAAACTGCGCGTCGTGCGCCAGAAGCTGGCCGAGTTGCAGCCCAAGTATTTCTCGGTGACCTTCGGTGCGGGCGGCACCACCCAGCACGGCACCTTGCAGACCGTGCTCGAGATCAAGAACGCGGGCTTTGATGCGGCCCCGCACCTGTCCTGCGTCGGCGGCACCCGCGCATCGCTGCGCGCCATCCTGCAGCAGTTCCAGGACAAGGGCATCCGCCGCGTGGTGGCCTTGCGCGGCGACCTGCCGAGCGGCTACGGCGGCGGCGGCGAGTTCCGCTATGCCAACGAGCTGGTCGAGTTCATCCGCAAGGAAACCGGCGACTGGTTCCACATCGAAGTGGCGGCCTATCCGGAAATGCACCCGCAGGCCCGCTCGCCCCAGGACGACCTGCAGGCCTTCGCGCGCAAGGTACAGGCCGGGGCGAATTCCGCCATCACCCAGTATTTCTACAACGCGGACGCCTACTTCGATTTCATCGACAACGCCCGCAAGCTGGGCGTGGACGTGCCGGTGGTGCCGGGCATGATGCCGATCACCAACTACACCCAGCTGATGCGCTTCTCGGACATGTGCGGCGCCGAGATCCCGCGCTGGGTGCGCAACAAGCTGGCCAGTTTCGGTGACGATACCGCCTCGATCAAGGCCTTCGGCCTGGACGTGGTGACCAGCCTGTGCGAACGGCTGCTGGCGGGCGGGGCGCCGGGGCTGCATTTCTACAGCATGAACCAGGCGGTGCCGACGACGGCGATCTGGCAGCGTCTCGTGAAATAAGCCGTAGGGTGGACGGCTTTGCCGTCCGCGCGTTCAAACTTCGGTGCTGCCGCCCGCGCGTTCATTCTTTCGCTGGTTGAACGCGTGGGCGGCGCCCCGTCTTCACTGATCACGCCTACTGGGTGGAGCCGCCCACCCTACGGGTGAGTGCGCCAAACCGGTCATCATTCCAGTTCCGTGACGATCTGATCGAGCGGGATGTCATACTCCCCGATCTCGAACTGCGCCAGCTGGCACGCATACGCGATGCCCAGCGTCCTCGGACGCGGTTCCGGCGCCAGCGTCCTGTCGTAGAACCCGCCCCCATACCCCAGCCGGTAGCCGCGCGCATCGAAACCCAGGCAGGGCACCAACAGCGCATCCGGCCGTTCCACCATCCGCAGTTCCGCCGGCACCGCCACGCCCAGGCTGTCCGCCACGGTCGGCTCACCCGGCACCCATTCGGCAAATCCGAGCGCCGTATCGCGCGCCAGCACGACGGGCAAGGCCAGCCGTACGCCTGCGTCCGCCAATTCCGCGTAGGCTGGACGCAGGTCGGGTTCGCCCGCCAGCGGCCAGTACACACCCAATGAAGCGCCGGGGTTTGCCTGCCACCAGGCCAGCACGCGTGCCCCGATGCGGTCGTCCCAGGCGAGCCTGGTGGCGTGGTCGATGGCGCGGCGCCGCTCCTTGAGCGTCCGGCGCAACTGTGGCTTATCGAGCATGGCGCTTGCGCCTGCTTCTGGTAGTAGCCCGGGGGCACATGGTATTCTTGATTCGCCGGTCATGGTTTGAATGCAGCGTATATTGAGAGTTGTGGATGTTTCAATCGAGATTGACAACCGGCTCGCTGCCGGTCGCCCTTGCTGTTGTGTTGACGTTGTGGACGCTGTCTTCCGGTACAGCCCACGCAGAATCCGCGCCCCAGGCCGTGCCGCCGGTGCCGCCCGGCGCACCGACCGTGCCAGGCGCACCCGCCGCCGCGCCGGCACAGGACATGCGTGCCGACGACGATACCTTCCTGCTGCTGCGCGAGGCCGCGCGCCAGAATGACGCCGCGCGCACCAATGCCCTCGCGTCGCGCCTGCCGTCCAACTATCCGCTGGCGTCCTACGTCGACTATTATCGTCTGAAACCCAGGATCAGCGGCGCCGGCGCCAACGCCACGCACGAGGAAATCCGCGAGGTGCTGCGCCGCCACGAGGGCACGGCAGCCGCCGAGCTGATGCGCAGCGAATGGCTGCTCGAACTGGGGCGTCGGCGCGATTGGGCCAGCTTCGAGCGCGAAGTCGGCCAACTGGCCGGCAGCAACCTGCAACTGCGCTGCTATGCCTTGCTGGCGCGCGCCAGCCGCGGCGAAGCGGTGGCGCAGGAAGCGCGTGGCGTGCTGCTCAGTCCGGCTAATTATGGCGAAGCCTGCAATGCCCTGGTCGCGCAGCTGGCGCAAAGCCGCCAGTTCGGTGAAGACGACTTGCTGTGGCAGCTGCGCCTGGCAGGAGAAGCCAACGCCACCGGCCCGGCCCGCCGTGCGGCCGCATTGCTTGGCGCCTCCGACACCCGCGCGGCCCAGGCAGTGGACACGCCGGCGGTGGCGATGGCGCGCGGCATCGGCAAGACCCGCGCCGAGCGCGCCGTCTACCTGGTGGCGGTCGCGCGCATGGCGCGCACCAGCCTCAAGCTGGCCACCGTCGCGCTGGAGAAGAACAGCCCGAAACTGAGCGCGCAGGAACGCGCGACCGGCTGGGCCGGCATCGCCCATGCCGCCTCGATCGCCCTGTCGCCGGACGCCGCCACCTACTGGCAGCGCGCCAATGGCGTCCAGCTCACCAACGAGCAATTGCAGTGGAAGACCCGCATTGCCCTGCGCCGCGGCGACTGGAAGACCGTGCGCGCCACCATCGAGGCGATGCCGTCCAGCCTGCGTGCCGACAGCGCCTGGGTCTACTGGCTGGCGCGCGCCGACAAGCACGAGGGCCGCAGCGCGGAGGCGAATGCCGGCTTCGAGCGCATCGCCAGCCAGCACCATTTCTACGGCCAGCTCGCGCTGGACGACCTCGGCCGCCAGGTGGTGGCGCCGCCGCCCGCGCAGCCGATCAGCAACGAAGAGCTCGCCTCGATCAACGCCAACCCGAGCCTGCAGCGCGCCCTCAAGTTCTACGCCCTGAGCCTGCGTGCGGACGGCAACCGCGAATGGAACTGGGCGCTGCGCGGCATGTCTGACCGTCAGTTGCTGGCCGCCGGCGAAATCGCTCGCCGCAACGATCTGCTCGACCGTACCGTCGAGACCTCGCTGCGCACGCGTACCGAGCTCGACTACACACAGCGTTTCCCGGCGCCGCACTTCGACGTCCTGCACCCGACCGCGCAGGGCCTGGGCCTGGACAAGGCCTGGGTCTACGGCCTGATCCGCCAGGAATCGCGCTTCATCCTCGATGCGCGTTCCGGCGTCGGCGCCTCCGGCCTGATGCAGGTGATGCCGGCCACCGGCAAGTGGGTGGCGGCCAAGATTGGGATGGACAACTTCGTGCACAGCATGCTCAACGACTTGCGGACCAATATCACGCTCGGCGCCAACTACATGAACATGGTGCTCGAGAACTTCGACGGCGACGAAATCCTCGCCACGGCCGCCTACAATGCCGGGCCCTCGCGCGCGCGCGCCTGGCGCGGCCTGCTCACGCAGCCGATGGAAGGCGCGATCTTCGTCGAATCGATTCCGTTCTCGGAAACCCGCGGCTACGTGCGCAACGTGATGGCCAACGCCACCAATTACGCCGCCATGTTCGAGAACAAGCCGCAGTCGATCCGGACGCGCCTGCGTCCCGTGCAGCCGCGCGAGCGGGCGTCCATCCTCCCCTGATGCATGCGGGCCCCCGGGCCCAATCAAGGAGGCGGCCATGCGCGACATGAACGTGGTGGTCATCGGCGGGACGGGTTTCATCGGCGGCCACCTGCTGGCGCGTCTGGCGGCGGACGGCGTCGGCACGCTGGTCGCCGCGCGCCACTACGAAACCGCCAAGCATCTCACCACCTTGCCCTTCCTCGACCTGGAGGTGGCCGACATCCACGACGACGCCGGCTTGCGGCGCCTGCTGGCGGGACGCGACGCCGTCATCAACCTGGTAGGCAGGCTGCACGGCGGCCATGGCGATCCCTACGGTCCGGTGTTCCGGCAACTGCACGTGGAGCTGCCGCGCCGCATCGCCAGGACCTGCGCCGAACTCGGCGTGCCGCGCTACCTGCACATGAGCGCCCTCGGCGCCAGCCATACGGGGGCGTCAATGTACCAGCGCTCCAAGGGCGACGGCGAACTGGCCGCGCGCAGCGAGCCCGGCGTGGCCACCACCATCTTCCGCCCCTCGATCGTGTTCGGACCGGGCGACCACTTTCTCACCGTGTTCGCCCGGCTGCAGCGCCGCCTGCCGGTGCTGCCCCTGGCCTGCGCGCAGGTGCGCCTGCAGCCGGTGTACGTGGAAGACGTGGCCGCCGCTTTCGCCGTGGCGCTGCGCGAACCGCATACGCGCGGCGCCGTCATCGAGCTGGGCGGTCCCCAGGTGTATACCCTGGCCGAACTGGTGCACCTGGCCGGCCGCTACGCCGGCCATGATCGCCACGTGCTGGAACTGCCCGACTGGGCCGCGCGCCTGGAAGCCAGGCTGTTCGAGCTGCTGCCGGGCGACCCGATGATCAGCCGTGACCAGCTCGATTCCATGAAGGTGGATAATGTGGTCGATCCGCAAACACAAGCCTTGACAGCGGAGACGCTCGGAATCAAGCTGACGTCGCTCGAAGGCGCCGCACCGCACTACCTGGCGCCGGAAAGCAGCCTGGACCACTACCGCGAGCACGCCGGCCGCTGATTCCTCGCCGTTTCTTACATGACTCAACCACAGGACAACATGCAGACCATCGAACTCGACCCGACCCTGTCTTCCACCCTCGAGGCAGCCCGCCAGCCGGGCCTGACCCTCGTCATCGGCAACAAGAACGTGTCGTCGTGGTCGATGCGGCCCTGGGTGGCAGCAAGGGCGTTCGGGATCCCGTTCACCGAGATCCGCGTCCTGCTGGACAAGCCCGACACCGCCACCAACATCGCGCGCTATTCGCACGCGGGCCGGGTGCCGGTGCTGCTGGCCGGCGAGATGACGATCTGGGACAGCCTGGCCATCGTCGAATACCTGGCCGAGCAGTTCCCGGACAAGCACATGTGGCCGCAGGACGTCGCCGCGCGCGCGCTGGCGCGCTCGATCGTGGCCGAGATGCACTCGGGTTTCAGTGAGCTGCGCAGCGCCATGTCGATGAACATCCAGGCGCGCCTGCCGGGACGCGGCCGCACCCCGGGCGCTCAGGCCGACATCGGCCGCATCTGCGAGATCTGGGAAGACTGCCTGTCGCGCTTCGGCCACCACGGCTTCCTGTTCGGCGACTTCTCCATCGCCGATGCCTTCTACGCCCCGGTGGTGTGCCGCTTCAAGACCTATGGCGTGGCGCTGGCGCCGGCGCTGCAGGCCTATTGCGAGCGGGTGCTGGCCCACCCGGCGGTGGCGCGCTGGGTCGACGAAGCGATGCGCGAGGTCGACCCGACTCCGCAGCACGACCTGGACCTGCCGCAGGAATGAGCATGCGCAGCTATGTGGTCGGCGGCGCCGTGCGCGACGAGCTGCTGGGGCGCCCCGTGACCGACCGCGACCACGTGGTGGTCGGCGCCACCCCGGACAGCATGCTGGCGCTGGGCTTTCGCCCGGTCGGCAAGGATTTCCCGGTCTTCCTGCATCCCGAGACGCACGAGGAATACGCGCTGGCGCGCACCGAGCGCAAGACCGCGCCGGGCTACCACGGCTTCGTGTTCCACACCTCGCCGGACGTCACCCTGGAAGACGACCTGGTGCGGCGCGACCTCACCATCAATGCCATGGCGCGCGCCGATGACGGCAGCATCGTCGACCCGTACAACGGCCGGGCGGACCTGGAGAACCGCATCTTCCGCCACGTTTCAGGCGCGTTTGCCGAAGACCCGGTGCGCATCCTGCGCGTGGCGCGCTTCGCCGCGCGCTTCCCGGATTTCCGCGTCCACGACAGTACCAATGCCCTGATGCGCGGCATGGTCGAAGCCGGGGAGGTCGACGCCCTGGTGCCGGAGCGGGTCTGGCAGGAGCTGTCGCGCGGGCTGATGGAAGCACGTCCCTCGCGCATGTTCGAGGTGCTGCGCGACTGCGGGGCATTGGCGCGCATCCTGCCCGAACTCGACGTCCTGTGGGGCGTGCCGCAGCCGCCGCTGCACCATCCGGAAGTCGATACCGGCGTGCACATCATGCTGGTGATCGACTACGCGGCTGCGCAAGGTCTTCCGCTCGAGGTGCGCTTCGCCGCCCTGGTGCACGACCTGGGCAAGGGCGTCTCGCCGAGCGAGACCTGGCCGGCCCACCACGGCCACGAATTCGAGGGCATGAAACTGGTTACGGCCGTGTGCAAGCGGCTCAAGGTCCCCAACGAATGCCGCGACCTGGCCCTGATGACGGCGCGCGAGCACGGCAACGTCAGCCGCGCCCTGCAACTGCGCGCCAACACCATCGTCACCCTGTTCGAACGCTGCGACGCCTTCCGCAAGCCCGAGCGCTTCGCCCAGATGCTGCTGACCTCGGAATGCGATGCGCGCGGGCGCGGCCATGAGGAGCACCCGCTGCGCTTCGCGGACTATCCGCAGCGGCCCTACCTGCTGCGCGCCCTGGCGGCGGCGCGCGCCGTAAACGCCGGCGAGGTCGCGGCGCGCTACGCCGACAAACGCGAGCGGATTCCCGAGGCGGTGCACGCGGCGCGGGTCTCGGCGGTCAAGGCGGCCTTGAGGGAGCCGTAAAACACCTACGGTGCACGACTGTTCCGCAAGCTTTTGCTATGCTCTCCGGATAACAACATGATGTAACGGAGGACAAGATGGTTGCCGTGCTGGCGCAGCGCGTAGCGAGCTTGAAACCGCGTCGCCGCCTGCAACTTGCCGGCCTGGCGGTGCTGGTGCTGGCCTTGCTGCTCGCCTTTCTATATATCCGCTCGGAAGCGACCGATCCCGAGGTCCGCAACGACGTGATGCTCAACCTGCGCGAGCTGGAAAAGCTCGACGCCGAGTGGGATGCCAACATTCTGCGCGCCCACATCGGCCGCGCGCCGGCCACCGCGCAATTGACCACCCAGCTGCCGCGCATGCGCGAGCTGCAGCAGCGCCTCGGCGAGGCACTGCCGGAAGCCGCCAGCCCGGCCGTGAACACCGCCTATGCCCAACTGCGCGACGCCCTGCAGCGCAAGGAGCTGATCACCGCCCAGTTCGCGCGCCACAACCCGCCGCTGCGCGAGGCCTTGAGCTTCCTGCCGCCGGCCGTGGCCGACCTCAAGACCGAGCTGGGCGGCATCGAAGGCGCGCTGGCGCCGGCGCGCCTGGTGGTCCGGCTGGACGCCTCCCTGAACGACCTGTTGAGCGAGATCCTGCGCTACAACGTCGCGCCCAGTCCGGCGCGGGCAGTGCGCATCGACGAGATCCTGGGCGACATCGCGGCCCAGCAGATCGCCTTTTCGCCGGCCGTGGTCGAGAAGATGGACGCCATCATCAAGGCCGCGCGCGTGATCCTGGAAAAGCGCCCGCTGGAAAACCGCCTGGAAGCCCAGATCGCCGCAGTCGCCATGGGCGCCGCGCTCGACCGCCTGGGCCGCGAGTTCGACCGTACTTTCGATGCCAAGCTGGCGGTGCGCGAGCGCTACCGCGGCTACCTGTTCGCCTATTCGGCCGTCCTGCTGCTGCTGCTGGCCTACGCCGGCATGCGGCTGCGGCGCAGCTATCGCATCATCGGCGAGGTCAACCACCGCCTGCAGGCGGTCAACGAGAACCTCGAGCACCGCGTCGCCGAGCGCACCGCCGAGCTGGAAGCCCAGTCGAAGCAGCTCGAGCGCCTGGCCCAGCACGACAGCCTGACGGGCCTGATCAACTACCGCCAGCTGACCCGTCTGCTGGAACGGGCCCTGGCCCGCGCCACCCGGCGCGATTCGGTGGTAGTCATCATGTTCATCGACCTGGACGGCTTCAAGGCGGTGAACGATACCTACGGCCACGCCACCGGCGACCTGGTGCTGCAGATGGTGGCGCGCCGGGTCCAGGAAAAGCTGCGCGCCGAAGACGCGCTGGCGCGCCTGGGCGGCGACGAGTTCGTCATCATGCTGGAAGAGGTCGCCTCACGCGAAGGCGCGCTGCGCGTGGCCCAGCTGGCGCTCGACCAGATCAAGTCGGTGACCGAGGCGGACGGCAATCCGGTCAGGATTTCGGCCAGCATCGGCATCTCGAGCGCCCGCGGCCATGCCGGTGCGGCGCGCGGTTCGGCGACCCTGCTGGCCGAAGCCGACAAGGCCATGTACGAGGCCAAGCAGGCTGGCAAGGGCGTGTTCGTTGTCAGTCCTTCATCGCAGTGGATCGTTCCGGGACAGGACGGCAAGCAATAGCAGAATCCGCTACAATCGCGGCGTATGCTGCACTGCACAAAATAAGGATGCTGGACATGCTGGACAATTCCCTGTTCCGTTGGCTGAAGGGCCTCGGCGGCCGCCGCAAGGACGGCCGTCCGACCGTGCTCGTCAAGGAACTGGGCGAGCGCGACCGCCGCCGCATCCTGCGCCATTTCCTGGCGCTGGACGACAATGACCGCCTGCTGCGCTTCGGCAGCGTCATCCCGGACGATGCGATCGCCAAGTACGTCGAGAAGCTCGATTTCCGGCACGACATCGTGTTCGGCGTGGTGAACCGCGTGTTCCAGCTGGTGGGCGTGGGCCACCTGGCCTTCGCCAAGGCCGGCGAGGGCAAGCCGACGCAAAAGGAACGGGTGGCCGAGTTCGGCGTGTCGGTGTCGAAGTCGGCGCGCGGGCAGGGCGTCGGTTCGCGCCTGTTCCAGCGCGCCGCCATCCACTGCCGCAATGCCGACGTGGATACCCTGTACATGCAGTGCCTGACCTCGAACCAGACCATGATGCACATCGCCAAGAAGGCGGGCATGGAGATCAAGCGCGAGTACGGCGAGGCGGACGCCTACCTGCAGCTGCCGCCGCCGAGCCCGGCGAGCGTGATGGCGGAGGCGCTGGAAGAGCAGTGGGCGGTGATCGATTACACCGTCAAGGCGAATGCCCGGGCGGCGGTAAAGTGGCTGACGCCGAAAAAGTAGGGTGGACGGCTTTGCCGTCCGCGCGTTCAAATTTTCTGTGAACCGATGCGACGCGATTGCTCCCGGGCTGGCTGAACGCGCGGACGGGAGACCCGTCCACCCTACGTTTACCCGGCTACGGGCAGCGCCGTCGTCTCCTTGATCCGCTGCAGCGCAAAACTCGACTTCACATCCAGCACTGCCGGATGCTTGAGCAGCGTGCCCATCATGAAGCGCGAGAAGTGGTCCATGTCTTCCACGTGCACGCGCAGCAGGAAATCCATTTCCCCCGTCATCGCATAGCAGGCCACCACTTCCGGCCAGGTCCCCACCGAGATCGCGAAATCGTTGCGCGGCGAGGTCGCCGGCAGGCCCGGGGCGCCACGCGCGCCGCCCGCCACTTCGCTGTGCTTTTCCAGGCGCACGTTCACGTAGGCCAGCAGCCCGAGCCCGATCTTGTCCGGATCGACCAGGGCCACGTACTGGCGGATCACGCCCGCTTCCTCCAGGCGCTTGATGCGGCGCAGGCAGGGGGAAGGGGACAGGTTGACGCGCTCGGCCACGTCCTGGTTCGACAGGCGGCCATCGGTCTGCAGCACGGAGAGGATCTTGCGGTCAGTCTTGTCGAGCTCGAATTTTGACATGTTTTCCTCGGTGGATTCGCGAACCCAGCAATTTTATTGCGCAAATCATCTGGCGGGGGGAATTGTTTGAAATTTAATGCCGGAGGGCGCGGAATATACTGTGCGCATGATGGATCAGGCTGGCAGAACCCGGCCCCGCGCGTCCAGATGGCCACCAAGAGCCGCAGCGCGCCCCGCATCCTGGCGACATTAACGGAGACACCGCATGAATGCACCCCTAGAGCGCGCCAACCTGGCGCTGCCCCAGCACGACATCACCCTCGACGACAAATGGACGCTTGAACGCGGCCGCGCGTTCATGACCGGTACGCAAGCCCTGATCCGCCTGCCGATGCTGCAGCGCGAACGCGACCAGAAGGCCGGCCTGAATACCGCCGGCTACATCACCGGCTACCGCGGCTCGCCGGTCACCGCCGTCGACCAGACCGCGATGAAGGCGAAGAAGCACCTCGACGCCCACCACGTCAAGTTTCACCCGGGCATGAACGAAGACCTGGCGGCCACCGCCGTCTGGGGCACCCAGCAGACCAACCTGTACAAGGACGCCAAGTACGACGGCGTGTTTGCCATGTGGTACGGCAAGGGCCCGGGCGTGGACCGCTGCGGCGACGTCTTCAAGCACGGCAACAATGCCGGCTCCTCGCAGCACGGCGGCGTGCTGGTGCTGGCCGGCGACGACCATGCGGCCAAATCCTCGTCGACCGCGCACCAGTCCGACCACATCCTGACCCACTGCGGCATCCCGGTGCTGTACCCCTCGTCGGTGCAGGAATACCTCGACTTCGGCCTGCACGCCTGGGCCATGAGCCGCTACACCGGCCTGTGGGTGTCGATGAAGTGCGTCACCGACATCATCGAATCCGGCGCCGTGGTCGACCTGGATCCGGACCGCGTGCAGATCGTCACCCCCACCGATTTTGAGTTGCCGCCGGGCGGCCTGAACATCCGCTGGCCGGACGCCGTGCTGGACCAGGAAGTCCGCATGAGCAACTTCAAGTGGTATGCGGCGCTGGCCTATGCACGCGCCAACAAACTGAACCGCATCATCTGGGACAGCAAGAAGCCGAAGATCGGCATCATCACTGCCGGCAAGAGCTATGTCGACACCCGCCAGGCCCTGGCCGACCTCGGCATCGACGAACAGGCGGCCGCCGACATCGGCCTGCGCCTGTACAAGGTCGGCATGACCTGGCCGCTCGAATCCGAGGGCGTGCACGAGTTCGCGCGCGGCCTGGACGAGATCCTGGTGGTGGAAGAGAAGCGCCAGGTGATGGAATACGCGCTCAAGGAAGCCCTGTACAACCTGCCGGACGGCGAGCGTCCGCGCGTGGTTGGCAAGTTCGACGACACCGGCGAGTGGAGCAACAAGGACCGCATGGGCCACGGCGACTGGCTGCTGCCGGCCACCTACGAGCTCAACCCGGCGCAGATCGCGCGCGCCATCGCCTCGCGCATCTCGCACTACTGCGCCGGCCATCCGGTCGAGCAGCGCGTGAAGGAGCGCATCGCCTACCTGGAGAACAAGGAGCTGGTGCTCAAGTCGATCCCGGCCAAGGCCAACCCGGAAACCGACCGCATTCCGTACTTCTGCTCGGGCTGCCCGCATAATTCCTCGACCAAGGTGCCGGAAGGCTCGCGCGCCATGGCCGGCATCGGCTGCCATTACATGGTGCTGTGGATGGACCGCGAAACCTCCACCTTCACCCACATGGGGGCAGAGGGCACGACCTGGATCGGCCAGTCGCCGTTCACCGACGAGAAGCACGTGTTCGTGAACCTGGGCGACGGCACCTACTTCCACTCGGGCATCCTGGCGATCCGCGCGGCGGTGGCGGCGAAGGTCAACATCACCTACAAGATCCTGTACAACGACGCGGTGGCGATGACCGGCGGCCAGAACGTCGACGGCCCGCTCGACCCGGGCATGATCACGCGCCAGATCGCCGCCGAAGGCGTGCGTCCGATCATCGTCGTCACCGACGAGCCGGAAAAATACCCGGACGATTACGCCTGGGCCGAAGGCGTCACCGTGCGCCACCGCTCCGAGCTGATGGACGTGCAGAAGGAATTGCGCGAGATGCCGGGCGTCTCCGCCGTCATCTACGACCAGACCTGCGCCTCCGAAAAGCGCCGCCGCCGCAAGAAGGGCGAGTTCCCCGACCCGGCCAAGCGCGCCGTCATCAACGAAGCCGTGTGCGAAGGCTGCGGCGACTGCTCGGTGCAGTCGAACTGCCTGTCGGTCGAGCCGCTGGAAACGGAGCTGGGCCGCAAGCGCCAGATCAACCAGTCCTCGTGCAACAAGGACTTCTCCTGCGTCTCCGGCTTCTGCCCGAGCTTCGTCACCGTCGAAGGCGGCGGTTTGAAAAAGCCCAAGAAAGCCGCAACGGCTGACGCGGCGCCGCCGGCACTGCCGATGCCGCGCATCCCGTCGGTCGAGGAGCCCTTCGGCATCCTGATCGCCGGCGTCGGCGGCACCGGCGTGGTCACCGTCGGCCAGATCCTGGCGATGGCGGCCCACGTCGAAGGCAAGGGCGCCGTCGTGCTCGACCAGTCCGGCCTGGCCCAGAAGGGCGGCCCGGTGATGTCGCACGTGCGTCTGGCCGAGCACCAGGCCGATCTGCATTCGACCCGCGTCGGCACCGGTAGCGCGGACCTGGTGATCGGCTGCGACCAGATCGTCGCTGCCTCCCGCGATGCGCTCTCGCGCATGGGCGAGGGCCGCACCTGGGCCGCCGTCAACTCGACCGGCGCCACCACCGCGGCCTTCGTGAAGAACCCGGACTGGCAGTTCCCGGCCGAAGGTTCGAAGGACGCCATCCTGCAGGCCTGCGGCGCCGACAACGTCGACTTCGTCGATGCCGGCAAGATCGCCACCGCGCTGATGGGCGACGCCATCGCGACCAATATGTTCATGCTGGGCTATGCCTTCCAGAAGGGCCGCGTGCCGCTGCTCGAGGCCTCGCTCCTGAAGGCGATCGAACTGAACGGCGTCTCGGTGCCCTTCAACAAAGCCGCCTTCAACTGGGGCCGCACGGCCGCCCACGACCTGGCCGCGGTGAAGAAGCTGGCCACCCCGGCCCAGGTGATCGAGTTCAAGCGCAGCGAAAGCCTCGACGACCTGATTACCCGCCGCGTCGAGCTGCTGACCGCCTACCAGGACGCTGCCTACGCCGCCAAGTACAAGACTTTCGTCGACCAGGTACGCGCCGAAGAGGCCAAGCTTGGCAAGGGCAGCCGCCTGGCCGAAGCCGTGGCGCGCTACTTCTACAAGCTGATGGCCTACAAGGACGAGTACGAGGTCGCCCGCCTGCATACCGATCCGGCGTTCAAGGCCAAGATCGCGAACATGTTCGAAGGCGACATCACGCTGAAATTCCACCTGGCGCCGCCGCTGCTGGCCAAGCACGACAAGGAAGGCCGCGCGCTCAAGAAGGAATACGGCGCCTGGATGATGGGTGCGTTCGGCGTGCTGGCCAAACTGAAACGCCTGCGCGGCACCCCGTTCGACGTGTTCGGCTACACCGCCGAGCGCCGCACCGAGCGGGCGCTGATCGACCAGTACCGCCAGACCGTGGAAGCGCTGCTGCCCAAGCTCACGCCTGAGAACCTGGCGCAGGCCGTGGCGATCGCCAGCATCCCGGAAGACATCCGCGGCTACGGCCACGTGAAGGAGCGCCACCTGAAGGCCGCCAGGCAGAAGGAAGCGGCCCTGGTCGCGGCCTTCCACACGCCGGCTGCAGGGACGCCGCGCGCCGCATAAGCGGGCAGCGCTTGACAGGCAAACAAGGCCGCAAGTCTGGCCTTGTTTGCCTGGAAATTCTTCTTAGCATTCCTTGTTGTCCATCAGACCCAACTGTTACAGTTGGTTGCACTTGGGTCCGATTGGCGCGTCTATAATCGATCGCATGAGACCGCCATATGCACATGGTCGTTTGTCGACCGTCCCCCGCCTGATGGCGTCGCTGTGCGCCGCCACGGTCGTCCTCGCCGGATGCGGCGGGGGCGGCGGTTCGCCCGGCGGTACCGGCCCCGGCCAGAGCGGGCAGCAGCCGCCCACGCCGACGAATCCGACGCCGCCGACCGGCAGCGCGTCGCCGGAAGACCTCAACCCCAATTTGCTGGGCGAAGCCTTCAGCACCTACTGGAACCTGTGCGCCAAGCCGCGTACCGGCCTGGACACTGAAGGCCGGCCCTTCCCGGACCGCCAGGGCACGCTGCTCGACGAGCTGAAGTTCCTGCGCGCATGGTCGAACCAGTACTACCTCTGGTACAACGAGATCCCGAACACCTACCGGATGGCGGATTTCACCAACGCCCTCGACTACTTCAACGTGCTTAAGACCCCGGCCCTGACCCCCTCGGGCCAGCCGAAGGACAAGTACCACTTCACCTACACCACCGAGGAGTGGGAAAAGCTGCAGAACTCCGGGATCGACCTGGGCTATGGCTTGACCTGGAAGCGCAACAGCGCCACCGTGCCGCGTACCTGGCTGGTCGCGATGGTGGAGCCGGGTTCGCCGGCCGAGGCGGCCGGCCTGCGCCGCGGCGACATGCTGCTCAAGGTCGACGGCGTGGACTTCGTCAACGGCGGCGGCGCCGACCAGGTTAACAGGATCAATGCCGGCCTGTTCCCCGAGACGGCCGGCGTGGCGCACGGGTTCACCCTGCAGCGCGGCAGCACGGTCTTCGACGTGTCGATGACGGGTGCCGACGTGCGCATCGATCCGGTCAAGCTGGTGCAGGTGCTCGACACCCCGACCGGCAAGGTCGGCTACCTAAGCTTCGAGACCCACAACCAGGTGTCGGAGAAGGAGCTGGTGGATGCCTTCACCACCTTGAAGCAGGTCGCCGTGAGCGACCTGGTGCTCGACATGCGCTACAACGGCGGTGGCCTGCTGTACATCGCCAGCGAGCTGTCCTACATGATCGCCGGGCCGGAGCAGACCAACGGCAAGATCTTCGAGCGCCCGCAGTACAACGACAAGACCCCGCAGAAGCAGGCCATTCCGTTCCGCAGCACGGCCTACGGCTTCAGCTCGCCCAATCCGGTGCGTGCGGGCACGCCGCTGCCTTACCTGGGCCTGAAGCGGGTGACCGTCCTGACCACCTCGGGCACCTGCTCGGCCAGCGAGGCCGTGATCAACGGCCTGCGCGGCGCCGATGTCCAGGTTGACGTGATCGGCAGCACCACCTGCGGCAAGCCCTACGGCTTCACGCCGGTGTCGAACTGCGGCACCACCTACTTCTCGATCGAGTTCAAGGGCGTGAACAACAAGGGCTTCGGCGACTTCTCGGACGGCCTGGCGCCGACCTGCCAGGTAGCCGATGACCTGTCGCGTCCGCTCGGCGACCGCAGCGAAGGCCTGCTGGCCGCGGCCCTGAGCTACCGCGAGACCGGCACCTGCCCGCCGGCCAGCCGCGCGCGCCAGGTGCCGATGGAGATCGTGCGCCATCCGGCCGGGGAAATCTCGATCTATACCAAGCCGCGCCCCTGAGCCCGGTGTGCAACAAGAGCCCGGCCAGCACTTCTGCCGGGCTCTTTTCATTCTGGAAACAGGTCTATAATCGTCGGCTTTGTCACCCGCTTGATTGTGGAGTTTCCGATGATCCGTTCCGCCCTGCTGCTGGCCCTGCTGGCTGCCGTCCCCCTCGCCCATGCCGCTCCCGATCTGACCACCGTGTCGGAGCGCTCCGGCTTCCAGGCCACCGGCCGCTACGATGAAGTCATCAAGCTTTGTGGCGACTTCCAGAAGGCCTATCCGAAGCAGGTCAAGTGCATCGAATTCGGCCGCACGCCGGAGAACCGCCCCATGCTGGCGCTGATCGTGTCGAACACCGGCGCCTTCACGCCGCAGCTTGCTAAGAAGCAGGGCCTGCCGGTGACCCTGATCCAGGGCGGCATCCATGCCGGCGAGATCGACGGCAAGGACGCCGGCTTCCTGGCCCTGCGCGAAATCCTGAACGGCAAGTTGGCGAAGGGCGCCCTGGACAAGCAGGTGCTGCTGTTCGTGCCGGTGTTTAACGTCGACGGCCACGAGCGCTTCGGCAAGTGGAACCGCCCGAACCAGCGCGGCCCGGTCGAGATGGGCTGGCGCACCACCGCCCAGAACTACAACCTCAACCGCGACTACGTGAAGGCCGACGCGCCCGAGATGCAGGCCATGCTGGGGCTGGTCAATGCCTGGGATCCGCTGACCTATGTCGACCTGCACGTGACCGACGGCGCCAAGTTCCAGCACGACGTCTCGATCCAGGTCGAGCCGGTGTACTCGGGCGACCCGGAATTCCGCAAGGCCGGCCTGGCCCTGCGCAGCAAGGTGATCGCCGACATCGCTCGTCAAGGCGCGATGCCGCAGTCCTACTACATGTCCTTCGCCAAGACCGACGACCCGCAGTCGGGCTTCATCGACAGCGTGTCGGATCCGCGCTTCTCGACCGGCTACTTCCCGCTGCGTAACCGCATGGCGATGCTGGTCGAGACCCATTCGTGGAAGGATTACCCGACCCGCGTGCGCGTCACCCACAACACGGTGATCTCGGTGCTGGAACAGGTCGCACAGCACGGCAAGGCCTGGCAGCAGGCCGCCCAGGCCGCCGACGCCCGCGCCGCCCAGCTGGCGGGCAGCCCGGTCGCGCTGACCTACCGCACCACCCACAAGACCGAGATGGTCGACTTCCAGGGCTACGCCTACACCCGCACCCCGTCCGAGGTGTCGGGCATGCTGATGACCCGCTACGACGAAAGCAAGCCGCAGGTATGGCGCGTGCCGCTGCGCGAGGAAGTGGTGCCGGACCGCGTGGTCAGCGCACCGCGCGCGGGCTACATCGTGCCGGCCGCCTGGGCCGACATCGTGGCCAAGAAGCTGACCCAGCACGGCATCAGCTTCCGCAAGCTGGACAAGGCGATCGCGCAGGCGAGTGTCGAAACCTTCCGCGCCGACAAGGCGAGCTTCGGCGCCACCTCGCTGGAATCGCACCAGCGCCTGACGGTCGAGGGCGCCTGGCAGGCGGAGCCGCGCGGCGTACTGCCGGGCTCGCTGTACGTGCCGGTGAACCAGCCGAAGGCGCGCCTGGTGGTGGCCATGCTGGAGCCGCAGGCGCCGGACTCGCTGCTGGCCTGGGGCTATTTCAACAACGCTTACGAGCGCAAGGAGTACATGGAAGAATACGTGGCCGAGGACGTGGCGCGCGAGCAGATGGCCGCCGACCCGGCGCTGGCCGCCGAATTCAAGCGCCGCGTCGAGACCGACCCGGCCTTCGCCAGGAACCCGCACGCGCGCCTGGACTTCTTCTACAAGCGCCACGCCTCGTGGGACGAGCGCCACAACCTGTACCCGGTCTACCGCACCGCCATCGCTCCCTGAGTTGTTCCCGGCGCTTGATCCGCATGCGATGCGGATCAAGCGCGGGGCGTGCGCCGTCCCCCGGGCGGCGCCGATCCGCTAGACTGCCACGGTCGCCGCCATTCCTCTTCCTGCAATGCGTGCCTGCCGTGTTTCCCTCCAGCCCGGCATCCGCGCCGCGATCGCCACGCTGCCCGTCGCCTTCCTCCTGTCCAGCCTGGTCACCGGTATCGGCATCGGCCTGGCCGGTTTCCTGTTCCTCGGCATTGCACTCTGGCAGTGGCGCGCCAGCCGCGCGCATCTGGCGCGCGACTGGCCGGCCCTGCGTCCGGTCGTGCTCGCGTTTGCCGCCTATGCCGCCTATGCACTGTTCCTGCACCTGGCGCGCGCCACCGGGTGGCGTACGGTCGACGCGCCCCTGCGGATGCTGCTCGCCCTGGCCCTGGTGCCGGTACTGCGGATGGCGCAACTGGACGCTCGGCCGTGGTGGATTGGTGCCTGCGCCGGTGCGCTGGCCGCGGCCGCGCTGGCGGCATGGGAACGCTGGGGCGCCGGCGTCGAACGTGCCGGCGGCTTCCTGAACCCGATCGTGTTCGGCAACCTGGCGCTGGTACTGGTGCTGGTGGCGCTGGCCTCGCTGCTCGATCCGCGCATGCGCCGGCATTGGTGGTGGCCGGCGGCCGCCGCGCTGGCGGGCGCCGTCGCCTCGCTGCTGTCCGGCAGCCGCGGCGGCTGGCTGGCCCTGCCGCCGGCCTTCCTGCTGCTGTGGACCCAGCGCCGCCACATCCCGCGTGCCTTGCCTGGCGGCCTGGCGCTGGCCATGGCCGCGCTGGTCGTGCTGGCGTATGCGGTGCCGGCCACCGGTGTCAGGGCGCGGGTCGCGGTGGGCCTCAGCGACCTGGCGCTCTACCGGGACGGCAATCCCCTGCCGACCTCGCTGAGCGTACGCCTCGAATTGTGGAAGGCGGCCGGCATGCTGGCAAGCGAACACCCGCTGGCCGGCATCGACACGCCGGCGTACAAGGCGCGGATGCGGGCCTGGATCGCCGAGGGCAGGCTCAGCCCGGCCGTGTTCGCGCCGCCGGAGCCGCCGCACCTGCATAACGACGCCCTGCAGGCCCTGGTGACCCGGGGCCTGCCCGGACTGGCCTGCTGGCTGGCGATCATCCTGGCGCCGTTGTGCTGGTTCGGACTGCGCCTGCGCCGTGCCGCCAGTGGGGAACAGGCGGCGCCGGCGCTGGCCGGCCTGCTGGTGGTGGTGAGCTATGTCATGGCGGGGCTGAGCGAGGTGATGTTCTGGTCGATGAAGGCGAGCCTGCTGTATGCCATGCTGGTGTTCGCCTTCATGGCCTGCTGCCTGCAGGCAGCGGATCCGCTGCGCAGGCAGGCGCCGCCGGCGTGCGTCTAGCGGTCCTCGTGACGGCGCCGCAGGTCGATCTTCCCCATCCCCTGGCCTTGCGCCCCGGGCCCGGGAGAAGCGTTTGCCGGAGGTGCGCCGGGCAACGTGGGGCAAGGACCGAGCCGTCCGGCCCAGCCGTCGGCCAGCGCCTGCCTGACGGTGCGCCAGGCACCGCGCCGGAAGCGTCCACGGCAGCCCAGCCACAGTCCCAGGCCGGTCAGTGTGGCGACCGCTCCCGCCAGTTGCGGCAGGCGCGCATGCCGGCGCGCCACCACGATCCGGTTGCGCAGGTTGTAGTAGTGGCGCGGGCCGATCGGGCCGGCGCGCATCCGGCCGGCGGGCGCGCGCAGGTGGTCGACCACGCTGCCGGGCGCCAGCCACAGCGGCCAGCCGGCGCGCCGCAGGCGCAGGCAGTATTCGGTGTCGTCGTAGGACAGGAACAGGGCGGCGTCGGGCAGGCCGCAGGCTGCCGCGGCGCGCGCCGACACCAGCAAGCCGACGAAGGAGGCGGTGTCGACCGGCACCAGGGCGCGGCAGTAGTCGGCAGGGGCGATCGTGCGTTCGATGCCGCACGACAGCCCGTAACGGCGCCGGTGGGCCAGCGCCAGGCTACCGAACTCGAAGACGGCCGGCGCCACCGCCCCCGGCGCCGCCGTGCCCTCTGCCTGTGCGATTGCCCCGGCCAGCCGTTCCAGCGTGTCGGGGCGCGGCACCGCGTCGTCGTCCAGCAGCCAGATCCAGTCGCAGCCGCCGGCCAGGGCGTGGCGCATGCCGAGGGCGAAGCCGCCGGCGCCGCCCAGGTTGCCGCCGGGGCGCAGCACGTCCAGGCCCTGGCAGCGCGCCAGCACGGCGCCCGTCTCGGGCCCGCCGCCGTTGTCGACCACGACCACGTGGTCGGGCGGGCGCTGCTGCGACTGCAGCGCCGCCAGCACCTGCTGCAGCAGTGGCGGGCGGTCGCGGGTGACGACGACGGTGACGATGCGCATGGCCGGCTACAAGTGGCGCGCGAGCCGGCTCACCATGCGGCGCACCGGTTCGCTGCTGTGCTGCGGATCGAACAGCAGCCCATGCAGCAGGCGGCTGTGGCGGAAGGCGAGGGCGGTCAGGCGCTTGCTGCGCGCCCGCGCGCGGATCAGGCGGCGCAGGCCGGCGGCATCCTGGAATCCGGCCAGCTCGGGGCCCTGCAGCGCGACCCAGTCCAGATGCATCAGGTTGTTCATGCACTGGAAGCGCGAGGCGCCCACCCAGGCATACTTGGGAAAGACCAGGCCGATCTGCCAGGGGTCGAGCAGAATCACTTCGTGGGCCATGAAGCGCGCGTGGTCGCGCAGCACCGCTTCCGACGTGTCGTTCAGCGCCCGTGGACAGGCATAGCCGCGGGCGCCGGCGAACTGCGTGCACAGGTGCTGCTCGACCGCGAAGCGGGCACGGAAGCGGCGCTCGAAGATCGACGCGCCGGGCGGATGCGGACGCTGTTCGTAATGGCGCGCGTCGCGCGCGTCCATCGGCGCGGCCGACCAGTAGGCCCGCAGCAGTTCGGTCGGACCGAAATGGAACCAGTCGCTCAGGTGGTAGGGCAGGCGCTCGAACATGAGCGGGTCGAGGGTGAAGAAGGAGCAGGCCAGCAGCCGTTCGCGTCCGCCGTCGCGGCGGCGCTGCTCGGCGGCGAAGTCGAGGAAACCCGCATGTTCAAGAAAGCAGTCGGTGCGCAGCTTGACGGCATAGGGCGTGCGCACGGCCGTCAGGCCGGCGCGCGTGCTGGCCAGCTGCCGGTTGGCGTTGTTGGCCTTGTCGTCGTCGAGCTTGAGCGGCGCCAGCGGACCCGGGTCCGGGCTGAGCACCACGGTGTCGACCCCCGCGTTGTGCGGCACGTCCGTGCCTTCCCAGGTGGAGAGGACGATGCGCGCGCCCGGCAGCACCTGGCGCGTCATGCGGATATTGCGCACGAAGGCGTCGCGCTCGCGCGTGACGTAAGGCTTGAACGCGCCCTGGAACACGAGGGTGATGTCGGAAGTCTTCATGGCGCGACAGGCGGCTGGTGGGAACCGGGCGCCGGCCGCGGCGCCGGCGCCGGCGCCGGGGCGGTAGCCAGTGCGTCGATGTAGCGGCGCAGCGGGTGGTCCGGACGGCGCGCTACCCGCTTCACGCCGAACAGGCCGTGGCGGTCGAATACGCGCCAGGTGTTGTTGCTGTCGGACATCCATTCGTAGCGCGCCAGCCAGGCGGCATCGCCGGCGCCGATGCGGTCGACCAGGCGCCGCCGGGTCCGGTGGAAGCCGCTGCGGATCATCAGGTACTCGATGAGGCGGCGCGGGAAATGGCGCGGTTCGCCCGGCCGGCCGATCAGCGGATCGGCATAGCGCAGCACGCGCCAGAAGGCCTGGTCGAAACGGTGCACCTCGGACAGCACGTAGGGGCGGCCCCCGATGGGCGCGCGCAGCGCATGGGCCGCGGTGGCCAGCCAGACTTCCTCGCGCGGATAGGCGGCGCTGCCGTCGAGGTGGCGCTCGAGCAGGGGCGCCAGCTCGAACAGCAGCGCCGCCTCGAAGCTGGCGCCCTCGACCTGGGAGCCCACCAGGCTGGTGCTGCCGAGCCGCCGGCACAGGTTGACCAGCTGCCGGTCGGCCAGCGCCGGCGCGGCGAAGCGCCAGCGGCTGCCGGCGCGGATGGGGCGCGTGTGCAGGAAGTTGCCGCCACGTCCCAGCCAGCCGGCCAGGCCGGGACGCACCAGCATGTCGTTCGAGGCATGCAGGCAGATGCGGCTGGCGTCGCCGGCGCGGCGGATCCAGCCGATGTTGGCCAGGTGGGCCTGCAGGATGCCGCCCCAGCGTGTCGCATGGCGTGCGGGATTGAGCACGACGTTGGCGCAGCCGGCGGCGTCCAGCGCCGTTTCCAGTTCGGGCAGGCTGAAGCGGGCGTTGGCCGAGACGTGCAGCACGATGCGCGCCTCGGGGAAGAAGGCGGCGATGTTCCTGGCCTGGCTCGCCACGACCCGTGCCTGGGTGTGCACGGGAAGCGATATGTAGATCAAAACAGGCTCCGTGCGCCGTCGTGCAAGGCGCTGTATTCCTGGGGCGTGCCGGCGAAGTGCACCTCGTGCGCGCTGATCTGGTGGTACATGATGCGCTTGCCGGCCGCGATCAGGTGGTTGTACAGCGGCGCGACGTAGAGTTCGCCCCACTGGCGCAGGTAGCGGCCGCCATCGCCGAGCGCATGTTCGCAGCTGGCGCCGAAATCGGCGGCCCGCGCGAAGTAGTACAGCCCGGTGCTGCACAGCGGCGAGACGCGGCGCTTTTCGGTGGCCTCGGCAACCAGCGGGCACAGCGACGTGGCGGGGCGCACGAAGGACCAGTGCGCGCCTTCGCCGGCGAACACTTCCAGGTAGCCGTCGCTTGCACCCATGGCTTCGGGAAAGCGGTAATGCGGTCGGATGGTGTCGATGTTGAAGATGAGCAGGGCCTCGTTGGCGCCGGCGCTGGCAGCGTCCAGGCCGCGCAGCACGGTTTCGGCCTGGCCGCGCGTGCTCTCGCCCAGGCCCGCCGCCAGGTAGTTGTCCAGGCCCAGCCGGTCGCATTCGCGCGCGATGAAGTCGTCGGCACCGAAGGCGTGGCGGTGGACGAACACGAAGCGCTCGCTGCCGAAGTAGTGTTCGAACGAGCGCAGGCAGCTGGCGAACAGCGTCTGTCCGTCGAGCGGCAGTTCGTACTTGGGCCGGGAGTAGCCGGCGTCAAAGAAGCGGCGGCTCATTTCCGCCATCGGGATCACGATCATGCGCTCTCCATTCGAGGTAAACGCGGATGGCATTGGCCAGCAGGGCGCGTTGGCGTAGCGGGGCGTCCGCGTGCAGCGGCAGCATCGACAGGAACAGCAGCACCATGACGGGATAGCAATCCCATGCGGTGGGCAGGCGGCCGGCGAAGGGCGTGGCCAGGAACAGCGCGCGGATCGGAGCGCTGCGCTGGGCCAGGACCCGGAAGCGTAGCGCGTGGCCGGGAGGCAGTCCAGGCAGCGGATCGTCGCGCAGGCCGTGCAGGGATGAGCCTGCCGGGGAGCGCGGCGGGACGGCCGGCGGCATGCCGCCCTGACGACGCGGGCCCCCCTTGCCATGCCCGTCCAGGTCGCCGCTCAGCTGCAGGTTCCGCTGTTCGCCGAACTGTGCGCTGCCCGCGCTGCTCTTCTGCAGGCCGGGGCGCTCGCCCTGTTCCTCGCCGTGCCGGTCGTCGTCTTCGAGCACGAAGTGGCCGGCCACGATGTGGTCGTACAGCCCGAGCACCGAATGGGCGAGCTTGCCGATGTCGTAGCGCAGGTCGCCGAAGCGCGAAGGGCGGCCGCTGGCATCGGTCCCGCGCGGGTCGATGGTCTTGACGCGGCCGGCGCGGAAGTCGAACAGGATGTTGCTGAAGCAGAAGTCGCCGTGCAGGAAGCTCGGTTCCGCCATGCCGGCATCGACTGCGGCGCTGGCCTGTTCGGCGATGACGCGCAGCGAGGGCGTGCGTACGCCGTTGAGCGCCCAGCCGGCGTCGAGGTCGCACCCGGCCGCGGCGGCATAGGCTGCGAGCCGGGACAGGGTTTTTTCGCGGTAGGCCTGGCGGATGGCATCGAGCGCGGGCGGCTGCTCCAGCGGCACCGCCTGCGCGGTGCGCAGGAAAGCATCGGCGGCGCGGAAGATGCGCGCCCAGACCTGCTCGGGCAGGCGCCCGAAGACGTAGAGCTCGTTCAGGGTGGCCAGGTGCAGGTATTCGAGCTGGTACCCGCAGCCGCAGCCCTCGTCGGTGCGCCCGATGTACGGGGCCAGGAAGGGCTTGACGGAGCGCGGCGCCCGTTCGAACCATTCGGCCTCGGCCACGATCTTGCCGCTGTCGTCCCCCGTCTTGGTGACCACGCCGTCGGACACGCGCAACTGGTTGAAGTGGCGCTGGGTGGTGACGGTGCGCTTGGAATCGAAATAGGTGTGCACGTGGCCAAAATCCAGCCAGCGCGCGACCGGCCAGTGGGCCAGGCCGACCTGGCGCTCGTAGGCGACCACCGAGGCGATGAAATCGCCCTCTTCGGCCAGCAGTTCGCGCAGCCGCGCCGGATCGGAAAAGGCGAACATGCCGGTCCAGATGCCGCCCGGCTGACCATGCCGGGGAACTTCGTGGCACCAGTCGTAGTACTCGTCGGTCTGGCCCACCGCCAGCCAGTCGCTGCCACCGCGCGGCGGGTCGTCGATCAGGGTGTCGCCGTACAGGATTTCGATCGGCCCGCTGACGCCGTGGGAAGAGAGGAAATCGTGCACCGCCCAGCCCAGCGCCGCGCCGGTCTCGGTACGGTAGAGCGTGATGCCGCAGGCCTCGAGGCAGGCGGCGTCGGCCTCGTCGAGCGCGAAGTCGCCCGGCACGGTCATGACCACCTGCGCATGACGGGCGCCATGGCGCCGCGCCTGGTAGCTGAACAGGCGCCGGTTGCCCACCGGAAGAAACGCGGGCGGAATGCGGCCGAACTCGGCGTACAACTCGCTGTCGACATAGGCGCCGGAAGTGATGAGCAGCATTTACGCCTCGCGCCCTTCGTCCGCCAGCAGGGCCGAGATGTCGGCGAGGGAGTAGCGCAGGAATTCAGACGGCCGCACCGCCTTGTCGTCGACATAGAAGCCTTGCGTGCCGCACCAGGGCTTGCCGACGTGGAGCTCGTCGCAGGGCACGCCGTGCCGTGACAGCCATTCGACGATGAGGGGCAGCGTGTGCAGGTTGATCTTGCCGATGTTGCCGCTGTAGGTGCGCACGTTGCGGCTGGTGCTGATGACGATGTCGAAGCCGTCGCGCTGGTAGTCGCGCAGGCGTGCGATCAGGGCCAGGTTGGGAAGCGCATGCGCATAGCCCGCTTCCGTGCAGTAGGCGATGGTGTCGTCGAGGTCGATGATCAGGCGTTTCATGCGACCAGAATAGGCGGGGCCGGAAGCGGATCCATGATCCATGTCTATCGTGCGCACGGTGCTCACAGGAGGTTGGCGTCGACTTCGCACAAGAGCCCGTGTTCGAGCCGGAAGAAGCGGCGGCAGTGGCGCTTGAGGGCCGCGATGTCGTGCGAGGCGAACACGAAGATGCGCACCGAGGAGATCAATGCCTCCATGCGGGTGGCGGCCTTCAGCTGGAACTCGGCGTCGCCGGCGCCGAAGATCTCGTCGACCAGCAGGATGTCCGGACTGGTCGAGGTGGCCACCGCGAACATCAGGCGCGTGGCCATGCCGGCCGAATAGGTGCGCACCGGCAGGTGCAGGAAGGGGCCGAGCTGGGTGAATTCCTCGATGTCGGGCAGGCGCGCGGCGATCTCGCGCTTGCCGATCCCGAGCAGCATCGCCATGCGCCGGATGTTCTCGTAACCGCTCAGTTCGCTTTCCATGCCGGCCCCGAGTTCGAACACGGTCGCCACCCGGCCTTCGCGCAGCACGCTGCCGGCCGAGGGACAGTACACCCCGGCCATGGTGCGCAGCAGGGTGCTCTTGCCGGCGCCGTTGTGGCCGAGCAGCCCGACGCTGTCGCCGTCGCGCAGCCGGAAGCTGGCGTCGCGCAGCGCGGTGACGAGCTGGATGCCGCTTCCCTCGGACTCGATGCGCCCGCCCGTCGATACCCGCATCAGGTGCCGGCGCAGCGACTTGGCGCGCACGTCGTAGACCGGATACTGGACCGTCACGCGGTCGAATTCGAGGCGCGCCATGGTCAGAGCCAGTAGGCGATGCGGTTGCGCTTGGCGTCGAACAGCCACAGGGTGAGGATCCAGCTGCCCAGGCACAGCAGGACATTGGTCAGCACGACGAAGCCGGGCGGCGCCGCGCCCAGCAGCGGATAGCGCATCAGCTCGATCAGGTGGCTGAACGGATTGAGCCAGATGAACTCCGCGCTGAACGGCAGGTAGTTAGGCCGGTAGAACACCGGGCTGAGGAACATCAGCAGCGGCATGGCGGCGCCCAATACGTATTCGAGGTCGCGAAAGCGCGCTCCGAGCATGCTGAGCAGCAGCGCCAGCCACAGCAGGTTGGCCGCCAGCAGCAGCAGGCAGGGCAGGGCCAGCAGGGTATGGCGCGTGACGGGCACGTCGAACATCAGCACGACCGCGAGCAGCACCGGCAGGTTGTGTGCGAAGTTGATCAGGTGCTTGAGCACCATCTGGATGGGCGGCATCGACAGCGGCATGCTGATGTTGCGGATCAGCGCCGCCTGCCGCCAGTAGGTGGTAGTGGATTCGAGAATACAGCCGCTGAGCAGTTGCCACAGGATCAGGCCGCAGGTGAGCGAGGGCACGAAGCTGGCGCGCTCCATGCGCAGCAGCTCGCTCCACACGAGGCCGAGGCCGAGCGTGCCGGCCGCGGTGCCGAGCGTCATCCAGAACGGGCCGAGCACGCTGCGCCGGTAGCGCGCGCGCAGGTCGCTGGCCGCGATGAAGGCGATGACGTGCAGCAGTCCCCAGGCATGGCGCAGGTCGGTCAGGGCGGGCCCGCCCAGCACCTTGCGCACGCTGCCGTTCATGGTGGTCGTGGCGGTGGTTGACATGATGGGCGATTCTGGGCCGCCCTTCCCCCGTGCGCCTGATCTTGCGCAATCGGGCGCGATACCGATGCAACTGCCGATCCTGTCGGGCCGTCTGAATCTCCATCTGGCCGCAGGCCGGTTCCGGAGACGTCGATGGACAATTTTCTCAAGCAGTATGCACGCATGCAAAAGACTTTCTATGACGACTCCCCCGCGGATGTCGAGGAGATCGTCGGCAACTACGACTACCACGAGAACTTCCCCTACGAGACCCACCTGCTGCACCTGTACGGCGACATCCGCAAGCCTGTGCTGGCCGACCCGCAATCGGCGCGCGGCTTCGAGGTCGGTTGCGGCGAAGGCCGCATGGTGCGGCGCATGTCGCGCCTGCTGCGCCAGGTTGACGGCGCCGACATCTCCAAGAAGATGGTGCGGGCGGCGCGCGCCCGCACTCCGAACGCCGAGATCTTCCTGAGCAGCGGCACCGACTGCGGCGAGGCCCCGTCCGGCGCCTACGATTTCGCCTACTGCGCGATCTCGATGCAGCACATCTGCGTGTACGACACCCGCGCCCGCATCCTCGACGACATCGTGCGCATCCTGCGTCCCGACGGCTGCGCCACGCTGCAGTTCTTCTTCTCGCGCTACTACCCGTACTGCCGCACCGCGCCGCCGCCCGCCAACGAGGCCTTCCTGGTCGACATCCACCACATCGACCGCCTGCACGCGCGCTGGACCGAGAACCGCTGGGACGCGGCCGGCACCAACAGCGCCTGCGACGTCGCCTTCGGCACCGACGACATCCCGCGCGTGCTGGAAGACTTCGGCCGCTGGTTCCGCCAGGCCGACGTCTGGTTCCACGACATCTCGCTGGGGCGGCCGGACGCGCGCGGCGGGCGCGAGCGCGTCCTGCCCGAGGTCCATCCCAACTGCCATGGTTGGGACGACGCCTGGTTCACGCACATGGCCTTTTTCCACCTGCGCGGGCCAAAAAAATGACACAGGCGCCGGTCCTGGCCAGCTGCTCGGTGGTGGCCTACGCCAATCCCACGGAGCAGATCGAACGCTTGCTGCGCGGGGTGAGCGGCAGCTGGCCGCGGCTGCTGATCTACCTGATCGAGAATTCGCCCGAGGACCGCCTGCGCAGCCTGGCGCCGCGCTACCAGGCCCTGTACTGGCACCAGCCGGACAATCCGGGCTTCGGCCGTTCGCACAACCGCGCCATGCGCGCCGCGATGGAAGCCGGCAGCCGCTACCACTTCGTGCTCAATCCCGATATCTATTTTTCTGAAGACATTTTTCCCCGCCTGCTGGCCTATATGGAGAGCCAGGCCGACGTGGCGATGCTGTCCCCGCGCATCTGCTTTCCCGATGGCCGCCTGCAGCCGCTGTGCAAGCTCCTGCCCGCGCCGCTCGGCCTGGCGACACGGCGCTTCCTGCCCTGGCTGCACCGGTGCTCAGGCCAGCAGTACGACTACGAAATGCATGCCAGCGGTTACGACCGCATCATGGAGGTGCCGGTCCTGTCCGGATGCTTCATGCTGATCCGCACCGATGCGCTGGCCAGGGCCGGGCTGTTCGACGAACGCTTCTTCCTGTATTTCGAGGACGTCGACCTGTCGCGGCGGCTGGCCCGTATCGGCCGCATCGTGTTCTATCCGCGCGTGACGGTGGTGCACGAATATGGCCGCGGCTCCTACCGCGACTGGCGCCTGCTGTGCCATCACAGCGCTTCGGCGGTGCGCTACTTCAACAAGTGGGGCTGGTGCTTCGACGAGGAGCGCGAACGCGTCAATGCCCGGGCGCTGGGCAGCATCTCGCTCGCGAAAGAAGGGATGGGAATCGACGCCGCCGGCGACGTGCTCTAGCAGAGTTGCCCGCCGAACGGATCGCTGATGGTCTGGGTGGCGTAGTCGATGCCGCTCAGCTCGGCATACTGGGCCATGCTGCGCACCGATCCCAGCCCATACGCGCCGGGCAGGCCGTCGCCCATCAGCAGGCGGTTCAGGCGCAGCCTGGCGCGCTCGGTCAGGTAGCCCGAGCCAAAGGCGCGCCGCCCGTCGAACTCGCCGTGCCAGTGGTGGCTCTCGTAGGGCATGCCCTCGTTCTTGTACAGGTGGTAGACCGGCGTGGTGAGCGGATGGAAGATGTCCCAGCCGCGCGTGAAGGCGCGCACCGCCAGGCTCTGCTCCTCGCCATGGAAGTAGAGGTAAGGCTCGTAGGGCACTTCTTCCACGAAGCTGCCGGCCGCGAACAGGAAGCCGGCGGACACGTGGCAGCCCATGACCGGCTCGCTGGTGAACAGGTGGTGCGCCATGAAGCGCAGCACGGCGTCATCAAGTGTCAGGGGCTTTTCCGGATGCGGGCGCAGCACCAGCGCGGTCCGGCCGTCGCCCGGCGTGTACCGGGGGACGCCGCCGACCATGTCGAAGCGGTAGGGATAGGTGCTGACGATCGGCTTGGCCGAGCGCGCGCCCAGCCTCGCGTGCAGGCTGCGCAGCTGTTCGTCCCAGCCCGGCTCGAACAGGGTGTGCGAATCGACCTGCAGCAGGAAGGCTTCGCCGTCGTACAGCGAAAAGGCGATGCTGCGCGCCCAGCTCACGCCCAGCGTGTCGCGCGGGTCCAGGTGCACGTAGCGCACCCGGCGCGCGAAGGGCAGGGCGGCAATCGCCGCGCGCTGGTGCTCGACGTGCTGGTCGACCACGTCCAGCGACAGCAGCTCCGGGCGGGCAGCTTTCGCCACCGCATCGTTCAAGGTGAAGAACAGCATCGGGTCAAGATAGGATGCGATGCTGATGAAGATCGTCGGGCTGGTCGCTGGCGTCATCGGGCTCAGGTGCTGATTCCCTGGAAGGAGCCGCCGTCGGCTTTGAGCGCGCGCTGCACGGCCGATGCGGGGAGATTCATCAGGAGCCGTACCAGCTCCGGCTGGCGGTTGGTGGCGGTCTTCTGGTAGATCGACATCAGCTGCTTGCGCACCGTGTCGTACTGCACCCCCAGCGTTTCGGCGATGCTCTTGAGCGGCACGCCGTCGGCCAGCAGCGAGGCCACGCGGCATTCGGCATGCGACAGGCCGAACGCTGCGGTGAGCAGGTCCGAATCGATCACCTGGGCCGAGGTCGGATGGTAGAAGAACAGCATCACCAGCGGGCGCAGGCCGAAGCTGCCCAGGGTGCGTTCCGGCACCAGGAGGGTGAAGAAACCGTACAGGACGTCCGGCGCGGCGCCGGGCTCGCTGCTCATGTGCAGCGAACGAAAGGCGGTGTCCGGGGCGGCGCCCGCGGCTGTACGTGCCTGGTGCTCGAGCTGCGCGCACTGGTCGAGGAAGGCGCTGCGGTAGGCCTGCGGCAGCACCAGGCGTTTCTCACGCACCTGCACCAGGCTGGTCGAGCCGAGCAGGCAGCGCGCCGCCTCGTTCGCCAGCACCACTTCACCGCCGGTAGTCAGGAGCATCACCGGCTGGCGCAGCTTGTCGATCAGCGCGTGTCCGACCAGGGCCTGGGCCGAATACACGAACTGGGCCAGGCCGAGGCGCGCCGCGCGCTGCAGGTGCGGGCGCAGGCGGTCGAGAAAGGCCAGGGCATCGGCCGGCATCGGGCCGTCGCCGGGGCGGCGCAGGCAAGCCAGCAGCACGGTCGCTTCGCCGTTCTCGACCAGCTTGCAGGCCGTCAGGTAGCGCGCACCGTGCGGCAGCAGGAATTCCTGGTAGAAGGGATCGGTGGCGACGAAAGCCTCGTCGAAATGCTCATGGCAGTGCAGCCACGCGTCCGCCCATTGGCTGCGCATCAGCTCGACACGTGGATCGATGAACTGGTATTTCTGGATGTATTCCAGGTCGATCTGCGGCGCCATGGCGGCGCCATCGCTGTATGACAGGGCGCCATGGGCGGCATCGAAAGCGAGCATGTGGATGGCGCGCCCGCCGACCGCCTCGTGCAGGCATGCGAGCACGCTGCGCCAGGCAGTCCGGTCGTCCAGCGTGTCGTAGATGAGGTTGACGGCGCGGTCGAACTGCGCCTGGGACAGATCCAAGATGAACTCCAGTCAGTAATTCATGCATCCTAACTGAAGCTTTAATGCATTGGAACTACTGGTTGCTGACAAGCCACGACGATATTTCAAAATCACAACATCAGCAAGGGAGTGGCTGCCTCAAGGCGTGGAGGGGGAGGTCAGCAGGATCGTCCGGACCGCACCGCCTGCCGCCGGCGTCAGCTGATACAGGCGATCGTATTCGTCGTCGCCGATGTCGGCGCCGGGGGCGCCGCCGAACAGCCGCACCAGTTCCGGCAGGGTGTTCGAGTGTCCCACCACCAGTACCGGCCCGGACAGGGTTTTCACCTTGTCGATCAGCGCTTTCGGCGCGCGCGGGTCGTACAGCTGCACCTCGAGCCCGATGCGCTGGGCCAGCGGCTGCGCGGTCTGGCGCGTGCGCTGGGTCGGCGTGCTGAACACGGCAGTGATGCCGCTGCGCGACAGGATGGTGGCGATCGCCCGGGCCCGCGCCTGGCCTTGCGGGGTCAGCTCCGGGTCCTGGCCCACACTGGCCTTTTCGCCATGGCGCACCAGGTAGATCGCGCTCGGCTCGGCCAGCGCCGCGGCGGGGGCGAGGATGGCCAGGCTGAAGGACAGGCAACGGAACAGGCGGGCGGGCAGGCTCATGGAATCCTTTTGTCGATGGGACGAAAAAAAGGCAGGGTAGCACGACCCTGCCTTCCTGTTAAAGCCGGTGGCCGGGCTACAGCTGCGTGAGCGAAATCGTATTCGCCGCCGGCGTCGAGCACGGCTCCTCGTCGAAGGCGATGTCGCCGTTCGGATTCGCCACGCCGTCGGTCTTCAGGTCGACGAAGCCGAACAGGTCACGGTCCTGCAGGTGCGAGGGCACCACGGTGGAGAGCGACGAGAACACGTTCTCGACGCGGCCCGGATGCTTCTTTTCCCAGTCGCGCAGCATGGCCTTGATCTGCTTGCGCTGCAGGTTTTCCTGCGAGCCACACAGGTCGCACGGGATGATCGGGAAGCCTTTCACCTCGGCGTAGCGCTCGGTATCGGCTTCCTTCACGTAGGCCAGCGGGCGGATCACCATGTGCTTGCCGTCGTCCGAGACCAGCTTGGCCGGCATGCCCTTCAGCTTCCCGCCGAAGAACATGTTCAGGAAGAAGGTTTCCAGGATGTCGTCACGGTGGTGGCCCAGGGCGATCTTGTTGCAGCCCAGCTCGTCCGCCACGCGGTACAGGATGCCGCGCCGCAGGCGCGAGCACAGCGAGCAGGTGGTCTTGCCTTCCGGGATCAGACGCTTGACGATGCTGTAGGTGTCCTGGTTCTCGATGTGGTACGGCACACCCAGCTTCTCGAGGTAGGCCGGCAGGATATCGGCCGGGAAGTTCGGCTGCTTCTGGTCAAGGTTGACCGCGACGATGTCGAAATGGATCGGCGCGCGCTCGCGCAGGGTCATCAGGATGTCCAGCAGGGCATAGCTGTCCTTGCTTATGTGCACATAGCAAGGTATTTGTTCGACGAACTCAAGAGGGAGGTTACTAACTCAAACTTTACACATTGAATATTTATGTAATCTTTACACTCCGAAGCCAAACACCGTGTCCTAGAATAAAACTGGTGTTGCATATTGCCTACACATGCATACGCGGGGACGGTTGTCCTCGCTACCGATACACCTACGCCTCATGCTGCTTGTGCTCGAGTCGGTGCATGGCATACTCGCCGACGGATTAGCGGATGGCATCGGCAGCCGGCTTGACGAAGTCTCCAGGCAACAACGAATTTTTGATAGCAGTGCCAGACTCTTGCTCGCGTCTTTGACGGAGGGCGTCCGCGCCGACACGGGAGCTGCGGTTCTTCGCAGTAAGTTTTCTGACCGTGAGTCTCAGCTGTTGGCCAACGTAATCGCCCTCGAGTTTGAACGCCGCGACCGTTCCCGACGCAGGTCGCCTACTTCGTTTTAAGACGCGACGGCCTGTAGTTGGCTTGCTTCAGTTGCAACGAGATAAAGTTGAGCGTCACCAGCGTCGGGCACGGCTCGTCGTCGAAGGCGGTGCCGACGTCTGATTCGCCATGTCGCCGGTCCGCAAATCGACATTAAAGCTCCTTGTTCCATGCGACAAACCTCGTCAACTAGAGGAAGTGACCTGATCTAGACAGGTACTATTGGTTGAGAGAATGTGGCAATATAGGCATCACTTCTCTCAGTAGGGTTTAGAATGGTCAATTTCAGTAAGCGGCTCGCTGGCGGTAAAGCCAAAAAAGTTGTCGATCCAATCGCTCTTTATGAAACTTTGGATCGTGCCACTGACAAGGGGCCACTTCGTCCCGCGCAAATCGCTGTTCTCAAAGCATGGTTCGATGGTCATCAGACCGATCGAGACATTATTGTCAAGTTGCACACTGGACAAGGCAAAACTCTGATCGGCTTACTGATGCTTCAGTCGAGGCTCAACGACGGCAAGGGCCCGGTCGTATATCTTTGTCCCAGCAATTTTCTCGTTGAGCAAACGTGCGACCAAGCAAAACAATTCGGTATCAAGACTTGCATTGCGGCACCCGAACTGCCAGAGGAGTTCTTGCATGGCGACAGCATTCTGGTTACGTCTGTTCAGAAATTGTTCAACGGGTTGACCAAGTTCGGCCTCAACAATCAATCGGTTAGCATCGGCACCCTTTTAATGGATGACGCACACGCGTGCGTTGATGCAATCCGTGCGGCCTGCCGAATCAGGATTCCACGGGACGAACCGGCCTACCATTCTATATTGGAGATGTTTTCCACCGACCTGGAAGAGCAAGGTGTCGGCACGTTCGCTGATATTCAAAATCAGAAACGGGACGCCCTGCTGCCAATTCCTTACTGGGCTTGGACGGCCAAAGAAGCCGAGGTTGCTCGGATTCTTTCTAGTGCAACTGATAGGCAAAGCGTGCGCTATGCCTGGCCGTTGCTCAAGAATATGTTGGATAGATGCCAGTGTGTGATTTCCGGCGACGCGCTGGAGATTGAGCCTTATGTGGCGCCGTTGCAAGCGTTTGGCAGCTATTGGAGAGCGTCGCATCGGATCCTGATGTCAGCAACGGTGACCGATGATTCGTTCCTTGTAAAAGGTCTGCAGCTATCGCCAAAAACCATCGCGTCACCGTTAAAGTATGCTGCCGAGACCTGGTCGGGCGAGAAGATGGTCCTAATTCCTTCATTAATCGACGAAAGCTTGGATCGCTCGGAGATGGTGAATATGTTTGCCAAGCCGAACGACAAACGTAGATCTGGCGTTGTTGCGTTGACAAACAGTTTCGCTACAACCAAGGACTGGGAGGCATATGGGGCGATCGTTGCAGACACGAAGAACATACCTACCGTAGTCGGAAGTCTTAAACGGGGTCAATATGAGTTAACAGTTGTCCTGGCGAACCGCTACGATGGCATTGATCTTCCAGACGATACGTGCAGAATCTTGATTTTCGATGGGAAGCCATTCTCAGAGAGCCTGATTGACCTGCACACCGAGTCGTGCCGCCCGAATAGCGAAGCAACATTAATCAGAGCTGTAAGAAGCGTTGAACAAGGTATGGGACGTAGCGTTCGAGGCGAAAAGGACTATTCGGTTGTCGTCGTAACCGGGACAGATCTAACGCGATTGATACGGGACAGTAAGTCGAGATCGTATTTTTCGCCTCAGGTAGCGCAGCAGGTAAAAATCGGCATTGATGTGGCTGAGATGGCGCGTGAAGAGGTGGGAGATGAAGGGGCGCCTGTCGACGCCTTTGCGAAACTGATATCGCAGTGTCTCAATCGAGACCCGGATTGGAAAGAATATTATGCAGAGCAGATGGATTCGGTCGTTCCAAATGTGACGCGGAAAGAAATTCTTGAGCAGTTCGAAATGGAGCTGCTATCTGAGCATTCATTTGCTTCTGGGAACTATCGCGCTGCTGTTGATCGCGTGCAGGCATATCTTGACAAAAATGTCTCTGACAGTGATGAAAAAGGCTGGTATTTGCAAGAAATGGCTCGATACAGCCATAAGTTCGACCGCCCCTTGTCGGAGCGTTTCCAACTGGCTGCGCATAGCGCAAATCGACTGCTGCTGAAACCGGCAAACGGAGTTCAGATTACTAAGCTTTCGATCGTCAGTCATGGGCGTATGGAACGAATCCAAAGCTGGATTTCGCAGTTTGATGACTATTCACAGTTAAATGTTGCGCTGACGGACATTTTGGCACGGCTCGCCTTCGGCGTAAAAGCTGACAAATTTGAGCAGGCTCTAGATGAGCTCGCGTCGTGCATAGGTTTCGTTGGCGAACGGCCTGACAAAGAGTGGAAAGAAGGTCCAGATAACCTGTGGGCGTTGGACGGAACCCAGTATATCCTTTGGGAATGTAAGGACGAGGTATTGCTGGAACGTAGCGAAATCAATAAGCGTGAATCGGAGCAGATGAACCGGTCTGCTGCATGGTTTGAAAAGCATTATCCAGGGATGAAGGTAAAACGGCTGATGATTCATCCCGCCCAACAGCTTGAGAGCGCCGGCGCGTTCACGCACGAGGTCGAAGTGGTGCGGCCGGCCGAGTTGAAGAGGCTAGTGAAGGCAGTGCGTACATTTTTTAACGCATTCGAGCATGTCAACTTCTCAGACCTGTCGGCACACCATATCCAAAAGCTCGTCGATTCGCATGGGCTAGCACTTAGCGAAGTGGTTGGGAACTACTCCAAAAAGATTCGCGACAATCGGTAACCAATGTGTCAGACGTAAGCACCAAGGGGCTGCTCGGGTCTGTTCGGCCGTCGAGCAGTCCGTCCTTGATGTGGTGGTGCAGCGAAGCCGTGTACGTACGAACATAGAGAAGATCGGACAGTGATTACAAGTTGTTAGGACTCGCTAATTAATTGCCTTTAGAATACAATTTTGCGCTTGAACGGATCATCGACCGTCGTCTTTCTAACATACCCATACGTGAGGTCGACATTATTAGACCTCGCTACCATCGATGTAATAATGTTCTTGAGCGCTCTGTACCGAAAGCATAAGTTAGACTCGGCGTGCAAAGTACGGAAATAAAGCAGTACAAAGGATTAATGTGACGAATACGTCATTACATAATTGGCTCGATAAGCTTGGGTATTCGGCAGAACCTGCGGTTTTGCATTTGCGCGGTGACTCAATCCCTGAGACGCACCCGTACGCTCTTGAGATAGCGAATCTCTTGAAGCCAGATGGAGCGATTCGTGCCCAAGCAGTCTTTGATGTGGAGGGCGTACCAACCGTTGTCTTCTTGGGAGACGATAACAAGCCTTTGACTTCCACGGAACTTGACGAAGCGCGAAAACGTATTTGGAATCAGAATCTTGCGACCGTTGTTATTGAGATTAAGGGCGATCATGCGATCGCGCTTCCAGCTCGAAAGTTAAAGAGTGCGTTCGCTCAACTATCGCTAGCAGATGCGCGTCCTGATGGGGATTTTTCGGCCTTGGATGTCGTCTCGGCTAATCTTTCCCGTCGAGCGCCGAGCTGGTTTGATGTCAAAGCACGGGTAGACCGTAAGCTACTTGACAACCTTAATGTCGTCGTCGCGAAGCTTGTAGAAAGCGGCTTCTCAGGAGGTAAGAATAAGCCACAGCGTAAGCGTTTGGCCGAATTACTTATGGGCCAAGTACTTTTCGTTGCTTATCTTGAGCATCGGGAAATCGTAGGTCAGACGTATAGAGAGCGCCGAAACGTTTCGCAATTACATAGTCTCGTCAAAAGTGGCGATAGGGCCGGAGTGCAGGCCCTTGTAGACCGACTGAGGACTGACTTTAACGGTGATTTTTTAGGCGAGGATCGCCACGACCCCTGGAATGCCTTGGCCGACGACGGGTTTGTCCTGCTTGATCAGTTCCTACGGAGGACCGACATGCGCACTGGACAACAAGATTTTTGGAATTATGACTTCAGCTATATTCCGGTTGAATTGCTTTCTGGCCTATACGAGTCATTTCTGATTCCGGATCAGAAAGCCAAGGACGGAGCGTATTACACGCCACGTAATTTGGCTATGCTTGTGGTCGATCAGGCATTTTCTTCATCACCCGACCCGCTTTCGGAAACGATTTTTGATGGTGCTTGTGGTTCTGGAATTCTGCTGACAACAGCTTATCGTCGCCTTATAGCGTTGGCAGAGCGGCGAGAAAAGCGGCAAATAAGCTTCAGCGAACGTTCAAGAATTTTGGAAACCTGCATATTCGGCGGTGACATTAATTTTATGGCGTGCCGTGTTACTGCCTTCAGCCTCTATTTGTCGTTATTAGAGGGCCTCGCTCCCGCCGACATACTGGAGGCGCAGGAGCAGGAAGGGGCTAGGTTACCTTCGCTGAAAGGAACAAACCTCGCGTACGGTCACAAAACCGCAGATTTTTTCAATAATGCGCATCTGTTTCGCACAAGACAGTTCTCGCTAATCATATCAAATCCGCCATGGGCTGAACCGGCTGGTGAAACTCGTACTTCTGCGGACGATTGGGCCGAACAGGCCGACGCCCCCTTTGTACGGCGCCAAATTGCCGGAGCATACGCCCTGCGCGCGTTAGATTTTTTAACAACAACTGGCCGAGTGTGTTTGGTCCAGCCTATTGGGCAGTTCCTAGGGCCTTCGAGCTCTGGCTTTGTTTCGCACTTACTCGAGAAGTACCGTCCAATACGACTTCTCAATTTCGGGGATCTGCAGGGCCTCCTCTTCCCGACGGCAGAGAACACTTGCCATGTGTTCCTCGGGGAGCGCAGGTCAGTAGAGCCTTGCGGGGGAATATCGTTCGGAGAGATATTTGAGTACTGCGTGCCGAAAGCGGACATGAGCCTCTCATTGGGGCGACTCACGGTGCAGTCCAGTGACCGTCACCTACTTCAAACACGCTCTATAGTAGACGATCCACAGCTTCTCGTTACCTTAATGTGGGGTGACGCTAACGACCTCGCGACTTGGACACGACTAACGGCGCGCGGTACCTTTGCAGATTTTTGGTCGGGTCCACGTGAGTTTCGCCGATGGGTGTACCGCAAGGGCATCCACCTAAATGATAAAAGCCGTGTGGCCGTCAGTGCAGCGCCTTTGAGGCGGACACCTTTTGTGCCAATTGAAGTTCTAAGCGTTGGCTCTCCTGTTTTACATCCAGAACTGCTCACTAAGTGGCCTGCAAGCCAGGATACCGTAGTTGGTCTAAACTCTGCCATATTGGACGTTTTCGACGGCCCACGCGTGCTGTTTCCAGACGGGTTCTCGCGGGGCGAGCAAAACGTCCGGGCCGTGTATTACGACGGGCCGGCCTCGTTTACTCACAGTGTTGGCGTAATCGCAGGAAAGGCCGAGCATGCACTACTTTTGCAATTCGTCGCGGTGTATCTGCGCTCTAGTCTCGCACGATATTTTTTGATGATACGCGGCTGGAAAATGCTTTGTGAGCGAAACGGAGTGCACTTAGCTGACGTCGAAACTTTCCCCTTCTTTATTCCTGAGGATGCACCTGATCCAGTAGCTGCCAAAGCAGCATTGGAGACTGTCTCCGAGTGCATGGCTCAGATATCGGATTTAGCTGAGTGGGAGCAAAAACGGTGCTACGAAGAGTTGCGGTCAACTCTCGACCAAGCAGTCTTCGATTATTTTGGCCTCTCGTCCGAAGAGCAGGCGTTGGTCAGTGAATCGGTGGACGTTTTAATGCCATCAATCCGTCCTCGTAGTTTCAAAAGCCTAGACACGCCAGCACAGCGATCCGCAAGTCCAGCAAACGTCGAACGATACGCGACTGCATTAGCTGAATCGCTTACCTCTTGGCGGAAACGAACCGGGGGAGAGGGACGCTTTAGTGTCAACGTGACAGTGAGTGATCCAAATCGAGCGGGCCCGTCGGGGATCGTTCGCATAAAATTTGCTCCACAACCTACGTCGAGTCCCGAAATAGAGACCGAGGTTGATAGTGAGCTAGTCCTCGAGACCTTGGCCCTGCTTCGTGATGCCGGTTTTCGTGCTATCCCTTCTGGAAATTATCTAACTTTGGTTCCCGATATTCATTTATGGATGGAGGGGGCACTTTACCTAGTGCGCCCCCTTGCTCTGCGCAGTTGGACAATCCGCCAAGCTCTGCGTGATGCGGAGCACGTCGTCCGAACGGTTCAGTTGGGCGCAGTCCGAACGGTCCAGTTCAGTACGGTCCGAACGGTTCAGGTAGGCGCAATGCGCGAGAAGCAGGAGACGGCCTGATGACAATCCCAACGAGTTGGTTTGCCGCGTTCCCTATTGTGCCAGCAACAGAAGCAGTCGAGGTTCTTCGGGAAGCCTGGACTTATCTAGCCAGCCGTCCTCGGGCTGACTTTAATCCAGAAACGCATGAGGGGCCCTTAACCAAGCGACTGAAGGTGTACGTGGAGAACTACACCGCCCGGGAACGAGGGTTACTCGGAATGTGGGCAGCTGAAGACATTATCGGAGATATATGCCCGACGAGCGGCTCACTAGTCGAGGAGCGCCGAACTGACATCGTCTATGGCTGGAATGACGATGTCCGAGATATGAAGTTAGTGTTTGAATTCAAGCGGTTGGGTAAGCAGAAAAGTCACAGGGACCATTATTTACTCGATCAAGGGCTAGGGCGTTTCGTTACTGGCATTTACAGCCGTCGACAAGCTGTCGCGGCGATGGTGGGTGTCCTTCTTGATCCAGAGCCAGAGATCGTACCTCCAATCAGGGCAGCACTTTCTGATCCTGCGCTTGCGACCTCCCTGCGACTTCGCCCCAACGGTGCAGGACAACCTTTCACGAAACCATCAAACCTGTTTGCGAACGCCGATTTCGACACGGAGCACGACCGGGACCCTTCATTAGCCCCGAGTCACGGGCACATTTGCGTGTCACATTTCTTTTTTTCCTTCGGATATCCAACAAGTTCCAGCAAACCAAGAAAGGCCTCCGCACGCCAAGGAGGAACTGCAAAACCGAAAGTGTCCCACAATCCCAAATCCACTTAGCATTTAATGCGGCTTCCGACTGTAACTACTGACCGAGCGTTCAATGTACGCCTGCGGTAACTACTGATGAGCCTTGTCAGGACTTAGAACGCCTAACAAAACCGCTCGACGTACCGCCAGCAGATGAGCGAGCAGGCAAGCGAAAGGAACGCCTGGTGCACGTCTGCTCGCCGCTCATGTCGGATGCGCAATCTACGGAAGCGGTGTAGCCAACCCAAGGTGCGTTCGACGACCCAACGCCACCGGCCAAGCCTTTCGCGTGACTCTACGCCGTAACGCGCGATCCGAGCTGCAATGCCCCGACTGCGCAGCCAGGCCCGATGGGCTCTTGAAGCGTACGCTCGATCGGCATGCAGCTTACCAGGACGTTTACGCGCACGGCCTGCCAGCCCCTTAACTGCGGGGATTGACTCTACCAGCGGGATGAGGAAACGCGAGTCGTGTACCTGCGCGCCTGAGATCTGAGCTACTAACGGAAGCCCACGCTCATCCACCAGCAGATGATGTTTGCTTCCGAGTTTGCCGCGATCGGTTGGGTTTCGGCCCGTGTGCTCGCCTCCGGCAGGTGCCGGTACGCTTGCAGCATCAACGCAAGCTCGATCCCACATGATCTGGTCATGCTCTCGGAGCCTTCGCAAAATCGCCTCGTGTATACGCTGCCAAACGCCAGCAAGCATCCATTCGTGCAGGCGACGCCAGCATGTCATGCCGCTGCCGCAGCCGAGTTCGCGCGGCAGGTACTCCCACGGTATTCCAGTCTTGAGGACAAACAGGATCCCGGTCAGGGCCGCGCGATCATCGATACGCGGGCGTCCGCCTTTCGGCGATCGGTGATGGGCCGGAAGATGAGCTGCTATAAGCGACCACAGGTCTTCAGGAAGTAGTGCTCGGGCCATGGCATCAGTCCGTCTACGAACACGGACACTATGTTAGTGCCCGGACTGAGCCTGCGTAGGTCTGCTTCCGACCCAAAGCAGTCATTGAAACACGACGTTATCGCGAGCCTGCACGTCGTTTTTGCTTAACAGCTTTCCATATCTGCCATACATTTCTGATCATGGGCGCTGCATACGCGACAACGAAAACGATTGGCACGGATGAGAGAAAAATTGCAAGGTCGGTGCGTGCTGGACTCCTGTTAAAAAAGTAGATCAGCCCTCCGGTTGCAACCCCGAAAACAAATCCAGATCCTACGAACTTGAGCACAGCGATGATCGATTCGCGCATAGCTCTTTCTAATGAGTCTGTCATGCTGCTTTCTTGAAGCTTAGGGATTATTGTCGGTTTGTGGGGGGATTACCGAAGGACCGCTTGTGGCCGAAAGCGGACGGTCGGTATGGCTCAGTGTACGAGCATGTTGCCGTCAGAGCAAGTAACAGGTTTTGTTAGGCGTTCTAAGGCCTTCTAAGCGCAAATTTGCGAGCATCTGGAAACATGTTGCGCGCGATCTTGATTGTCATGGGACATAGGCGATAGCAGTGAATGGGGAGTTGCAGCGCATGGCCACGCCTCGATCGTCCTCTTGTAGCATTATTGCCCGGCCGAATTCCTCGGGCTGGGCAAGGCACTCACGCCACTTCCACGCGTAGTTTGCGCATAGGTTCCTTTTCTCCCACAGCTCGATCTGCTTCAAGGCCTCCCGCTTAATCCAGGTGCCGGGCTGGCCTGATTGATACAGCAGATCGGCCACAGCGCAATGAAACGCGAGCTGCCGGCGCTCCTGCTCTTTTTTCTCTGCCAAGACCTTGCGACGGTGTTCGAGCTTCTGCTCGCGCGTCAGGTTGTCTCGGTTGTTCCATTCCTCGGCGGATGGTAGTACGCGCTCCAACCCGGCCAAGTCTGCGGCGCGGTTCGCCTCAAGCAGATCGTGTAAGGCCTGCAGCTGGCAGCGCGCCGGCGCGTAGGCCGGACGAAGCCCGGCCGCATCTGATTCGGCCACGGCTTGATTCACACCCTTGCTGATCCCTGCCATGAGCTCGGCGCTGAAGATAATGCTCTGCAAATCTTTCGTCGCCATCACGATTTCCCTTTCCGTATCACTACTCTTTTGTCATGCCATGGTACGTCTCGAGCCAACGTCAACTCAAGAAATATTGTTTCGACGCCGCCGGAGGCGGCCTGTATGCTCAAGTCGACAGAGACTGTGGCGGTGCTGCTCAAGGCTGTGGCTGATTCCAGAGACATCTTTGAACGCGGAAGCGTCGTATCGGACAAGATCAGCGATGCGGCTGCAAATCTGCTGCACTCCTCGCACGTCTCGCGCGGCAATAGCGCAAGGTCTCGATCGTTAGTGTGACAAGCGGCCGGTAGACCGTGTCGCAGGATGGACTGAGCGATCGATAACCTCGGGGGAGTACTTCGGTTGTTTCTTCATAGCTCAAGTTTTTTAAAAATAGAGCATCTACAAAAACCGGGGAAATTCACTATGAAAGAAATCGCTTATATTTCTTGCCGTCACGGTTTCGAAAGCGAAGTTACCTTTTCCTAGAACTTTGTCGAAAAGGATTCCTGTGATGATGGGTTCTTTATCCGCGCGCAGTCGGTTCCAAGGTCGGATAGGGGAATTATTGGCTAGCCGACGGTCGATGTCGCGACGGAGATTGCCGGCAACCATATTGTAGACATGAGGGCGTAAATATCTACCTTCTTGAATCAGGGCGGCGGTCTCCCGCATCGTGTACCAGAGAACATTCCAGACCTGAGCGAGTGATACCCGCTCCAGGCAATATCGGATCGATTCAGCAACCTTTGGGGAGAAAATAGCCTCCTTGGAAAAACGGTAGCGCTCGCATAGTTCGCCAAAATAGCGTTCGCATTCTGCCTCGGCAACCATGGACCAAAGCTCAGCAACCGACACAAGATCACGCTGGTCAAGCACCATTTCCAGCGAACCCAGAATACTTTCGATGGGCGCCCCATCCTTGGGGAGGGCTAACGTCCAGTTGACCTCTTGAGGTGGAAAGTTAAATGTGCCTGATACATCGTCGACGATGATGTATGCCTTCGAGCTCCACGAGGGCGCCGGGGCAATAATCCCTTCCTTATATAGGTGCAGATAGATAGCTGTCGCCATCTCCTCTGTCGGAGCAAAGTTCCCTGCTTGTGTCCCTAAGGACATGATCTGCCGCCCTTGCCAACACTCTCCAGCGGCCCTAAGTAAAGAATAGAGAAGGAATGCCTCAGTGTATCCAAAAGCACTATAGTCAATTGGATCCAGAGGTGCACCAAGCGCTGTAAGCATATTTGCAACTTGAGCCTTCTTGCGCTCATCTTCTGCTACCGCTTCAGCTACGCGTTTATGTTCGGCCGCTTGTGTGCACTTCTGACAGCGGTGCACATGGCCTTTCCTGACGAATGACCTAGCCGCATCAACAAACTGCTGTCGCGAAGTAATCTCTGGCGCGGTCCCGCAATCGTGGCATCTGATCCCCTTAATGTATGATCGACATGAAGCACCGATCAGCGCGAGTAAGTCCCGCTGTGCCCATCCGCTTCGCTGTTGCAGGGCCGTTACTTTTTCACTCCAAGTTCCATTGTTCTCTAGGGACCAATATCGCAAGCAGAGATCGAGTGTTTGTTCGTTGTCGGTGAGGAAACAGAGGATAGGGGTAGGTTTACAGATCATTGCAATTGAACATCAAGCCTTGAGATGCATGATTCCGAGCCCCTAATGTAATAGGTGACGTAGGAACCAGCGGATGTGCTGTGGGAGGAGCAGTGGGGTAGGTCAAAATGCAGAGTATACTCCGAAGACTTAATCATACCGCAAGGACATGATTTCTCCTAAATAGGGAGGAATCTTGGATCCAGGGCTGGCCTTTGCGAAGGTCTTACGAAAAGTTCGAAAGCAGGCAGGGTTGACGCAAGAGCAACTAGCAAATAATGCAGGTGTTGACCGGACTTTTATCAGCCTTGTGGAACGAGGTATCAACCAGCCATCCGTGCGAGTCCTTTTCAGGCTTGCCGCAGCGCTCGGTGTCTCACCAACGGAGCTGATCAATATGACAGAACATCAGTCCAGCCAGGACTGACCAAGCGCTTGCTGCCTCCGAGCCGCCCCAAACGTGACTGCTTTGCTCAGATGGCGGGTTGTCTCAGCTTCCGCCGGCATTGAGGCTTCTGCAATGACGCCGGCGCAAATTTGCCGTCCACGACGGTGCCAGTACCATCGGCAAGGCGGTAGGGTTGACGAACGACCAATTCCGTTAGAAAGCCCCGCATGAGACAATATGTGCTTTGCCCCAGCGGGCACGTACAACTCATCCACGACCGGCAGAACTATTTGCCAAGGCACAGAGCAGGCAATGAACGTTATAGAACATAAATTCAACGAAGACGAGAGCAGTGGAGAAGTTGTGCCCGATGAGCTCTCGAGCAGCACTATGTCTAGAACATCCCGGCGCTTTGAGATGCTGGAAAAGACGATCCGAAGGTCCACAGGCAAAGCGATCATGGAGTTCAACATGATCGAAGAGGGGGACTTGGTCATGGTGTGTCTTTCCGGAGGCGCCGACAGCTACACGATGCTGGAAACCTTGCGTCACCTCCAGCGCATCGCCCCCGTAAATTTTGAGCTGATCGCAGTCAACTTGGACCAGAAGCAGCCAGGCTTCCCGGAACATGTTCTGCCAACATACCTTGATAGCATCGGTGTTCGCTATCAAATCGTTGAGCAAGACACTTACAGCATCGTCAAGGAAAAAATTGCGCCTGGGAAGACTACATGTTCGTTGTGCTCTCGGTTGCGCCGCGGCATCTTGTATCGCACCGCTAAAGAACTCGGAGCCACAAAAATCGCCCTTGGGCACCACCGCGACGATATCCTGCATACGTTCATGCTGAACATGTTTTACGGCGGATCGATCAAGAGCATGCCACCGAAACTTCTTGCGGATGACGGCGAGAACGTCGTTATTCGGCCTTTGGCATACTGCAGAGAGGGAGATATCAAGAAGTATGCGGCGGCAATGGGCTTCCCCATCATTCCATGCAACCTGTGTGGATCTCAACCTAACCTGCAGCGTCAGGCGATGCGCGAGATGCTGAACCAATGGGAAAAGACTAACCCACTCTGGATTCGGAGCATGGTGACGGCAATGCAGAATGTTGTTCCGTCACATATGATGGATCGCTCACTCTTCAACTTTAATTCATTCAAGGTCGAGACTGAGCGGAATATCGAAGGCGATACACTTTTTGACTCGCAGGATAAAGTCAACAACGAGCAAAACGTGGTCAAGTTCGTTTAAGAGTATCTAACAAAAATCGCTGGTGTACGGCCGGCAGATGAGTGCGCAGGCGAGCGGAAGATGACCTTGGAAAACATCCACTCGTCGCACGTGCCGGATCAGTGGTTTATGCTGCAATAGTACGCGCACGTAATCAAACACGATACGCTCGGCAGGTTCTCCTTGCAGGTTCTCAGAATATTTCACAATGTCTCAGAAAAATTCGCAGTGACTTCGCAGTAGTTTTCCCTAGTCCGCAGTGGTTTTGCTTCAGTCCGGCAAAGCCACTACAAAGCGCGATCATTGATGACGATAGTTATCAATTTTCGAAACAATCAGTTGCCACCAGCCGATCTTCTCGACGATCGGGCTCCTCCTTATAGTTTGCCTGTGTCCAGCTCACCTCGCCGTTCTTCAACGCCGACGTGAGCGGACCGGTCAATCACCCATTCAACGTCGCCTTGATGGCGCATCGAAAGCAGGAGAAGAGTTATGGCACGTCATGTTCGTTTTCACAAAACCGGTGGTCCTGAAGTTCTGCAAATCGACGAGGTTCCTACTCCGGAGCCGAAGGCTGGCGAAGTACGCATCAGCGTCCGCGCGTTGGGTCTGAACCGCGCCGAGAGCATGTACCGCACCGGTCGCTACGTGATCGAGCCTACCTTCCCGGCCACCATGGGATATGAGGCATCGGGTGTGATCGACGCCGTCGGCGCGGGAGTAGACGGTCTGGCGGTCGGCGATTCGGTCGCCGTCATCCCGGCCTTCATGTTCGACCAGTACGGCCTGTATGGCGATCTCGTGATCGCCCCGTCCCGCGCCGTGGTCAAGAATCCGGCTGGCGTGAGCTGGGAAGCCGCGGCAGCCACCTGGATGCCGTTCACGACAGCCTGGGGCGCCCTGATCGACCTGGCTGGCCTGGGCAAAGGCGAATTCGTAGTCCTGTCGGCAGCGTCGAGCAGTGTCGGCCTGGCCGCGATGCAGATCGCCGAGTCGGTCGGTGCTACCCCGATCGCCATTACCCGCAAAGGCGAAAAGGTCGACGAACTGAAGCAGGCAGGCTTTACCCACGTCCTGCAGACCGGCCTGGACGACATCACTGCAGAGATCATGCGCATCACCGGCGGCGCCGGCGCACGCGTGGTCTTCGATCCGGTCGGCGGCCCCGACTTCGAAAACATCGTCAAGGCGACGAGCAAGGATGCGATCGTGTTCATCTATGGTGCACTGAGCCACGACGTAACCCCGGTGCCGGTGCTGCACGTGCTCGGCAAGCACACGACGATTCGCGGCTACGAATTCATCGAAGTCACCACTGATGACGAGAAGCTCGCCCGCGCGAAGGCATTCATCACCGAAGGCCTGAGCGCTGGAAAGTTTAGCCCGCAGATCGCCAAAGTGTTCCCGTTCGAAGAGATCGTCGAAGCGACCCGCTTCCTCGAGTCCAACGCGCAGTTCGGCAAGATCGTGGTCAAGCTGTAAAAGCCACACTGGCGTAATTATGCGTCCGGAAGCCCCGCGTGCTGCGGGGCTTTTGTCGTACAGGATTCGACGCTACGTGCTTATTTCCCGATTACTCAAGCCAGGTGCGGTCGATGGCGAGAAAGTGCTGCTGAAGCCAGTCCGAGAATGCACGCAGCGGCGGGGGAACATGCGACCGGCTGGGATAAACCAGCGAGACGGGGCGCGGGGCGGGACGAAATTCCGTCAGGACCTCCACCAGCGTCCCATCGCGAAGGTACCGATCCACCAGAATTCCCGGTACTTGAATCAAACCGAAGCCTGAGCGGGCGCACTGGACATAGGCCGATGCATCGTTCACCAGCATCGAGCTGTCGGGCAGCAGCGAGCTGCTGATCCCATCCTGGAGGAAGTGCCATGGCAGCGTGCGTTTGCTGATCCCGGACAGGAAATTGACGCATGCATGTTGCGCGAGACAGTCCGGTTGATCGAGCGAGGCCGCTTTCTCGAGATAGGCCGGCGCTGCGCAGGTGATCATCACGAGCGCACCCAGGCGGCGGGCCACCAGGCTTGAACTCGGCAGTTCGCCGATGCGCAGCACGCAATCCACTCCTTCGGCGATGAGGTCGACCGAGCGATCGCTCACTCCCAACGTGATCGATAACTTGGGATATGCATTGCGGAACTGGCTGAGCGAAGCCATGAAGCCCTCTACGGCAAACGCCGAAGGAATATCGATCCGGAGCCGTCCGCTTACGGCGTCCCCCGGAGCCTGAAACATTGCCACGGCTTCCTCGACGCCGCCAAGAATCTCTTCAACCTTGGCCAGGAACGCCTTGCCCTCGGCAGTCAGGCTGACCTTGCGTGTCGTTCTCTGAAACAGTCGTACTTCCAGCGATGCTTCTAGCTGGTTGATGGCCAACGTGACTTGCGGCCGGCCGATCTGCAGGGACTCGGCGGCCTTGGTGAAGCTTTGCAGCTGTGCGACCTTTGAGAACAGACGCATTGATTGAAAGAGCTCCATCGGCACCTCTACTTAATTGCTTGCATTGCCAGAGCGATGCGGCCGACACAGAAAGCGCGGCATCAGTCTTCGTCCGGAGGCGATATCGCGTCTCCGGACGCGGCCCTGTTACGTTCAACCGCGTCCAGTAGCGCAGCGTTTGCTTCCGCCCAATCGTAAAGCGTCAGCAAGGGTTCGACGAATTTCTGTCCCAGCTCCGTCAGCGAATACTCGACCGCCGGCGGCACGACCTGGTGCACCTTGCGCGCGACGAGCTGGTCTCCCTCCAGTTCCCGCAGGGTCTGAGTGAGCATCTTTTTGGAGATCCCCGGCATGCTGCGCTGTAGCTGTCCAGTGCGCAGCGGGCCGAAACTGAGCACGTAGATCACCATTGACGTCCACTTCGGCGTGAGCAGCATGTGGATACGCCGCGGCAGACACGTTTCGCTGACGACAAGCGGGTCGAGCGGTCGGCGGACGGTAGGAGTGATCATGGTTACCTTTTGGTGCCTATGGTTCGGAAAAGTGCCTAATTTACTTGTGGAGCCTTATGGATCAATATTACTCCACAACTCGTTTTATTCCCAAGAACCGTTTGTTAAAGGAAGTCCAACAATGACCACCCAAACCATGCGCGCGCTCGTACTGAACGATTACGCCGACGGACAATTCAGCGACACGCAGGTACTACGCCCCGCTCCCGGCGCGGGCGAAGTCCTGGTGCAGATCTTCGCCAGCGGCGTCAATCCGATCGACTACAAGATCCGGACGGGTGCAGCCCCGTACGCAGAGCCGGAGCTGCCGGCCATCCTCGGCACCGACCTTGCCGGCGTCGTCGCCGAAGTCGGCGCCGGTGTCACCGACTTCAAGGTCGGTGACGAGGTATACGGCTTGACCGGCGGTGTACGCGGCATCCCGGGCACCCTCGCCGAGTTCGCGGCGGTGGACGCACGCCTGCTGGCGCCAAAGCCGAAGAACCTCAGCATGCGCGAGGCTGCAGCACTGCCTCTCGTGTTCCTGACAGCGTGGGAAGGCCTGGTCGATCGGGCGCACGTGCGCGCTGGCCAGCGTGTGCTGATCCAGGGAGGCGCCGGCGGCGTCGGCCACGTAGCGGTCCAGATCGCGCGCGCGTTTGACGCCGATGTCTACGCCACCGCCTCAAGCGGCAAGCACGACGTCATCCGGGGCTACGGCGCTACGCCCATCGACTACCGCACGGCCAAGGTGGCCGACTACGTCGCGCAGCATGCGGACGGTGTTGGCTTCGACGTCGTCTACGATACGGTTGGTGGACAGACGCTCGACGACTCGCTCGTCGCCGCCAAGCCCTACGGTCACGTGCTCAGCTGCTACGCGTTCGGCGAAACCAATCTCGCTCCAGGTTCGCTGCGCTGCGTGACGCTGTCGGGCATCTTCGTGCTGCTGCCGATGCTCAGTGGAGAAGGCCGTGCCCATCATGGCGAGATCTTGCGCGAAGCAACCCGTCTGGCTGAAGAAGGCAAGCTCAAGCCGCTGGTCGACGAAAAGCGCTACACGCTGTCGGATGCCCACGCCGCCCACGATGCACAAGAAGCGGGCAAGGCACTGGGTAAGATCGTCATCGACGTCGCATCCTGAATCATGGTCACGCTTTCGCAAGTTGTCCGGTTTCATGAGCTGGGCGGCCCGTCCGTTCTACTACTCGAGCAGCGCGCCGTCCCCGTCCAAGCAGAGGACGAAGTGCTCATCAAGGTTATGGCGATCGGACTGAACCGCGCTGACAAGATGTTCCGCACTGGGCAGTACCTGGAAAAGGCCCGGCTTCCCTCGATGCTTGGCTTTGAGGCGGTTGGTACTGTAGTGGCCTGCGGCGCGTCGGTCACGGGTTTTGCGGCTGGCGACATGGTGGGCGTCGTGCCAGGGTTCGAAGTGGGGAGATATGGAACGTACGCCGAGCACGCACTGATTCCCGCGTCGCACGTACTGCCCCAACCTGCAGGGCTGTCGCCCACGGAGGCGGCAGGCCTGTGGATGGCCTACCTGACTGCTTACGGCGGCCTGGTCGAGGCAGGTCGAACGGGAAGCGGCGACTGGGTTGCAATCACTGCTGCTTCAAGCAGCGTCGGCCTGGCGGCGATACAAATTGCTCGCCGGGTCGGGGCACGGCCGATCGCCATTACCTTGACGAGCGCAAAGCGCGAAGCCCTGCTGGCGGCGGGCGCCGAAGCGGTGATCAGTACGACAGAGGAATCCTTGGATGAGCGACTCCGCGCACTGGCACCGGATGGCCTCCAGTGCGTATTCGACGCCGTCGGTGGCCCGCAGGTCGCTGTTCTTGCGGATGCCATGGCGCGCCGCGGTACCATCGTCGTTCATGGGGCACTCAGCCCGGAGCCGACGCCGTTCCCATTGAAGCTGGCGTTAAAGCGCAGCCTGTCGCTACGCGGGTTCGTCTACACGGAAGTCACTGAGGATCCGGATGCTTTGCAGCGGGCCCGAGCCTTCATCAAGCTTGGCATCGAAACAGGATTTCTACGGCCTCACATCGACAAGGTGTTCCCGCTGCGCGACGTCGTCGCCGCGCATGAGTACCTCGAATCGAACCAGCAGTTCGGCAAGATCGTGATGACGGTGTGATGGAAATCGGGCGTATTGCCCGAATGTAGATCTGTATGAAAATCGCTCCACCGGGCAGTATCGGCCGGGTGGAGCGATGTTTATGCAGTTATTCAGTTCGAAGGAAATTCCGGCAGGACGTATTCCGACAGCTCCTGCAGCACTTCGCGCGCAGGCCGGCGCGAGACCTTCAGGTTCAGCGCAACGTGGTTCACGCCAAGAGCCTGCAGCCAGTACAGGTACTCGATCAAGCTGTTACGCCCGACGCGCAAGCCTGAATGGATGCGCTGCACCGGATGATCCGGATTCTCTGACAGGTCGAAGAACATCCCTTGTGCAAAGGGCTTGAACACATCGGATTGCGTTTCACGCTTGACTACGTCGCGCCAGGTCGACACCAGTGGCGCTAAGTGCTCCGGGTTGACGAAGTAGTACAGCCAGCCGTCTGCGTTCCGTGCGATCCACTCCAGGTCCTGGCGACTTCGTCCTGTAACGATAGTCGGGATTTTGCTATGGGCCGGTTTCGGCAGCAGGTCCAGCGAGCCGTCGAGAGAGCCGAATCGTTTAGACCGATGTACGGCGAACGTTTCCTCCAGGCTGGCCTTGAACATGCCGAGCGCTTCACGGAAACGCTCACCCCGCGACTCGAAATCGCTTTCGATACCAAAAGCAGGATACTCACTCGGCCGATCTCCCGACGAAATCCCTAATACCATGCGTCCGCCTGAGAGCTGGTCGACGGAAGCAGCCTGCTTTGCCAGCAGAAGCGGGTGCCGAAGCGTGACCACCGCGCTGCCGGTTGCCAAGGCCAGGCGCTGCGTGATCGCCGCCATGAAACCCAGATAAGTGAAGGGCTCATACAGTTGACCGGTGTCGCCAAACATAGGGTCGTACATCGGCACGTCACGCGCCCAGACGCCGGCAAAGCCTGCCTCGTCGGCGTAGCGGGCAACGGCGGCATGGTCGTGCATGGTAGGCGCTGGCGAGTTCGGGTAGCCCTCCAGTGGGAGGATGAAACCGATCGTCAGCCCGCCTGGCTTGAACATGCGCGAAAAGCCAGCATGGGTCGAGAGTTGAGGCGGTAGCAATTGTGTTTGTGCTGTTGGTGTGTCTGCTGCCATTGCTTGCTCCTTCTTCGCTGGTAGCTGCGGCCCAGGCGCGGTCGATGTAATCGACGAACTTACTTTCGATACGGGTGGGACCACAGCTGCGTTAGCCTTAGTCTTCGGCGACCTTGATCACAATTTTCCCGAACGCGCCGCGTGACAGATGTTCATAGGCTTGTACCGCGTCTTCGAAGGCATACACCTTGTCGATGACCGGCTTGATTCGGTGTTGATTGAGGAATGGGTTCATCCGGTCGAACGAGGTACGCGGCGCGACCGCGATGCCACGTATCGTCGTCTGGCGGAAGATCACCGGCATGAGCTGCAACTGCGTGGTTTGGCCAGTCAGGAAGCCCACCTGCGCGATCACGCCGGCTGCCTTGGTGGCCTGAACCGACTTGTTCAGGCCATCGCCGCCGGCGACGTCGATGGTGACGTCGACACCTTTGCCACCAGTGAGCTCCAGGACCTTTTGCTCCCAGTCCGGATGCTTACGGTATTGATGCCGTCGCTGACCCCCAGTGCCTTGACCTTCTCCAGGTTTTCGTCGCTGCTCGACGTCGCGATGACGCGTGCGCCGTGAGCCACAGCGATCTGGGCTGCGAAAATCGAGACGCCGCCGGTTCCTTGGACCAGCACGACCTGCCCCGGCTGCAGGTTGCCGACGTCCATCAGCGAGTACCAGGCTGTCAGGGCTGCGATCGGCAAGGTCGACGCTTCCTCGTTACTCATCGTATCGGGTGCTTTGACCGCGCCGTTCTCGTGCAGGATCATGTATTCCGCCAGGCCGCCCGGCAGCGGTGACCCGAGGCAGTATTCAGGTTCGTCGGATGCTGGGGCACCGTCGAGCCAGCGCGAATACAGGTGAGAGTTCACGCGATCGCCGAGCTTGAATCGAGTGACGCCTTCACCGACGGCGACAATGCGGCCGACAGCATCGGATACGGGGATCAGGGGTTTCGGCACCTTGTGCGGTTCATAGAACCCATCCACGATCGCCTTATCACGGAAGTTCAGCGAAACAGCCCCCACTCGTATCAGAATTTCGCCAGGCCCTGGCGTTGGCAATGGTGCTTCGCCGAGCACGAGATTGTTGAGACCAAAATCGTTGAGAAGCCATGCCTTCATATCATTTCCTCGGTGTGTGTTTGGTCTGGAAAGTCTAGTTGATCCCGGCAGGCAGAAAAAGCCGCTAAAATTCCAGACTTCCCATCCTCCCAGTCCATAATCAGCCATGGAAGATCGTTTCGTAGGCATCCGTGAATTTGTTCTGACCGTTGAGAAGGGAAGCCTGACAGCAGCTGCGGCGCAGCTTGGCGTGACCGGTTCTGCAGTCGGCAAAAGCATCTCGAAGCTTGAGGCGCGCCTGGGCGTGCAGCTACTGCACCGTACGACGCGCCGGATCGATCTGACCAGCGAAGGAGAGGCCTATTTGCTGAGCTGCCGGCGCATCTTCGAAGAGCTCGATCAAACCGAATCTTTCCTTGCGACCGGTCACCAGCACCCGATAGGCCGCCTGCGCGTGGACCTGCCGACGACCTTTGGACGCCGCCACATCGTTCCGACCTTGCTGGACCTCGCGGAGCGCCACGATAAACTCGACCTTAATGTCACCTTGCGTGATCAGCCAGTCGACATGGTCGCGCAAGGGATCGACTTGGCCGTTCGTATCGGCGTATTGGGTGACCACCCCGATCTCATCGCGCGCCGGCTGGGAGACCAGCATCTGATGACTTGCGCTTCGCCTGAATACCTGGCGCGCAAGGGCGTGCCATTGTCCTATGCCGATTTGTTCCAGCACGATTGTCTGACCGGATGGCGACGTGGCGCCAAGCCTGCCTGGCTGCTAAAGGACGAGCAAGGGAAGTTTGAACGCTACGAGGTATCGGCACGGCATGAGCTGACGGACGGCGACGCGCTTCTCGAGGCGTGTATCCGCGGCGCTGGACTGGCACAGCTCCCCGTCTGGTTAGCCGGTAAGGCTATCCAGTCCGGGGCCTTGGTGCCAGTGCTTCCCGAAATTTCCGGGGCGGCTATGCCAATCCACGTCATCTGGCAGAAAACGTGGCACATGCAACCCAAGGTGAAGGTAACTGTCGACGCGCTGACCCAGTTGGCCGCCTCGTGCCCTGATATTTTCAACGCGAAGTGCGATACATTATAGAATCTTAGGATGAAGTCTTCATCCATAGATGTACTTACTGGAATACAGAGACAGATTTAGACTGCTATCAACGTTGTTGCTGAATGCAACGACGGTCGATCAATCGTTTATGAAAGCAGAACCATGAGTAAGAACTTTGGAATCCGTGCGCGCAATTTGCTCTCCAACCTGGTGATTTCCTCGCTGATCGGTGCCGCGGCCGCCCATGCCGCCGCACCTGTACAAAGCGAACAGGCCCCAGGTTTTTACCGACAACAGGTCGGTGACGCCGTCGTCACGGCAGTCTACGACGGCTATCTCGACCTGGATCCCAAGACCCTGTCGGGGATGACCCAGCAGCAGATCCAGGTCCACATCGCCAAGCTATTCCAGGCAAAGGACTCCACGGTGCAGACCGCGGTGAACGCCTATCTCGTTCATACCAAGAATAACCTGGTCCTGATCGACTCCGGCTCGTCGGACTGCTTCGGCCCGACGGTGGGGCGCCTGGTCGACAACATCAAGCTGGCCGGCTACGATCCTGCAGACGTCGATACCGTGCTGCTGACCCACCTGCACCCGGATCACGCTTGCGGCATCACGACGCCGGATGGCAAACCGGCGTTTCCGAATGCGACCGTCTGGGCCGATCGCAAGGATGCCGACTTCTGGCTCAACCAGTCATCGGCATCCCGTCTGCCGGAAAGTCAGCATGTGTTCCTCAAAATGGCGCAGGCCGCTGTCGCACCGTATGCCGCGCAAGGCCGATTCAAGACGTTCACCGGCAGCGACACGATTGTGCCGGGCATCACCGTCGTTCCTTCCAACGGACATACGCCGGGCCACTCGTCGTACCTCGTGAAGTCCGGTGCGGAGAAGCTCCTGGTATGGGGTGACATCGTGCATTTCCATGCAGTCCAGCTGCCACACCCGGAAGTGACGATCGAAGTCGATGTCACATCGAAGGAAGCGATCGCCTCGCGCCGGAAGATTCTGGCAGAAACCGCGCAGCGGAAATGGCTCGTGGCTGCCGCCCATCATCCGTTCCCCGGGTTTGGCCATGTGCGCAAAGAGGTGACCGGGTATTCCTGGGTGCCCGTCGAGTACGCGGAGTTGAAGACTGCCGCTAAAGGCAAATGATTCGGTGAGCTGATCTGGCCCTGTTAGGACCACAAGCGGTCCTGACAGGTTAGGATATTCGTTTTCCGCTACAAAGGCATCGCCGTTCTATAGGTGCAACACCGTATTCGCTCAGGCCAGCGGGCTCTATAAACTGCGAAATTTTATGAGCAAAAGTACTGCAAAATACTCAAGAGACACGTGCGAATGAACAGGAAGCTACTGCAGAGTATCGTGGGTTCCTGCACTGTGAGTTCCTACACTCCTTATCATCCTTGTTGACTTTTTGTGTTGTCAGGCAGAGGATCAAGCAAGTTACTACCTCCCTCAAGTAGGGAGGCGTTGTACACCAACTGTGTGTGACGTAACAGTAAGCGATCGTACTTCAGCTGTAGTTCACTTACCTTGGACTTCAGATCAGAAATTTCCTGTGCAGCATCAGCTTCGTTCATTACAGCCGGAGCAGCTGGTTCTTCCTTAAGTCTTCTTTTTGCCACTAAGAAGGCGTCGTAGATGTCCTTGTTGTCTGACAGGGATTGTCGTGACCAGACTTCGTCAAGAGATGCCTCAACGGTCTTCGCAATGGCTTCGCGAAGACTTTCCCATGTTAGCCGATCGTGCTTTGGCCATCGTCGCAGGACAGCGACGATGTCATTTTTGTCTTTCTCAGACATCTTTTTCATACCCATAGTCGATCTACTCCTTCTCTTTCGTTGCCGACAAATTTTCTGCACGCAGCCGCAACGTTAAGTCGGAACTGCTCATCGCACGGGGTGGGGCGGAAAACGTCACTAGAGTCCCGATTTCAATATCGTCGTTGTCCTCGGCCGCCAGGATTGCATCATAACGCGCTAGATCATCTTTAAACTGCTGGTAGTGTAGTAACAGAGGGCGCGGCGGATCCTCGTGTAACTTGATCTTGCTTTCCGCTTTATTAATCATCTCGATGGTGTAGCTTCGACGAATTTGTATCTCTGGCAAACGCTTTTTATCCCCTTTGCGCCAAATTTGTTGGTCGCAACGAGTACAGTCTCCATACTGCTTGCACGGGTCGAGTGACCAATCCGTTGAGCAGCCTCCAATATCCGTAACATGTTTAGGTGCGGCATTCTCAAACAAAAATGTTTGGCGATCTACCAACTTTACTTTCCGGGCTTGGTCAGCGACAGGTCCTACTACGTCAAAATCAACATCAGGATCGAAAGTGTCTATCGATTGGACCAGAATTTCATGCGGACTACGTAAGTCGTAGTGGTCGGATTGCGTCCCGGTCTTTCTTCCTGCAAGCTCGTCAATAAAAACCTCATGGGCTCCAGCTAGCAATGCTTCCGTATGGTGATATTTTCGCGTGTCGTGCAATGTTAGCGATGGGTATGTGCCGTCACGTAGTCTAATATCAGTTTTGCGAAACAATAGTGGCTCGCCATCGGACGAAGCATCTCCGCTAAGCCATCTATTAATTAAGTCAGCCTTCACTGGCCCAGGCATCCACCAGCGACCCTTATTCTCGCCGATTCCAACCTTGTCATTCTCAAGTTCGAAGCAGACAAGCAGTGCATTATCTACACGCATGGTGTTGTCTTTATCGATGAATGGCCAGTGGGGAAAGCTGCTACTCGATTGGAATTGTTTCAAAAGCCAGTCCTTGAGGTCGTCACTCTTGATGCGTTTGTGGGCCAGTTGACCTTCTTTGAAAAGGTCGGAAAATAAGACGCCTTTTGTCCTTGGCTCCTTAACGTATCGCAAGGCGCAACCTTTTCCAATGTAACAGTCTTTTCTAATCCCGATCGGAAAGCGTGTTTCAATGTTTAGCTTCGCACAGGCTGTCTCGACAGCGGAAATAGTTAGCATACGCTCTAGACGTGAGCTGTTATGCGGCTCTAGTTCGGATATGTCCCCTGGAGTATTCACAAAATCTAACACATCGATCTGGTTCCTAAAGCGCTGGGGAAAGACGGAATAGCCCGTCGAAGGTAAAGAAATTTCAAAGATATCACAGACTTCTTGGACTGTAAGATAGGGTTTGTCAAACTCGGCTTTAAGACGTTCAGGGATATACAACTCGTTGATAGAACCAAAATCCGATCCAAACTTCTCTATATAGAACTTTAATGCCTTATTAGCCCCGTCTGTATGTGAAAGTAGTCGCTGGAACAGCTCATCTGCCAAGTCGCTTAACTTTACTGGAATCGGCAAGTCCTGATGAATGCCGACTTTCGGCCTGCTGATCCTGATCCTGCAGCGTTCTGATGCACTATCAGACCTATAGACTGCGTCTCTGCTGAGTACCAGAGCATCAGACATGCGCATGGATACGGTCGTAAGGCTGAATCCCGCGATCGAGGCAAAGAAATTTGCCAAGCTATCCGGGCCAAACAAAGCAATCGTTTTCCGATAGGCCAATCCCACGGCCGCAACATGCTCGCTAGTAAGTCTGGGAGGTGCTTGGGTAAGATCTTCAGAGTTGAGAGAAATGGCTCTTTTTCGCTGCTTGTTAGGGATGTGGGATGAAAAATTAATAGGCGCTGTGATGAGGCGAAATCCCTTGTCCTGGAAGCGGAACGTCTTGCTTTTGTAACCGTCCTGCAGCATTCCGGCGAACATCTCAAGCTCTTTGCCTATATCATACTTTCTGCCTGCATGATGCGACGAATTGCTAACTGCTGCGAGAGCTCGATCCAATACTTTTCTGCTTATTTTCGCAGGTGATGAATCGCCAGAGTTTATATCTCGCAAAGCTTTCTCAATGTAACTCATGGCATAAACGGTCGCTCTTGCAGGCGATCGCAAAGCCTTATAGTAGGAGATCACGTTCACGTAAGCCTTGGCAAAAGCAAGGAATGCTTCGGAGGAAATTAACGCATCAGGATTGAATATTTTCGGAGCGGCGCCTTTGCGGGCGCGTTGGAAAGCAGATCGTGCTTCTCCGGCATACTCTTGCTTTATGAACCACGAGCGGGTGTTCTGATCGCCGTGTGCGAATACTTTAGACGACCAGGCAAAATATGGGATGTGAGGGTCGTAGTTTTCGGAGTGATAATCGTTGATCCCCGCCGTTCCACCTGGACTTGCCCACTCAACGAATTTTTGAATTCGCGCTTCCACTCCGTCAGACGAGCTTGGGGTGGGGAATGTATATACGCTAACTGATACTTGCATTCTTTTCTATTTCGCTTATTACGAACTTGACGGCTGCGATCAGGTGCGCGTCGCGTTTTGTGGATTCCGCAGATAGATTAAGTTTTTGTGCGGCCGCCGTTTTTCTTTCTAAAAACTTAAGGACTGAAGAATGAGCGCCATCAGTGAAAGCTTCAAAGCGGGGGCAAACGTAACAACCTATAGGGGCGAAAACGTCACATGGATCGCCTGCACAGTCACCGAGGGAATCGTCGAGGTCCGGACTCAAAATCGCATGGTGGGGGTCATGGTTTGTGGCTTCGGTAGGCTCGACAATACGACCTCTGAAGGCGTTGTGCACCTCTTGGTTGTGGCCGTCGAGGCGGTCCTCGTAATCCATATACGCTTCCTCATCCAGATTGACATAATGTCTTAAGGAAATGGTAGAGGTCTGATAGCCAGCCCTTGCAAGTACTGGAAGAGGTGCTCCAAGTACCGCTAGATGTGTTAGTTTTGTATGCTTGAAGCGGCGCGTGAAAAGGTCTGTATCTTCAACGGTTGGCAATGCTTCTGCAATGCGTCTTCTGGTAATCTTGATTTTATTGGGAATTCGAATTGCCGTGTCTTTGGCTGCTCGACCCCCAAAGCCTCGCTGGATTATCGAGAAAAGTGGTTGAGTTGGCTGGGGGGGATGCCCAAGCGTCAATTCAAGGAACGCTAAATGCTGTTGAAGCGCAGCAGTTACTGCTTCCGACATCCGGTATTCCATCATGTACGATCTAGCTGGCGTTGCGTGTTGTTTTACGATTGGTATATTGAGAAAGGCGTGAACCTTTTTTGTCCCTTCCTCAATTTCGTACCTGACATCACCAGTCCTCAGGAGTTCAAGTTGTGTGGGTCGCAATCCCAGTGACACAATCAATCTCCAGAGCAGATTGTCTTGAGGATCGAACACTCCTGAAATATATAATTCGTCGACTTGGGCCAGAATTGCTCGAACCTCTCCGATTGGCAGCGGCCTTTCGTGCGGCTCAGTAATCTGTATCTCGGACGTATGCTTGGGTTTTGGCGATTTTGAGAGTGTGAGATAATCGGAGAGATCGCTCGATATTCCTGGAATCTTCCTCTTTGACCAATACAGGAGCGCTGAGCGGAGGAGTTTCTGCTGAGATGCGCCTTTTGCTGCGGCGTATTGGTTGAACATTTTTAGGGTGATGACATGTATAGGCGGGTCGGATTTTCTATAAACCGACCTTATAAATAGGTGGAGTTCATTCACCCATTTCTGTAGGGTACTTACTTTGCGCTTACCGTTGAGCGCGTGTAGGATGGCAAAATGAAGTGCTGTTGATGTTTCTGCGCTAAGATGTTCGGAAACGTTTTTCAATCGTAGTGTCCAGTTCCCAATGTCACCAGTGATGAGCATTTCATCCAGATTCACTAAGACGAATTTTCCGGTGTCAACGATTTTAACTTTCGCCGGCAGTTCGATATCTGAAACGGTTTTACGCGCCGAATGGATTTCGTAGTTCATGTTTTTCTTTGATTAGACTCTAGCTGCCGATCTCTTTCTTCAACGAGCTCTGCTTCACGTTTCTCTGTGAAGCGTCTGGTATAGTGGTTTGGAGTTTCTGAGTTGGGGGACCAGTGGCCACGATTTCGTAAGACTGCCTTGGTGTCTTTTTCGCTCTTTCCAGATTTTTCGCATGTTTCTGCAAATTCGGTAAAGTGTGTATGCCTCAAGACATGTGGGGAAATGGTGGCAGATGTGTCGGGAATGGAGTTAAGCTTAGCGACAATTCTATTCAGATTGCGCTGTGAGATTGGCTTGCCGCGTTGCTTCCCCTGATGGCAGACGAAAAGGTAGGGTGTTTCTCGAGAGCTGGTACAGGCGTCAACGGCGGCTCGTCGGTCGCCTCTGGTATATTCGATCAAATCGGATGCTAGACTTCTGCTGACGATAATTGGACCAGGGAGCGTTTTCACGGCTGGCTCTATAACTCTTTCGTCATCAGGATCGTTAGGCCGTCGAATGACCTTGATGACGCCAACCGTTCTTCCTTCAAGAACATAGTTGTCATCAATGTCCCCACATTGGAGTTTTAGGAGTTCACCTGCTCGAAGACCAGTAGCAAGTAGGAGTCGGTTAATTAAGCGATCTCTTCTTCCTTCAGCAGTATTCGGGAGGAAGTTTGTTGATGCGAGGTTTTGCCTGACCGCCGTCGCGTGAGCTTTATCTAAGGAGCGGTAAGGCGCAGCCTTGTTCTCCGCACTCATGTGCGAGGTGAAAGCTTCTTGTAATGATTCTTGGAGGTAGACACTACGCGCGATGGCCCCGTCTTCAAGAAGAAGAGTACCTTCGACCATTTCCTTGGTTAGCCAAACCAAATAGGCAGAAATATTTTCAAGGCGGCTGTTGGTTGTGCCGCTTTCAACCGCCCGTGCTGATGCAAGGACTCGAATATTGTCGGTTTCGCGTTGTCGAGCACGAACAAGATCCAGAGCGGTGGACTGGCACCGTCCACTGAGATCAGTTATTTCTCGTTCTGAGAGAGCTGGGCGGCCAGCACGTAGCCGAGCCTCCGGTCTTTGCCAAACGGCGACACCGGGCGTCTTGGCACGCGCCGCTTCGTTGCGGTCGGTTTTTAATTTGACCCATTCTATGTAGAAAGCAAGATCGTAAAGAACGGTAATCTGCGTACGTAACGCCTTCTGCCCGTACTTGCGCAGTATATAGATGGTCGGGAGCTCGTGGAGTAGTCCGCTAGCTTTGTCGACCAGGAGGGCGCGCCGGACTGATCGACGGTTCTTGCCTTGACCAAGCTCGTCACGGATGACGCGGACACCTGCGGACAGCGAGGGTTTGGTTTTGGAGGTCTTCAAACGATGCTGGCTCAAAATCAGCCAGCATATGCAGCCCTGTCGATCCTGTAAAGCAAGATCGCCGGTTGAGTCCTAGTAGTTAGCGATCTGATAGGTCAATCTTTACACTGGCAAGAGTGTGCGCATACCCTTGCCGCCCGACAGGCAGACCATCACCTTGTCGCCGTCCTCGATCATGTTGAAATCGCCGATCGCCTGGCCCACCAGGCGACACAGGCGCTTGTGCAGCTTGTTGTTCTCGAACGCCACCTTTTCCGCTTTTTTAGCGGCATCGGCGCTCAGTTGATCGAGATCCGCTTCGCTCATGCTTCTTCCTTCAGTTGGAACACTTCCACGCCCACGCCCTCGCAGTCGGGGTAGACGTCCGGCTTCATGGTCGACACGCGCGCGGCGCGCACCCGCGGGTGCGTCAACATCGCCTTGACCACGTCGTCGCACAGTGTTTCCTGCAGGTGGATGTGGCCTTTCGAGATGCGCCTGGCGATGGTCTCGCGCATGAAATCGTAGTCGACCACTTCCGACAGCTGGTCGGCCTTCGGGGTGGACTGCTCGAGCGGGATGTACAGGTCGACGTTGATCAGGACACGCTGTTCCGCCCGCTTCTCGAAGTCGTGCACGCCGATGTTGATCATGACTTCGTAGTTGCGCAGGAACAGCCGGCGGCAGTCGCGCAAGCTCGGGTGGATCAGGGCGGATAACATGGTAAAGCCTTATTAGGAATATTGATTGTTTTCAGTCAGGAACATCACGTCCCGTGATAATGGTGCCAGGTGCTGGCCGCCGTCGACCAGCAGGGTGGTGCCGGTCACGGCGCGCGCCCCGGCGGCATACACCACTGCATCGGCGATGTCCTGCGGGGTCGAGGAACGGCCCAGCGGCGTCATGCGGTGCGCGCGCGCGAAGCCTTCCTCGCTCTGCTCGCCCGACACCATCGTGATGCCCGGCGCCACGCCGACCACGCGCACCGCGGGCGCCAGCGCCTGCGCCAGCATCGTGGTGGCCGCGTGCAGCGCCGCCTTCGACAGCGTGTACGACAGAAAATCCGGGTTGAGATTGTACAGTTTCTGGTCCAGCAGGTTGATCACCACCGACTGCGAATCTGCCGGGGTGGCGGCGTGCAGGGCCTGCGCCAGCAGCAGCGGCGCGGTCAGGTTCGCGCCCATGTGAGTGGCGAGCAGGGCCGGAGAAAAGCTGGTGGCACTGTCGTATTCGAACAACGATGCATTGTTCACCACACAGGTGATCAGCCCCAGTTCCGCCGCCACCCGGCCGGGCAGGGCGCGTACCGCGGCTTCATCGAGCAGGTCGCACTGGAACAGGGCGGCGCGCCGGCCGAGGCCCCGGATGGCTTGCGCCGTCTCGATGGCCTCGTGCTCGGAATGGCGGTAGTGCACGGCGACATCCCAGCCGGCGGCAGCCAGGCCGAGCGCGATCGCACGCCCCAGGCGGCGGCCGGCGCCGGTCACGAGCGCGACCCTCGAAGCGGTGTGGACGGATTCGGTCATGCCTTGATGTGTGCTGAGGTTGAAAGATGCTGCTTGTTTGCCGTTTCGCTACAATGCCGGCATGTCCCTGCCCGCACCTACTCCCGACGCCCTTGCCGCGTCCCACTCCCTGCAACAACTGATCGCCGCCGAGATCGAACAGCTCGGCGGAGCGATGGCGTTTTCACGGTTCATGGAACTGGCGCTGTACGCACCCAGACTCGGGTACTACAGCGGCGGCGCGTCCAAACTGGGGGCTAGCGGCGATTTTACGACCGCGCCCGAGATCTCGTCCCTGTTCGGGGCAGCGTTGGCGCGCGCGGCAGCCGCTATTATCGCCCAAAGCGCGCCCGACATCATCGAATTCGGCGCCGGCACCGGCAAGCTGGCGCGCGACGTGCTCACCGCCCTCGGGAAGATGGGCGTGCAGGTGCGCTCGTACACCATCATCGAACTCTCGGGCGAGCTGCGCGCGCGCCAGCAGGAAGCGCTGAAGGACTTGCCGCAGGTCCGCTGGCTGGACGGCATGCCCGCCAGCTTCAGCGGGGTGGTGCTGGCCAACGAGGTGCTCGATGCGATGCCGGTCGAACTCGTCATCCGCAAGGACGGCCGCTGGCAGCGCCAGATGGTCACCGTCGACCAGGGCGCCTTCGCCTTCGTGCAGCAGGCGCTGCCGGAGGATCTGGCGCGCCACGTGGCACGCCAGATCCCCGACGCCGAGCACCTGCCGGACGGCTACGTCACCGAGATCCACCCGGTGGCCGAAGGCTTCATGGGCTCGCTGGCGAGCATGATGAAGGGGGGACGCGGCGCCGCCTTCCTGTTCGACTACGGCTTCCCGGCGCACGAGTACTACCTCGACCAGCGCATGGGCGGCACCCTGATGTGCCACTACCGCCACCATGCGCATCCGGACCCCTTCTACCTGCCCGGCCTGCAGGACATCACCGCCCACGTGGACTTCACCGCGATGGCGCTGGCATCCCAGAAAGCCGGCCTGCCGGTGCTGGCCTACATGAACCAGGCCTCCTTCCTGCTCGGCTGCGGCATCGGCGAGCTGCTGATGGAAACCGACCCGCAGGATGCGCTGCGCTTCCTGCCGCAGTCGAAGGCGGTGCAGAAACTGGTGTCGCCGGCCGAGATGGGCGAGCTGTTCAAGGTGCTGGTGGTGGGGCAGGACGTGGACTTGCTTGACGCTATCGTGCGGGCGGACCGCGCCCACCGCCTGTAGAATTTTTGACATCTTGCGCTCCGGACACAAATCCGGCTAAGCTGTACAACCCGGAGCGTTCGCGGATCGTCAACGGAACCGCGCCCACGGAACCGCGCACCTGAAAGATTATGGCCAAGATCCATACCCACTATGACAACCTGAAGGTCGCGCGCGGCGCGCCGGCGGAAGTCATTCGTGCGGCATACAAGGCCCTCAGCCAGAAATACCATCCCGACAAGAATCCGGGCGACGAAAAAGCCGCCCGCATCATGGCGATCGTCAATACCGCCTACAACACCCTGTCCGACCCGGTGCGCCGCAAGGAGCACGACGAATGGATCGCGTCGGAAGAGTGGGAAGTCGAATGGCTGGAAAGCACCGGCGCCGAAGAGGGCTCGGGGCAGGGGGGACGCCAGCCGCGGCCCGACGCCTGGGAGCCGCGCGTGCCCGACACGGCGGTGCGCCCGCGTCCGCGCCTGATGCGCGACCCGCGTTGGTGGCTGGGCCTGGCCACCTGCTTCCTGGCCGGCGCGGCCGCCGCCGTCTACCTGATGGAGCCGCCGCAGGGCAAATTGCCGCCGGCGCTGGCCTGGGCCGGCAAGCCCGATGCGAGCGCGGGCGCGGCCGCAAGCATGCCCAGTGACCGTCCCGACGAGCTCGGCACCGACGCCAGCTCCGAAGGCTGGGCGCGCCGTTTCGGAGGCGACGGCAAGGCGCCGCCGCCCGAGATCCGGGCGCTCGCCGTGACCCAGCTGGTGGTGCCGGCGCAGGCGCCCGACTGCGGCACCGACCTGCAGACCCTGACCGCCCCCAGCGGCGACCCCTGGCCGGCCGAGTCCGGCTACCTGCCCGGCTACCCGGTGGGCAACAGCGGCAGCGAGATGCAGTTCATGATCGACAACAGCGCGAATGCCTCGCCGATCTTCGTCAAGCTCTACGACCTCGACCGCCGTTCGAACGTGCGCCACGCCTACGTGCAGGCGCGTGCGACTTTCCTGATCGACAAGCTCAGCGCCGGGAAGTACGAAGTGCGCTACCAGAACATCGTCGTCGGCGACGGCAAGACCGAGTGCCTGAATGGCCGCCGCGTGCCGCTGCGCCAGGCCGCGGCCTTCGCCCCGGGCGGTTGAGGCCTGTCGTTTTTTCGCGCAATAAGCAATCGTTGCGCTGCATCTTTACCCAATTTACCTGATTTGTTCCAGAGCCGTAATATACTGCCCTGATGCAACGCCAATGCAGCGTTGCCGCACGCCCAACGCAGGCTTACGGACACATGAACGAACTGGAAGGCCTCACGGCCCTGATCATCGAGCCCCACGCGGGCATGCGCGCCAACATCCACAGCATGCTCAACATGTGTGGCCTGACACGCATCGAGCACGCCAGTTCGTCCAACCTGGCGGTCAAGCACCTTGGCCTGCGCAGCTTCGACATGATCCTGTGCGAATACGACCTCGAGGGCGGCCAGGATGGCCAGCAACTGCTCGAGGACGTGCGCCACCACAAGCTGATGCCCCTGTCAACCATGTTCTTCATGGTGACCGCCGAGGGCAACCACAGCAAGGTGGTCAGCGCCGCCGAGCTGGCGCCCACCGACTACATCCTGAAACCCTTCACCGCCGACCGCCTGCTCGACCGCATCGCGCGCGCCCTCGACCGCCGCGGCGCCTTCATGCCGGTGTATACCCTGATGGAAGCGGGCGACCAGCGCGAAGCGATCGAGGCCTGCGCCGAAGGCGAGCGCCGGCACCCGCGCTACGCGGTCGACTTCATGCGCCTGCGCGCCGAACTGCACGTGTTCCTGGGCGAGCCGGACCAGGCCGAGCCGATCTACCGCAAGCTCATCGACCTCAAGGCGATCGCTTGGGCCCGGCTGGGCCTGGCCAAGACCCTGTTCCTGCGCAAGCAATTCGACGAAGCCAAGGGCATGCTGCAAGAGCTGGTCGATACCAACCGCAATTTTGTCGACGCCTACGACTGGCTGGCGCGCACCCATGCGGCGGTGGGCGAGCTGGACAAGTCCCAGGCCGTGCTGGTCGACGCGGTGGCGGTGTCGCCGCATGCGGTGCGGCGCCTGCGCACGCTGGGCGAGACCGCCTTCGAGGCCGGCGACACGGCGGCGGCCGAAAAGGCGCTCAAGCAGGTGGTGGCCAAGGCCAGGTATTCCGAATTCCGCGACCCCGAAGACCACGTCAAGCTGGTGCGCACCTTGGTGAAGAAGGGCGACCCGGTGGCGGCGGCCTCGGTCATCCGCGACCTCGACCGCTCGATGGGCGGCCGTCCCGCCACCGCGCTGTGCAGCGCGATCTCCTCGGCCCTGCTGCACGAGTACACCGGCAACGAAGCCCGCCTGAACGACTCCCTGGCGGCCGCCCTGGCGGCCTGCGCCGACGTGCCGGGATTGTCGTCCGACCTGAAGCTGGAGCTGGCGCGCACCTGCCTCGAGAACGGCATGGAAGAAGGCGGCGCCGACCTGGTGCGCGAGGTCATGCGCAATGCCTCGAGCGACGCCGCCATGCTGCGCGCGATGAGCGTGCTGGAAGGGGCGGGCTTCCCCGACCTGGCGCGCACGCTGGCACAGGAAAGCCGCCAGCACGTGGTCGACCTGGTGGCCGACGGCGCGGCGCGCGCCCGCAGCGGCGACTACAAGGGCGCGGTGGGCATGATGCTGGAAGCGGCGGCCAAGCTGCCGAACAACCCGGCGGTGGCCTTCAACGCCGCGCTGGCGACCCTGCGCTGCCTCGAGCACGACGGCTGGGAAGACAAGCTCGGCCAGCAGGCCGTCAGCCTGATCGGCAACGTGCGCAAGCTCGACCCAGGCAACCCGAAGCTGGGCGCGCTGTCGGCCCTGCATCACCAGGTACTGAGGAAATACGAACGCAATGCGCAGGGGCGCCCGGTCAGGCCGGCCGCCCCTGCGCCGGCAGCCGCCCCCGCGGGGAAAGCAGCATAAGGAAAGATGAGCCGCGATGGCAGCCATGTTTGATTCGACGTCGCCGGAAGGCGCGACCCGGCGCGTGCGCGCCGCCCTGATGCACAAGGTGTGCGGCGACGAAGAGATGTTCGCCCTCGGCGCCTCGATCGCCCGCGTGGTGGAGATGGCTTCGAGCGAGGACCAGGGCACCCACGACCTGGCCTATTACGTGGTCTCGGACCCGGCCCTTACCCAGCGCATCCTGCGCCTGTCCAACACCATCCAGTACCGCACCCCGGGCGGCATCCCGGTGACGACGATCTCGCGCGCCATCTCGCTGCTCGGCTTCGACAACGTCAAGACCACGGCCCTGGCCATGCTGCTGGTCGATGCGCTCGACAGCTCGGAGCACGCCGGCAGCGTGCGCATGGAACTGGAAGCGGCCCTGTGCGCCAGCCTGGTGGGGCGCGAGATGGCGCGCCACAGCTTCTACCAGGGCGCCGAGGAAGCGGCGATCTGCGCGCTGTTCAAGAACCTGGCCCCGCTGCTGGTGGCCAGCCACGAACACGAGCGCTACCGCGAGATCGCCGCCCTGGTCGCGGGCGGCAAGCATACCGTGGGGCAGGCCTCGCAAATGATTCTCGGGGCAAGCTACGACGCGCTGTCGCAGGCGGTGCTGGCCGAGTGGAAGATCCCGGACGTGATCGTGCGCGCCCAGGCCGCGCTGCCGCCCGCCGCCCTGCGGGTGGCGGCCAACCGCGGCGAATGGATGCGCCAGGTGGCGGCCTTCGGCCTGGACGTGGCGCGCCTGCTGGCCAGGACCCACGAACCGGCCGGTTCGAACGAGGCGCTGGCGTTGCTGGGGCGCTACGGCGAGGCCCTCGACCTGGACCGCGCCCGCATGGATGAACTGATGAGTACGGTGCAGGACGGCATGCGCGGCCTGCTGGAGAGCATGAACATGCAGCCCACGCCGCGCAGCGAAGCGCAGGCGGGCGGCGGCCTGCCGAACGTGCTGCTGCTGGCCACGCTCGACGCCGGCGAGGACGAGCAGGCCGGCACGCATCCGAGCGGCAAGCCGAAGAATGCACGCGACCTGCTGCTGGCCGGCGTGCAGGACGTGACCCAGATGCGCGCCTCGGGCGGCAAGGTCAACGACGTGGTGCTGGCGGTGCTGGAGACCCTGTACGGCGCGCTGGGCTACCGCTTCGCGGCCGTGTGCCTGAAGGACGCCAGGAGCGGCCAGTACCGGGCGCGCCTGGCGCTGGGCGAGGACAGCGCGCGCATGCAGGCCGGCTTTGCCTTCCAGGTCGCGCCCAGCCGCGACCTGTTCCACCTGGCGATGGAGAACGACGCCGACCTGATGATCTCGGACGCCACCAGCCCCAAGATCCGCGCCCTGCTGCCGGAGTGGCACCGCAGGCTGCTGCCGGATGCGCGCTGCTTCATCGTCTTGCCGCTGGTGGTGGGCAAGGTGCAGCTGGGGCTGTTCTATGCGGACCGCACGCTGGCGGCGCCGGAGGGCGTGCCGCCGGATGAGACGGCCCTGATCAAGGCGCTCAAGGGGCAGGTGCTGGCGGCGCTGGCACCGTAGGGTGCACGGCTCCGCCGTACGCGCGTTCAACTCCGACATGCACTGTGGCGCGGCTGTTCTTGCGCCGGCTGAACGCGCGGTCGGCGCAGCCGACCACCCTACGAAATTCCCTCATTTTTCGATTCCCTGCAATTCCCGCAAAATCACCCTTGTGGTTTTGCATCCCGCCCGTTACAATCACGCCCCGAAGCAACGCTGCTATGCGAAGCCAGACAAAGTCTGATGAAACATAGTTGACACTACGTTGAGCTTGCTTCATACTCTGCGGTTCTTCGCGGTGGGGTGGCCGAGTGGTTAAAGGCAGCAGACTGTAAATCTGCCCTCTCTGAGTACGCTGGTTCGAATCCAGCCCCCACCACCAAAAAGAAGAGTCGAAGGAATTGAATTTGTACCTCGCGGGTGTAGCTCAATGGTAGAGCAGAAGCCTTCCAAGCTTACGACGAGGGTTCGATTCCCTTCACCCGCTCCAGTTAGTGCGGTGTTTCTAACCGCAAAAAATAAGCCCTTGTAGCTCAGTGGTAGAGCACTCCCTTGGTAAGGGAGAGGCCACGTGTTCAATCCACGTCAAGGGCACCAGAATTTTGTACGGCAGTCGCGTTGCACTCGTCCGTCAGGTGTGCCTGGTAATTCTCAAAAAAATCGTTAGATCTTAGGAGTCTGAAATGGCAAAGGAAAAATTCGAACGGACCAAGCCGCACGTCAACGTCGGCACCATCGGTCACGTTGACCACGGCAAAACCACCCTGACGGCTGCAATCGCAACCGTTCTGTCGAAGAAGTTCGGCGGCGAAGCCAAGGCCTACGACCAGATCGACGCGGCTCCGGAAGAGAAGGCACGCGGCATCACCATCAACACCGCGCACGTCGAATACGAAACCGCAAACCGTCACTACGCCCACGTCGACTGCCCGGGCCACGCCGACTACATCAAGAACATGATTACCGGTGCTGCGCAGATGGACGGCGCGATCCTGGTGTGCTCGGCCGCTGACGGCCCGATGCCGCAGACCCGCGAGCACATCCTGCTGGCGCGTCAGGTTGGCGTTCCGTACATCATCGTGTTCCTGAACAAGTGCGACCTGGTCGACGACGCAGAACTGCTGGAACTGGTCGAAATGGAAGTGCGCGAGCTGCTGTCGAAGTACGAGTTCCCGGGCGACGACCTGCCGATCATCAAGGGTTCGGCACGTATGGCCCTGGAAGGCCAGGCTGGTCCGCTGGGTGAAGACGCCATCCTGCAACTGGCTGAAGCACTGGATTCGTACATCCCGACCCCGGAACGTGCCGTTGACGGCGCCTTCCTGATGCCGGTGGAAGACGTGTTCTCGATCTCGGGCCGCGGTACCGTGGTGACCGGTCGTGTCGAGCGCGGCATCATCAAGGTCGGCGAAGAAATCGAAATCGTCGGTATCGTTGACACCGTCAAGACCACCTGCACCGGCGTGGAAATGTTCCGCAAGCTGCTGGACCAGGGTCAAGCTGGCGACAACGTCGGCCTGCTGCTGCGCGGTACCAAGCGTGAAGACGTCCAGCGTGGCCAGGTTCTGGCCAAGCCGGGCTCGATCAAGCCGCACACCGACTTCACCGGCGAAGTGTACGTCCTGTCGAAAGACGAAGGCGGCCGTCACACCCCGTTCTTCAACAACTACCGTCCGCAGTTCTACTTCCGTACGACTGACGTGACCGGTTCGATCGTGCTGCCGGCCGACAAAGAAATGGTCATGCCAGGCGACAACGTGTCGATCACCGTCAAGCTGATCGCTCCGATCGCGATGGAAGAAGGTCTGCGCTTCGCAATCCGCGAAGGCGGCCGTACCGTCGGCGCCGGCGTGGTTGCCAAGATCATCGCCTAATCAGCGATGGTAGAGGGAGGCAGAACAACGCCTCCCTCGACCAGCATTGCGTGGTACGCGCGTACCATGTATAATGCTGGATTCAGCGAGAAGTTTTCGTAGGGGTGTAGCTCAATTGGCAGAGCGTCGGTCTCCAAAACCGAAGGTCGCGGGTTCGATTCCCTCCGCCCCTGCCACCGAATTCTGGTGCGTAAGCACCGAAAGTAAAGAAGAATGTCCAATCAATCCGTGCAAACTGTCAGCACCTCGAATGACAAGTTCAAGGTCGCCCTGGCGGTAGTTGCCACGATTGCAGGCGTTGTCGGGTTCTTTTACCTGAAAGGCCAAAACAAACCAGCCTTGGTCGCCGCCGGCGCCCTCGTGGCTGGTTTAGTTTTTGCTGTCCTGCTTTTGTGGACTTCGACCACCGGCCGTGATTTCCTGAGCTTCGCCAAGGAGTCGGTGCGCGAGACCAAGAAAGTTGTTTGGCCGACCCGTCGGGAAGCTACCCAGATCACCGGCATCGTGTTTGCCTTCGTGGTCGTCACTGCGATCTTCCTGTGGGGCACGGATAAGGTTCTGGAATTCCTGTTGTACGACCTGGTCCTGGGATGGAAATAACTGATGAGCGATAACGTGCAAGACAACGCGCCGGGCCAAGACCCGGCGCAAGACGCTGGTGCGGCTCCCGTGAGTGTCCCGGTCAGCAACAAGCGCTGGTACGTCGTACATGTCTACTCGGGCATGGAAAAGAGCGTCATGCGCGCCCTAACCGAGCGCATCGAGCGCGCGGGCATGCAGGAGCAGTTCGGTCGCATCCTGGTGCCGACGGAAGAAGTCGTCGAGATGCGCAACGGCACCAAGGCTGTTTCCGAGCGTCGTTTCTTCCCGGGCTATGTCCTGGTTGAGATGGAAATGACGGACGAGACCTGGCACCTGGTCAAGAACACCAGCAAGGTCACCGGTTTCATCGGTGGCAAGTCGAACAAGCCGACGCCGATCCCGGCGCGCGAGATCGACAAGATCATGCAGCAGGTCCAGGAAGGCGTCGAAAAGCCGCGTCCAAAAGTCCTGTACGAAGTGGGCGAGCAGGTCCGGATCAAGGAAGGCCCGTTCACCGACTTCAACGGCAACGTCGAGGAAGTCAACTACGAAAAATCGAAGGTGCGTGTGTCTGTCACCATCTTCGGTCGCGCAACTCCGGTGGAGCTGGAGTTCGGGCAGGTAGAAAAGGTTTAAAGCGCTTAAATCGGAGCGTCGCAGCAGCAAGGCGGAATCCGGTAAGAGGAGCCCCGCCGGAGTGGTAGTGGTGGGGCGCTACTACTCAAAACCAATCAAGGAGCCATCATGGCCAAGAAGATTATTGGTTTTATCAAGCTGCAAGTCGCAGCTGGTAAAGCAAACCCGTCCCCACCGATCGGCCCGGCACTGGGCCAGCGCGGCCTGAACATCATGGAATTCTGCAAGGCGTTCAACGCTCAGACCCAGGGTTTCGAGCCGGGCATGCCGATTCCTGTCGTGATCACCGCGTTCGCCGACAAGTCCTTCACCTTCGTGATGAAGACCCCGCCGGCAACCTACCTGATCAAGAAAGCCGCTGGCATCACCAAAGGTTCGCCGAAGCCACATACCGACAAGGTTGGCTCGCTGACCCGTGCCCAGGCTGAAGAAATCGCAAAAACCAAGCAGCCGGACCTGACCGCCGCCGACATGGACGCCGCAGTGCGTATCATCGCTGGCTCGGCACGTTCGATGGGCATCACGGTGGAGGGTGTGTAATGGCTAAGCTGTCCAAGCGCGTCAAAGAAATGAAAGCAAAAGTGGACCGTAACAAGGTCTACGCGTTCGACAACGCTGTGTCGATCGTCAAGGAATTCGCCACCGCCAAGTTCAACGAGTCGATCGACGTCGCCGTGCAACTGGGCGTGGACCCGAAGAAGTCGGACCAGGTGGTTCGCGGTTCGGTCGTCCTGCCAGCAGGCACCGGCAAGACCGTGCGCGTCGCCGTGTTCGCATCGGGCGACAAGGCTGAAGCTGCCAAGGCAGCCGGCGCCGACATCGTCGGCATGGAAGACCTGGCAGAGATGGTCAAGGCGGGCAACATGCCGTTCGACATCGTGATCGCTTCGCCGGACACCATGCGTATCGTCGGTACCCTGGGCCAGATCCTGGGCCCGCGCGGCCTGATGCCGAACCCGAAGGTCGGCACCGTGACCCCGGACGTGGCTGGCGCCGTCAAGAACGCCAAGGCCGGTCAGGTCCAGTACCGTACCGACAAGGCTGGTATCGTGCACGCCACCATCGGCCGCAAGTCCTTCTCGGACGAGCAGCTGAAGACCAACCTGGCAGCGCTGCTGGAAGCCCTGAACAAGGCCAAGCCGGCAACCTCGAAGGGCGTCTACCTGCGCAAGGTCGCGATCTCGTCGACCATGGGTGCAGGCGTGCGCGTCGACCACGCGTCGATCGCCGCTCAGTAATAGCAGAATCAAGTCCTCGCAAAACATCGCGGGGCGCATCTTTGGGCTGTCGGGGCAAATCGCCGCTCCGGCAGGCAATCAAAGACCGTTGGGCCGACGTCGTCAACAAGGGGAAAGACCGCGAAGCGCTCTGTTCCCTCTGATTGTGGCGGAGGTTAATAGACCACCCAACGCAGATGGTGTACCCGAACAAGTTTTGTAGTCCACGCTGCGTGAGTTCATCCGCGTTAGATTGACTTCTTAACTTCGGACGCCGTGTTCGAACCGATGTGAACATGTTGTTCGCATCATTTAAGGAGATTGACCGTGGGTCTTAATCTGAATGACAAAAAGGCCGTCGTCGAAGAGGTAAGCGCTAAAGTTGCAACCGCGCAAACCATCGTCGTGGCTGAGTACCGTGGCATCCAGGTTGCTCACTTGACCAAACTCCGTGCAACCGCACGTGCCCAGGGCGTCTACCTGCGTGTTCTGAAGAACACGCTGGCTCGTCGCTCGGTTGAGGGTACGCAGTTTGCCCCGCTGGCTGATGCCATGACCGGTCCGCTGATCTACTCGATCTCGGACGACGCCGTTGCTGCCGCTAAAGTCATCGCTGACTTCGCGAAAACCAATGACAAGCTGGTCGTGAAAGCCGGTAACTACGCTGGTAAGCCGCTCGACGTGGCTGGCGTTACCGCGTTGGCAAGCATCCCGAGCCGTGAAGTCCTCATCGCCCAGCTGCTGGGCGTCATGCAGGCACCGGTGTCGGGCTTCGCACGAGTTCTGGCTGCAGTTGCAGCACAAAAAGGCGAAGGCGCCGCTGCTCCGGCAGCGGAAGCCGCCGAAGCGTAATCGCTTCGCGTCTTTCTGTTCAAGTAGAACCAAACCTGTACTACACACACACAATATTTGGAGTTTCAAATGGCAATTAGCAAAGAAGAGTTCCTGGACGCAGTTGGCGCAATGTCGGTCATGGAACTGAACGACCTGGTCAAGGCTTTCGAAGAGAAGTTCGGCGTGTCGGCAGCTGCAATGGCAGCACCGGCAGCTGGCGGTGCCGCTGGCGGCGCAGCTGCTGCTGAAGAGCAGACCGAGTTCAACGTTGTCCTGACCGAAGTCGGCGCGAACAAAGTCGGCGTCATCAAGGCAGTCCGCGAAATCACCGGCCTGGGCCTGAAGGAAGCCAAAGACGTCGTCGACGGCGCACCGAAGACCGTGAAAGAAGCCCTGCCGAAAGCTGACGCTGAAGCCGCCAAGAAGAAGCTGGAAGAAGCTGGCGCCAAGGCCGAGCTGAAGTAATACATATGCATTGGGCGCTCATCGAGGGTGCCCAGCGCGGGAGTCAAAGCTTGCGGAACCTGCCGAAAGGGAGGGGATGCGGCTTTGGCTCTTTTGTCGTCCCTGCATCAAACACAAGCGACACCCGTTTTTCGCAGCACCAGCATCACCGGCTTCAGAAATATCGTAACACAGCAGTACGGCTGTCTTAATCACCTGGCGGGAAAGCAGAGGCTTCAGGCCTTGCGTGTGGTGCGACCACCACTGGCAATTCCTGAATTCTCATCCTTTCTGTCACTCACGGAGTGTCCATGCACTACTCATTTACTGAGAAGAAGCGCATTCGCAAGTCGTTCGCGAAGCGCGCCAACGTTCACAACGTTCCTTATCTTCTGGCTACCCAGCTCGAATCCTACGAGAATTTCTTGCAGGCCGACGCCGCTCCGTCCGTCCGCAAGAACGAAGGCCTGCAGTCCGCCTTCAGCTCCATCTTCCCGATCGTGTCGCACAATGGTTTTGCGCGCCTCGAGTTCCTGTCCTATGTGCTGGGCGACCCTGCGTTTGACGTGAAAGAGTGCCAGCAGCGTGGCCTGACCTTCGCTTCGCCGCTGCGCGCCAAGGTGCGTCTGGTGATCCTGGACAAGGAATCGCCGACCAAGCCGGTCGTGAAGGAAATGAAAGAGCAGGAAGTGTACATGGGCGAACTGCCGCTGATGACCACGAACGGTTCGTTCGTCATCAACGGTACCGAGCGCGTCATCGTCTCGCAGCTGCACCGCTCGCCGGGCGTGTTCTTCGAACACGACCGCGGCAAGACCCACTCGTCGGGCAAGCTGCTGTTCTCGGCCCGTATCATTCCTTACCGCGGCTCCTGGCTGGACTTCGAGTTCGATCCGAAGGACATCCTGTTCTTCCGCGTCGACCGTCGCCGCAAGATGCCGGTCACGATCCTGCTGAAGGCCATCGGCATGACGCCGGAGCAGATCCTGGCGAACTTCTTCGTCTTCGACAATTTCACCCTCCGCAATGAAGGCGGCGAGCTGGAGTTCGTGTCCGAACGCCTGCGCGGCGAAGTCGCGCGCTTCGACATCGTCGATCCGAAGTCGGGCAAGACCATCGTCACCAAGGACAAGCGTATCAACGCCAAGCACGTCCGTGACATCGAAGCCGCCGGCATCAAGTCGATCTCGGTGCCGGAAGACTACCTGCTGGGCCGCGTGCTGGCCAAGAACATCGTCGACCAGGACACCGGCGAAGTCATCGCCGTCGCCAACGACGAGCTGACCGAAGAACTGCTGGGCAAGCTGCGCGACGCCGGCGTGACCGACATCCAGACGCTGTACACCAACGACCTGGACCAGGGCGCCTACATCTCGCAGACCCTGCGCACCGACGACACCGCCGACCAGACCGCCGCACGCGTGGCGATCTACCGCATGATGCGTCCTGGCGAACCGCCGACCGAAGAATCGGTGGAAGCGCTGTTCAACGGCCTGTTCTACATGCCGGAACGCTACGACCTGTCGGCTGTCGGCCGCATGAAGTTCAACCGCCGCATCGGCCGTGACGAACTCGTGGGCGACATGACCCTGTCGAACGAAGACATCCTGGCCGTGATCAAGATCCTGGTCGAGCTGCGCAATGGCCGCGGCGAAGTCGACGACATCGATCACCTGGGCAACCGCCGCGTGCGTTGCGTCGGCGAACTGGCTGAGAACCAGTTCCGTGCCGGCCTGGTGCGCGTGGAACGCGCCGTCAAGGAACGCCTCGGCCAGGCCGAAGCGGACAACCTGATGCCGCACGACCTGATCAACAGCAAGCCGATCTCGGCAGCTATCCGTGAGTTCTTCGGTTCGTCGCAGCTGTCGCAGTTCATGGACCAGACCAACCCGCTGTCGGAAGTCACCCACAAGCGCCGCGTCTCGGCCCTGGGCCCGGGCGGCCTGACCCGCGAACGCGCCGGCTTCGAGGTGCGCGACGTGCACCCGACCCACTACGGCCGCGTGTGCCCGATCGAAACGCCTGAAGGCCCGAACATCGGCCTGATCAACTCGCTGGCACTGTACGCCCGCCTGAACGAATACGGCTTCCTGGAAACCCCGTACCGCAAGGTCGACGGTTCGAAGGTCACCGACAAGATCGAATACCTGTCGGCGATCGAAGAAGGCCGCTACATCATTGCGCAGGCGAACGCCGCGATCAATGAAGAAGGCCAACTGGTCGACGAGCTGGTGTCGGCGCGTGAAGCCGGCGAAACCATCCTCGTTTCCCCAGAGCGCATCCAGTACATGGACGTGGCCCCGGGCCAGATCGTGTCGGTGGCGGCTTCCCTGATTCCGTTCCTCGAGCACGATGACGCGAACCGTGCACTGATGGGCGCCAACATGCAGCGCCAGGCCGTGCCTTGCCTGCGTCCGGAAAAGGCCGTCGTCGGTACCGGCATCGAGCGCACCGTGGCGGTCGACTCGGGCACCACCGTGCAGGCCCTGCGCGGCGGCGTGGTGGACTACATCGACGCGGGCCGCGTGGTCATCCGCGTCAACGACGACGAGGCGCAAGCCGGCGAAGTCGGTGTGGACATCTACAACCTGATCAAGTACACCCGTTCGAACCAGAACACCAACATCAACCAGCGTCCGATCGTGCAAGTGGGCGACCGCGTGGTCCGTGGCGACGTCATCGCCGACGGCGCCTCGACCGACCTGGGCGAACTGGCACTGGGCCAGAACATGCTGGTGGCGTTCATGCCGTGGAACGGCCTGAACTTCGAAGACTCGATCCTGATCTCGGAAAACGTGGTCAAGGACGACCGCTACACCTCGATCCACATCGAGGAACTGAGCGTGGTCGCCCGCGACACCAAGCTGGGCGCGGAAGAAATCACCCGCGACATCTCGAACCTGGCCGAGAACCAGCTGGCACGCCTGGACGAATCGGGCATCGTGTACATCGGCGCCGAAGTGCAAGCCGGCGACGTGCTGGTCGGTAAGGTCACCCCGAAGGGTGAGACCCAGCTGACCCCGGAAGAGAAGCTGCTGCGCGCGATCTTCGGCGAAAAGGCCTCGGACGTGAAGGACACCTCGCTGCGCGTGCCGTCGGGCATGGTCGGCACCGTCATCGACGTGCAGGTGTTCACCCGCGAAGGCATCCAGCGCGACAAGCGCGCCCAGCAGATCATCGACGACGAGCTGAAGCGCTACCGCCTGGACCTGAACGACCAGATGCGTATCGTGGAAGGCGACGCCTTCCAGCGTCTGGAGCGCATGCTGATCGGTAAAGTGGTCAACGGCGGTCCGAAGAAGCTGGCCAAGGGTGCCGCGATCACCGCCGAATACCTGGCCGACCTGGACAAGTTCCACTGGTTCGATATCCGTCCGGCCGACGACGAGACCGCCAACGCACTGGAAGCGATCAAGGAGTCGATCAACGAGAAGCGCCACCAGTTCGACCTGGCCTTCGAAGAGAAGCGCAAGAAGCTGACCCAGGGCGACGAACTGCAGCCTGGCGTGCAGAAGATGGTCAAGGTCTACCTGGCCGTCAAGCGCCGCCTGCAGTCGGGCGACAAGATGGCGGGCCGCCACGGTAACAAGGGTGTGGTCTCGCGTATCGTGCCGGTCGAAGACATGCCGTTCATGGCCGATGGCCGTCCGGCAGACGTCGTGCTGAACCCGCTGGGCGTTCCGTCGCGTATGAACGTCGGCCAGATCCTGGAAACCCACCTCGGTTGGGCGGCCAAGGGCCTGGGCTGGCGCATCGGCGAAATGCTGCAGGCGCAAGCGAAGGCAGCGGACCTGCGCGTCTTCCTGGGCAAGATCTATAACGAAACCGGCCGCAAGGAAGACCTGGACAGCTTCAGCGATGAAGAGATCCTGAGCCTGGCGCACAACCTCAAGAACGGCGTGCCGTTCGCGACCCCGGTGTTCGACGGCGCCCACGAGGACGACATCCGCCGCATGCTGGACCTGGCGTTCCCGGACGACATCGCTGCCCACCTGGGCATGACCCCGTCGAAGAACCAGGTCACGATGTTCGACGGCCGCACCGGCGAAGCATTCGAGCGCAAGGTCACCGTCGGCTTCATGCACATGCTGAAGCTGCACCACCTGGTCGACGACAAGATGCACGCCCGTTCGACCGGCCCGTACTCGCTGGTGACGCAGCAGCCGCTGGGCGGTAAGGCCCAGTTCGGTGGCCAGCGCTTCGGTGAGATGGAGGTGTGGGCACTGGAAGCCTACGGCGCGTCCTACGTGCTGCAGGAAATGCTGACTGTGAAGTCGGACGACGTGAATGGCCGTACCAAGGTTTACGAGAACCTGGTCAAGGGCGATCACGTGATCGATGCCGGCATGCCGGAATCGTTCAACGTGCTGGTGAAGGAAATCCGTTCGCTGGGTATCGATATCGATCTCGAGCGCAACTAAGCAGGGCCAGCATGGCCGCCAGCCTTCGGGCCCGGCCTGCTGCCTTTGAAACGTCGCCCCGACGCAGGTTGGGGCCTGAGCCCGGTGCATACCGGCTTACTTGGATCCCCGCCGGCGCGGGGATGACGCTTTCAAGGGTAGTGGGTCTGGCAAGCACCGGCGAAAATCGGTGAGAACCTGGCGGAAGTAGTACCAAGTACAGAATTCAATCACCTGGAGTGATACATGAAAGCACTGCTCGATCTATTCAAGCAAGTTCAGCAAAACGAGAGCTTCGACGCCATCAAGATCGGCCTCGCCTCGCCTGAAAAAATCCGTTCCTGGTCGTTCGGCGAAGTCAAGAAGCCGGAAACCATCAACTACCGCACCTTCAAGCCTGAGCGCGACGGCCTGTTCTGCGCCAAGATCTTTGGTCCGATCAAGGACTACGAATGCCTGTGCGGCAAGTACAAGCGCCTGAAGCACCGCGGCGTCATCTGCGAGAAGTGCGGCGTCGAAGTCACACTGGCCAAGGTGCGCCGCGAGCGCATGGGCCACATCGAGCTGGCCTCGCCGACCGCCCACATCTGGTTCCTGAAGTCGCTGCCGTCGCGTCTGGGCATGGTCCTGGACATGACCCTGCGCGACATCGAACGCGTGCTGTACTTCGAAGCCTACGTCGTGACCGATCCTGGCATGACCCCGCTGAAGAAGTGCCAGATCATGTCGGAAGACGACTACGCCGCCAAGTACGAAGAGTACGGCGACGACTTCACCGCATTCATGGGCGCCGAAGGCATCCGTGAACTGCTGCGCTCGATCGACATCCACCGCGATGCCGAAGCCCTGCGCGTCGAGCTGAAAGAGTCGAAATCCGAAGCCAAGATCAAGAAATACGCCAAGCGCCTGAAGGTGCTCGAGGCGTTCCAGCGCTCGGGCATCAAGCCTGAGTGGATGATCATGGAAGTGCTCCCGGTCCTGCCGCCGGAGCTGCGTCCGCTCGTCCCGCTGGATGGCGGCCGTTTCGCGACCTCCGACCTGAACGACCTGTATCGCCGCGTCATCAACCGTAACAACCGCCTGAAGCGCCTGATGGAACTGCGCGCGCCGGAAATCATTACGCGTAACGAGAAGCGCATGCTGCAGGAAGCAGTGGACTCGCTGCTGGACAACGGCCGTCGCGGCAAGGCGATGACCGGCGCCAACAAGCGTCCGCTGAAGTCGCTGGCCGAAATGATCAAGGGTAAGGGCGGCCGCTTCCGTCAGAACCTGCTGGGCAAGCGCGTCGACTATTCGGGCCGTTCGGTCATCGTGGTCGGTCCGCAGCTGAAACTGCACCAGTGCGGCCTGCCGAAGCTGATGGCCCTGGAACTGTTCAAGCCCTTCATCTTCAACAAGCTCGAACTGATGGGTCTCGCGACCACCATCAAGGCAGCCAAGAAGCTGGTCGAAATCCAGGAACCGGTGGTCTGGGACATCCTGGAAGAGGTCATCAAAGAGCACCCGGTCATGCTGAACCGTGCGCCGACCCTGCACCGTCTCGGTATCCAGGCGTTCGAGCCGGTCCTGATCGAAGGCAAGGCCATCCAGCTGCACCCGCTGGTCTGCGCGGCGTTCAACGCCGACTTCGACGGTGACCAGATGGCAGTCCACGTGCCGCTGTCGATCGAAGCGCAGATGGAAGCCCGCACCCTGATGCTGGCTTCGAACAACATCCTGTTCCCGTCGAACGGCGAACCGTCGATCGTCCCGTCGCAGGATATCGTGCTGGGTCTGTACTACGCGACCCGCGAGGCGATCAACGCCAAGGGCGAAGGCATGATGTTCCCGGACGTGTCGGAAGTCATCCGCGCGTACGACAACAAGGAAGTCGAGCTGGCCACCCGCATCACGGTGCGTATCACGGAGTACCCGAAGAACGCCGAGGGCGAATTCGACAAGACCGTGACCCGCTACGAGACCACCGTCGGCCGCGCCATCCTGTCCGAGATCCTGCCGAAAGGCCTGCCGTTCTCGGTGCTGAACCGCGCGCTGAAGAAGAAGGAAATCTCGAAGCTGATCAACACGTCGTTCCGCAAGTGCGGCCTGCGTGCGACCGTTGTCTTCGCGGACAAGCTGATGCAGTCGGGCTTCCGCCTGGCGACCCGCGCCGGCATCTCGATCGCCGTCGACGACATGCTGATCCCGGACGTCAAGAAGGGCATGATCGCGACCGCCGAAGCGGAAGTGAAGCAGATCGAGCAGCAGTACGCCTCGGGTCTGGTCACCGCCGGCGAGCGTTACAACAAGGTCGTCGACATCTGGGGCAAGACCTCGGACGAAGTCGGCAAGGCGATGATGGACCAGCTGAAAGTGGAGCCGGTCACCAAGCGCGATGGCACCGAAGGCACCCAGGAATCGTTCAACGCGATTTACATGATGGCCGACTCGGGCGCCCGTGGTTCGGCAGCCCAGATCCGCCAGCTGGCCGGTATGCGAGGCCTGATGGCCAAGCCGGACGGTTCGATTATCGAAACCCCGATTACCGCGAACTTCCGCGAAGGCTTGAACGTTCTGCAGTACTTCATCTCGACCCACGGCGCTCGTAAAGGTCTGGCGGATACGGCACTGAAGACCGCGAACTCGGGTTACCTGACCCGCCGCCTGGTCGACGTGACCCAGGATCTGGTGGTGATCGAGGACGATTGCGGCACCACCAACGGCACGCACATGAAGGCGATGGTCGAAGGCGGTGAAGTCATCGAGCCGCTGCGCGACCGTATCCTCGGCCGCGTCGCCGGTACCGACATTGTGAATCCGGAAACCCAGGAAACCCTGTTCGAAGCCGGCACGCTGCTGGACGAAGACATGGTCGAAGAGATCGAACGCGTCGGCATCGACGAAGTGAAGGTCCGCACCCCGCTGAACTGCGACACCCGCTACGGCCTGTGCGCCAAGTGCTACGGCCGTGACCTCGGCCGCGGCCTGCTGGTCAACGCCGGCGAAGCAGTCGGTGTGGTGGCGGCACAGTCGATCGGTGAGCCGGGTACCCAGCTGACCATGCGTACCTTCCACATCGGTGGTGCGGCATCGCGTGCGGCAGTGGCCTCGTCGGTCGAAGCCAAGTCGAACGGCACGGTCCGCTTCACCGCGACCATGCGTTACGTCACCAACGGCAAGGGCGCGCAGATCGTCATCTCGCGTTCGGGCGAAGTCCTGATCACCGACGACCACGGCCGTGAGCGCGAGCGTCACAAGGTGCCGTACGGCGCGACCCTGATCGTCAAGGACGGCCAGGTCGTCAAGGCCGGCACCCCGCTGTCGACCTGGGATCCGCTGACCCGTCCGATCATTACCGAGTACGCAGGCACCATCAAGTTCGAAAACGTGGAAGAGGGCGTCACCGTCGCTCGCCAGGTCGACGAAGTGACCGGCCTGTCGACCCTGGTGGCGATCGATCCGAAGCGCCGCGGTTCGGGCAAGGTCCTGCGTCCGCAGGTCAAGCTGCTGAACGAAGAAGGCCAGGAAGTGAAGATCGCCGGCACCGAACACGCCGTGACGATCGGCTTCCAGGTCGGCGCGCTGATCATGGTCAAGGACGGTCAGCAAGTCTCGGTGGGTGAAGTGCTGGCACGTATCCCGACCGAATCGCAGAAGACCCGTGACATTACCGGTGGTCTGCCGCGCGTTGCCGAACTGTTCGAAGCACGTTCGCCGAAAGACGCGGGCATGCTGGCCGAAGTCACCGGTACCGTCGCGTTCGGTAAAGAGACCAAGGGCAAGCAGCGCCTGGAAATCACCGACATGGACGGCAACAAGCACGAGTTCCTGATCACCAAGGACAAGCAAGTGCTGGTGCACGACGGCCAGGTGGTGAACAAGGGCGAGATGATCGTCGACGGTCCGGCCGATCCGCAGGACATCCTGCGCCTGCTGGGTATCGAAGCGCTGGCCCGCTACATCGTGGACGAAGTGCAGGACGTGTACCGTCTGCAGGGCGTGAAGATCAACGACAAGCACATCGAGGTGATCGTTCGCCAGATGCTGCGCCGCGTCGTGATCGTCGACGCCGGCGACACCGACTACATCGTCGGCGAGCAGGTGGAGCGTTCGGAGCTGCTGGAAGAGAACGATCGCATGGAAGCCGCAGGCAAGCTGCCGGCAACCTACGAAAACGTGCTGCTGGGTATTACCAAGGCATCGCTGTCGACCGACTCGTTCATCTCGGCCGCATCGTTCCAGGAAACCACCCGCGTCCTCACCGAAGCGGCGATCATGGGCAAGCGCGACGGCCTGCGCGGCCTGAAGGAAAACGTCATCGTCGGCCGCCTGATCCCTGGCGGTACCGGCCTGGCATTCCACCGTGCCCGCAAGGAGAAGGAAGTGTGGGAGGCGGAAGAGCGCCAGGCACTGCTGCAGCAAGAGAAGGCCAACATGGCCGCCGAGCTGCAGGCGATGGAAGACCAGCAGAATGCTGCGGCTTCGGTTGAGCAGCATCAGGGCGATGGCGAGTGATCGCTGTAGCTAGCTGAAATGAAGACGGCACCCCTAGGGGTGCCGTTTTTTTGCCGATGTTCTTTTACGAACATACCCGGCTCGACCGATCGCCCGGCTCACCTGCATACTCCAGTTCACTGTTTCGGCACGACCTTGGTAGCGATGGACGAGGTGGTCGGAGCACACGCACGCGTGCATCTCAGATAGCTCGCATCGCAGGCATCGAGCCTTTCCCGTTTGCGCTTGTGGAAATCGGACTGCTCCGCCGCCCGCGCCGGCACCGACTCCACCTGCCCATGGTTTGCTACACGCGCAAACCCGTTCTTTTCCTCGACCGGCGGCAGCTTGTCGAACCCGGTCAGCCGGCTTGCACGGCTCGTGCATTGCTGCTTCTCGGATGCGCACACCGAGGTGCACAAGGAAGGCTCGTCCGCTTGCGCCAGCGGCGCCATCAGGCCAAGCAGAGCGACGAGCAGGAGAGAACGATTCATGAGGATTCCTTTCGCTGAAGAGACAGCCCTGACTGACCGAGAAAACCATTCTAAATCGACTCACCACCTCAAGCGGGCAAACCCAGCCCGTACAGCGCCAACTTACCCACCCAGGGTAGGGCGCAAACGCACAGACACAATGACGACACGATGTTATCCATTTAACTCATCCGTACGCCCATCCCCTGTAATGACTGCTATGATCCACAGCTGAGTTAGCGATCCATTCACATTCATTGCCCAGCGAGCACCATGCCTTGGCCCTTTGACGCGGCTTCCGATGCTGCAAGCGCATCGACGACCATGTCGGAAATGGAGCGCCGCATGCGCGCCCATCCCTGGGAGACCACCCCGGTCGGCCCCGTCAGCAGTTGGCCCCAAAGCCTGAAACACGCCGTGCGCACCGTGCTCGACCTGCACATGCCGGCCTACCTCGCCTGGGGCGATGGCTACGTCCAGTTCTTCAACGACGCCTACATGCCCATCCTCGGCGCCAAGTTCGAGGGCGCGCTGGGCAACGACACCCGCGTCACCTGGCCCGAGGCCTGGCCGACCATCGCGCCGCTGTGGGAGCAGGTGCGCCAGGGCGCCACCTTCGGCCACGACGAATTCATGATGACCCTGCACCGCAACGGCTATCCGGAGCGGTGCTACTTCAGCCATTCCTACAGCCCGGTCTACGGCAACGACGGCAGCATCGGCGGCGTGCTGGCCACCCTGGTGGAGACCACCAGGGCCGTGCTGGGCGAGCGCCGCCAGACCTACCAGCTCAAGCTGGCCGACACCCTGCGCCGCGAGACCGAGTTCGCTCCGATGCTGAAGGCGACCATCCGTCTCACCAGCGAATACTTCACCGGCTCCAACGTCGCCTACGTCGAACTCGACGAGGGCAAGCGCACTTTCACCGTCAAGGAAGAGTGGAAGGACGGCGTCGAGACTGGCGGCGCCCAGGGCACGCTGCCGATCGACATGCTGTCGCCGAGCCAGATCGAGGCGCTGCGCGGCGGCGCCACCATCTGCATCAATGACGTCTCGACCGATCCGGAATGCGCGGCCGTCGCCAAGCCCTGCCTGATGCTCGGCATCCGTTCGGTGGTGGTGATCCCGCTGAAGGACGGCGACCGCCTGCATGGCGCCGGCTTCCTCTACAAGGACTATCCCTACCGCTGGACCATTGATGAGCGCACCCTGGCCGAAGACCTGGCGCGCCGCACCTGGGAAGCCTTGCGCCGCATCCGCGCCGAGGAAGCGCTGCGCGAAGAGACCCGCATGCTCGAGCTGCTCAACCGCGCTGGCAAGGTGCTGGCCTCCACGCTCGACATCGACACCCTGCTGCAGTCCGTCACCGACGCCGCCACCGCGCTGACCGGCGCCGAATTCGGCGCCTTCTTCTACAACGGCAAGGACGCCAACGGCGACGCCTACTTGCTATATACGCTCTGCGGCGCACCCCGCGAGGCCTTTGAAGGATTCGGCCACCCGCGCCCGACCCCGGTCTTCGCGCCCACCTTCAACGGCGGCGCGCCGGTGCGCAGCGACGACATCACCAAGGATCCGCGCTATGGGCGCATGGGGCCGCACCATGGCATGCCGAAAGGCCACCTGCCGGTGCGCAGCTACCTGGCCGCTTCGGTCAACTCGCGTTCGGGCGAGGTGCTGGGCGGCCTGTTCTTCGGCCACTCGCAGCCGAAGATGTTCGACGAGCGCACCGAGCAGCTCATCGCCGGCTTCGTGGCCCAGGCCGCGGTGGCGATCGACAACGCGCGCCTGTACGAGCTGGCGCAGCGCGCGGCCCGCGAGCGCGACGGCATCCTGGCCAGCGAGCGCGCCGCCAGGGCCGAGGCCGAGCGCCACAGCAAGATGAAGGACGAGTTCCTGGCCATGCTGGCGCACGAGCTGCGCAATCCGCTGGCGCCGATCACCAATGCGGCCCAGCTGCTGCGCATGCCCAGCGTCGACGAGAACCTGCGCCTGAAGGCCAGCAGCATCATCTCGCGCCAGGTGCGCCACATGACGGAGCTGGTGGACGACCTGCTGGATGTGTCGCGGGTCACGCGCGGCCTGGTCAAGCTCGAGACCGAGACGCTCGAACTGACCGGCGTGCTGCGCGCCGCGGTCGAGCAGGCGCGCCCGCATATCGAGGAGCGCAAGCACGCGCTGGCGGTGGAAGCGCCCATGCATCCGGTGGTGGTGGCGGGCGACCGCACGCGCCTGGTGCAGGTGCTGGTGAACCTGCTGAACAACGCGGCCAAGTACACGCCGCAGGGCGGCAAGATTACGCTGCGCCTGGAAGCCGGTCCGGAACAGGCGCGCATGACCGTCATCGACAACGGCGCCGGCATGGACGCCAAGCTGCTGCCGCACGTGTTCGACCTGTTCACCCAGGCCGAGCGCACGCCTGACCGCTCGCAGGGCGGCCTCGGGATCGGCCTGGCGCTGGTCAAGACCATCGTCCAGATGCACGGCGGCCAGGTGGAAGCGCACAGCGACGGGCCCAACCTGGGTTCCGCGGTGTCGGTGCTGCTGCCCTTGACCCGGGAGATCGAGTCCACCGTGGCGCCGGTGTCGCTGCGCCTGGCGCCGGCTTCGCAGCCGGTCGCGCCGTGCACGCTCACCATCGTCGACGACAATGTCGACGCGGCCCAGTCGCTGGCGGAGCTGCTGCGCGAGCAGGGGCATACCGTGCACGTGTTCGACGGCGCCATGCGCACGCTGGCGTCCACGGACATCCTCGACACCCACGCCTTCATCCTCGACATCGGCCTGCCGGACATGACCGGCTACGAGCTGGCGCGCCGCCTGCGCCGCGACCATCCGACGGCCAGCTTCATCGCGCTCACCGGCTACGGCCAGGCGCGCGACCGCGATCTGTCGAAGCAGGCCGGTTTCGAGCACCACCTGGTCAAGCCGGTGGAATTCCGGGCGCTGTCGGACACCCTGGCCCGGCTGCCGCAGTGCCGGCCCTCGCCGCAGACGGCGCAACAGGGTGTGACGCAGGAACCGGATATCGCAGGCGTCAGCTGAGGCGGCCCGCCCTCCGGGACATCCCCCATCGGGTGAGATGGAATACACTTGCGTGGCATTTTATTATCTCAACCGGATCTTGAAGGAGGTTTGCATGAACATTCGATGGATGTGCGCCGCCGTGCTGGGCGCTAGCTGCGCCCTTGCCAACGCCGCCGACATGAAGGTGACCATGAAGATGGCCACCGACAAGGGAGAGGGCGCCGATGTCGGCACCGTCACCGTCAGCGAGACCAAGTACGGCCTCGTGTTCACCCCGGCGCTGACCAAGCTGCCAGCCGGCCTGCACGGCTTCCACGTGCATGAAAACGGCAGCTGCGGCCCGAACCAGAAGGACGGCAAGACGGTGCCCGCGGGCGCCGCCGGCGGCCACCTCGATCCGGCCAAGACCGGCAAGCACGGCCTGCCCTGGGGCGAGGGCCATCTTGGCGACCTGCCGGCCCTGACGGTGGACGACAAGGGCAACGCCACCAACCCGGTGCTGGCGCCGCGCCTGAAGCTGGCGGACGTCAAGGGCAAGGCCCTGATGATCCATGCGGGCGGCGACAACCACGCCGACCATCCGGCGCCGCTGGGCGGCGGGGGCGGACGGATCGCCTGCGGCGTGATCCAGTAAGCTTCCCGGCAAGCTCAGGGCGTGAAATTAAATTTCATTCTTCATAAGAAAATGAAATAATATTTCACGCCTGCAACGCTCCGGCATCCTGCCGCCGGGGCGGAATTCACTCGTCCGCCGGAGCGTGGTGCTTCGGCAGTTCCACCTGCGGCACCGGGGTCGCCTGCGCCGCGATGAAGCCGGCCAGGGCGCTCGACAGGCCGTCCAGCACGTCTTTTCCCCACGTCTTTTCCATCAAGCGGTACTGACGTTCGATCAGCGGCGCGATCTCGTCGAACAGCGCGTCGCCCTTCGGCGCCAGGCTCACCATCACCCGGCGCGCATCGGCCGCCACGCGCTGGCGCTGCACCAGGCCGACTTCTTCCATGCGCGCCAGCACCCCGGCCATGCTCGGGCTCAGGATCTGGCACAGCTCGCACAATTCGCGCGGCTCGAGCTGTTCATGCTCGTCCAGGGCGCGCAGGATGCGCCACTGCTGCTCGGTCACGCCGAAGTGGTTCAGCACCGGGCGAAAGTGTGACATCAGCGCGTCGCGCGCCTTCAAGAACTGCTGCGGCAGGTCGCGGTTTGTTATGCGGCGGGACACGATTTACTCCAATTGGCGGTTCGATGAGCTTGACTGGCTAACATATTAGTGATTAACTTGCGAACATATTAGCGAATGCCGGCGCCTGCCGGTATCTTCTTTCAAGCGGCAAAGTTCGTGATTATCCGAGACAGGCCCTCCGGCCTCAAGCTGTTCCTGCTGCTGCGCGGCTCTGTCCTGCACCGCATCCTGCCCGTCCTCGCCGTGAACGTGGCGATCGCCATCGCGGTCACCTGGACGCACGGGGTGCTCGGCGGCCTGAAGATCACCGTCACCCCGATTCCCTTCACCCTGATCGGCCTGCCGCTCGCGATCTTCCTCGGCTTTCGCAACAATTCGGCCTACGACCGCTTCTGGGAAGGGCGCAAGCTGTGGGGCGAACTGGTGTTGCGTAGCCGCAACCTGGCGCGCCAGTGCACGGGACTGATCCAGGGCGAGGGCCCGGCCCTGGCCCGCAACGGCCTGCAGGACGTGCGGGTGCGCATGGTCCTGCGCGCCGTCGCCTTCTGCGGCTCCCTGCGCGACCTGCTGCGCCAGCACCCGCCCGACCCGCAGCTGGCGCGCTTCCTCGCGCCGCGCGAATTCGACCGGATGCAGGGCGCGCCCAACCAACCGGACTACCTGATGCGGCAGATGGGCCAGGACCTCGGCCAGTGCGTGCAGACGGGCCGCATCGACGCCTGCCTGGCCGCCGGCATCGACGCCACGCTGTCGGCGATGACGGCCGCCGCCGCCTCGTGCGAGCGCATCAAGAACACGCCGATTCCCTTCTCGTACTCGGTGCTGCTGCACCGCACCGCGTACATGTACTGCTTCCTGCTGCCCTTCGGCCTGGTCGACACCCTCGAGTTCATGACACCGGTGGTGGTGGCGATCGTGGCCTACACCTTCTTCGGCCTCGACGCCCTCGGCGACGAGCTCGAGGAACCTTTCGGCATGGAGCCGAACGACCTGCCGCTGGACGCGATCTGCCGCGCGATCGAGATCGACCTGCGCAGCGCGCTGGAGGACGAGGACATTCCGCCGCCCCTGCAGGCGGTCGACTTCCGTTTGATGTAATTCCGTAGCCCCTTCGAGGACCACATGCACCACGACGAACACGTTCTACACGACCGCATCCGCCTGCCGCAGCTGCGCGAACGCATCACCAGCGCCGCCCAGGCGGCCGCCTGGATCCGCGACGGCATGACCGTCGGCATGAGCGGCTTTACCCGCGCCGGCGACGCCAAGGCGGTGCCGCTGGCGCTGGCCGAGCGCGCCCGCCAGGAAGCCCTGAAGATCACCCTGATCACCGGCGCCTCGCTCGGCGGCGACACCGACAGGCAGCTGACCGAATCGGGCGCCCTGGCGCGCCGCATGCCCTTCCAGACCGACCCGGCGCTGCGCGCGGCGATCAACAGCGGCGAGGTGATGTTCGTGGACCAGCACCTGTCCGAGACCGTGGAACTGCTGCGCACCCGCCAGATCGCGCCGGTCGACGTGGCCGTGATCGAAGCGGTGGCCATCACCGAGACCGGCGGCATCGTCCCCACCACCTCGGTCGGCAACAGCGCCAGCTTCGCAATCCTGGCCGACAAGGTCATCGTCGAGATCAACCTGAGCCAGTCGCCGGCGCTGGAGGGCCTGCACGACATCTTCATCCCGAAGCACCGCCCGCGCCGCGAGCCGATGCCGCTCATGAACGTGAGCGACCGCATCGGCACCACCGCCATCGAGATCCCGCCGGAGAAGATTGTTGCCATCGTCTTCACCGAGAAGCACGACAGCGCCTCGACCATCCTGCCGCCGGACGCTGAGACCGCCGCCATCGCCGGACACCTGATCGACTTCTTCGGCGCGGAGATCGCCCAGGGCCGCCTGACCGAGAGCCTGATGCCGATCCAGGCCGGCATCGGCACCATCGCCAACGCGGTGGTGTCGGGCCTGAACGACGGACCGTTCAAGCACCTGACCATGTATTCGGAAGTGCTGCAGGATTCGACCTTCGAGCTGTTCGACTCTGGCAAGCTGGATTTTGCCTCCGGTTCCTCGATCACGGTGTCCGAAGCCAAGGGCCGCGAAGTGTTCGGCAACCTCGAGCGCTACAAGGACCGCCTGGTGCTGCGCCCGCAAGAGGTGAGCAACCATCCCGAAGTCGTGCGCCGCCTCGGCATCATCGCCATCAACACGGCGCTCGAGTTCGACATCTACGGCAACGTCAACTCGACCCACGTGTCGGGCACCCACATGATGAACGGCATCGGCGGCTCGGGCGACTTCGCGCGCAACGCCTATCTGTCGGTGTTCGCCACCAAGTCGGTGGCCAAGGGCGGCAAGATCTCGAGCATCGTGCCGATGGTCTCGCACGTGGACCACAACGAGCACGATGTCGACATCGTCGTCACCGAAGTCGGCCTGGCCGACCTGCGCGGACTGGCGCCGCGCGAACGGGCGCAGCGCATCATCGACAACTGCGTGGCCGAGCCGTACAAGGGGATGCTGCGGGAGTATGTGGAAGAGGCGAACCGGGGCGGGGGACAGACGCCGCACGTGCTGGAGAAGGCGTTCTCGTGGCATGTGCGCTACCGCGAGACGGGGTCGATGCTGCCCTGAACGGCGGCATGTGAATTGCTGCGAACCGTAGGGTGGTCGGCTTCGCCGACCGCGCGTTCAACCGGCCGGCGAGCAAACGCGCCGTCATTTCATACGTGATTTGAACGCGTGGGCGGGAGACCCGCCCACCCTACAACTGTTTATTTTGCCGCGGTGCGGCCCTTGCCGAACGGATCCCCCGCCTTCCACTGCGGCGCCTTCGGCGAATCCGCCACCATGCGTCCCAGGTTCAGCGTGAACTGCGCCTGCTGCACCATGCCCGACAGGTCCCAGGTCGGATCGTATTCGTCGTTGGCCTGGTGGTAGCGGGCGCCGTAGGCCTTGCGCTTGGCGTTGCTCGCTTCCACATCCTTCACCCAGCTTGAACCCGCGCCCACCGAGAACGCCGGCACGCCGGCCTTGGCGAAGCTGAAGTGGTCGCTGCGGAAGTAGCCGCCGCCCAGGTCGGGGCGGCTCGGGGCGATGCTCATGCCCATCTTCTGTGCGGTGGCGGCCGCCATCGCGCCCAGGTCGCTGCGCTCGCTGCCCGGGGTGCTCACGTCCTTGACCAGTCCCACGAAGTTCAGGCTGTCCAGGTTCAGGTTGGCCACTGTCTTCTCGATCGGCCACAGCGGCGCGGCGGCATAGGCCGCGCTGCCCAGCAGGCCCTGTTCCTCGGCCGCGACCCACAGGAACATCTGGCTGCGCTTGGCCGGGTTGCGCACGGCTTCCTGCGCCATCGCCAGCAGGGCGGCGGTGCCGGATGCATTGTCGACGGCGCCGTTGAAGATGGTGTCGCCCTCGGTACCCTGCTTGCCCATGTGGTCCCAGTGCGCGCTGTAGACCACCAGCTCGTCCTTCAGCTTCGGATCGGTGCCCGGCACGATGCCGGCCACGTTGAACTCGTTCAGGGTGCGCACTTCGGCGCGCGCCTCGCCCTTCACGCGCGCGTTCAGCACGACCGGCTTGAAGCCCTTGTCTTCGGCGGCCGCGCGCAGCTTGTCGAGGTCCTGGCCGCTGGCGGCGAACAGCTTGCGTGCGGTGGCGTCGGTCATCCAGCCTTGCAGGCCGGTGCCCAGCTTGCCCTCGGCCAGCTGGAAGCGCTCGGCGTTGGCCCAGCTGTTCTGCACCACGCTCCAGCCGTACGACGCCGAGGCGTCGGTGTGGATCAGCAGGACGCCGGCCGCGCCCTGGCGCGCCGCTTCTTCCAGTTTATACGTCCAGCGGCCGTAGTAGGTCAGGCCCTCGCCGTTGAAGCGCTTGGGTTCGGCGGCGGTCGGCTTCGGATCGTTCACCATCATCACCAGCACCTTGCCCTTGAAGTCCTGGCCCTTGAAATCGTCCCAGCCTTCTTCCGGCGCGTTGATGCCATAGCCCACGAAGACCATCTCGGCGTCGAGCAGGTGGTCGGCCTTGGCATCGCCCGGACCCCAGACCCAGTCGGCGCCGAACTGCGCGGGCAGCGGCTGGCCGCCCGCGAACAGGCCGATGGTGCTCTTCTCCGGCAGCGAGCGCACGCCGGCGATCTTCACCGGCTGGCGGAAGCTGCCCTTGTTGGCCGGCTGCAGGCCGATCGCGGCGCTCTGGGTTTCGAGGTAGGTGACGGTCAGTTCACCGCCGCGCTGGCCGGTGCCGCGGCCTTCGACGGCGTCGGACGCCAGGAAAGCGAGGTGGGCGCGCAGGGGCGCTTCCTTGACGGTGGCAGCCTGCGCGGACTGCGGCGCCTTGGGCGAGGCGGCGTGGGCCGGGTAGGCCAGCGCCAGGCTGCTTGCGAGGGCGGTGAGGACAACGGAGGAGACGATCTTGTGCATGGCTTCCTGCTGCTTGGTTAATCGGGGTGTGCACGGTGTGCGTCGAACATTGTATGCCAACTGTTCAGTAGAACCGCAACACATCCGCCGCGACCGTCGTGCCCGTTCCCGGCATGCGCGGCGGCGCGCCGGGCGGCAGCAGGTGTTCCGGCAGCCCCGGAATGCGTTCCTCGATCATCACCGCCAGCGGGTCGTCGTTCGGCGCGTCGATGGTGAAGCGCAGCAGCTGGTCTTCCATCCCGTACAGCGACAGCGACCACGGGCTCTCGCCTGAGGTCAGCACGCGGCCGTTGAGGGTGGAGCGGCGCGGCTTGGTGCCGGCCACCCACATCTGGATGTGCGGGGCGCTGTTCTTCGAGCGCAGCGTGAACTCCACCCGGCGCAGCGCGGGATTGGGACCGGGCGGGGCCAGGCGCGGATTGCGCAGCATATAGGCTTCGGGGAAGGCGATGCGGTCCTCGCGCGGCGCGACCGCGAACCACTGGCGCGGGCTGTGCCAGCCGAACACGTCGACGTAGATCGAAGGCTTGTCCAGGTTCGGGAACAACCCCTTCGACCAGGCGTCGAGCGGCTCGGGCGGCAGCAGCCAGTAGGCGCGCCAGCTGTTCATGTCCTTGAAGTAGACCAGGCGGTTCGGCGGGAGGATCGGCTGCTCTTGTACCGGTCTTTGCAGCGCCGGCCCCGAGGCCTGGCCCGGCAGCGCGACGCAGGCGGCGAATGCCGCCGCCACGCCGACGCCGACCAGGCGGCCAAGGGGCAGCAGCAGGAACAGGCTGGCGAAGCACAGCAGCGCCGCGGCGATCAGCACCGCCAGCACATACAGCCCCTGCGGGCCAAGCCCGGTCCAGGCGTCGCGCAGCGCCGGCAGGATGAGCAGCGGCGCGGGCGCCAGGCCGGCGGCCAGGATCAGGACGCGCAGCAGGAAGGGGCGCGGCGCCTCCAGCGCCGTGAAGGCGGCCAGCGCCGCCGCCAGCGGCCAGGCCAGCAGCCATGCGGCCTCCGGCGCCCACAGCAGGATGAGCAGCAGGGCCAGCGCCAGCCAGCTCATCGCGCCCAGGAACACGGGCACTGCGCCGGTCAGCCTGCGAAGCAGGTAGAGCGCGCCGACGAACAGGCAGGCGCCCGACACCAGGAAGACCACGCTTGGGGCCGTTTCCTGCGACTGCGCCAGCGCGCCAAGCTCGTGGCGCCGCTCCCACAACAGCATGCGCGCCGCCAGCAGGATCAGCGCCACGCCGAAGAAGCCCTGCACCAGCGGCGCCACCGTGGTGTCGGTCTCGCCCAGCGCACGGCGGTAGCCGCGCGCCAGCATCAGGCAGGACAGCGCCGCCAGGCCCCAGCACAGGACGACGGAATGCTGGACGCTGCCGAGCAGCGGCACGCTGAACCAGGCACGGGGCTGGTTGCTGCCGCGCGCGAGCGGCTGCGCGCCGAAATGCCTGGACAGGCGCAGCATGGTGTCGCCCAGGTGGCCCAGCAGGGCCGGGTCGAGGCGCTCCACGGCATCGAGCGCGCGCGTGCGGTCGAAGGGCCGGCCGGTGTTCACGAACAGCAGGGTGGGAGCGTCGATGGCGGCCAGGGGACCCATGCGCGGCGTGTCCGGCAGCAGCCGGTAGAAGCGCGCCATCAGCGAGGAGCCGCCCAGGCGGGGCACCGCCTGCGTCCAGCCGCCCAGCGCCCCGCTGCCGGCATTGCTTGCGGCGTAGAGCTGCAAGGGTCCGGCGCTGCCGACGGCGTCGAATTTCAGGGTCAGGCCGACTTCGCCTGCCACCGGATGCCGTTCGGCGAAGCCCTTGGCGCCGAGCGCACCCACTTCCTCGCCATCGAGGAACAGCAGCACGATGTCGTTCAGGTGCGCGTTCGGATGCGCCGGACCGAGGTGCAGCGCCCGCGCGGTTTCGATCATGGCCGCCACCTGGGCCGCCCCGCGCGCCGCGCCGAGCGTGGCGTTGCCGCTGTCGTAGTGCGCCGCCAGCAGCAGCGCCGGACGGCGCATCCGGTCCGGCGCGCTGCCGGGCAGGCGCACCACGATGTTGTGCACCACGCCGAGGGTCACGTCGGTGCCGCCCCAGAAACGGACGGTCGACTTCTGCACAGTGGTGCTTTGTACCTGCGGCCGCAGGCCGATGGCGCGCAGCTGTTCGACGATGTAGTCGCGTGCCCGTGCGTTGGCGGCGGTGGCGATCGGGCGCGGCTGTGCCGCCAGCACGGACACGTGGCGCATCATCCGGTCGAGTGCCGGTGGCGCGGCCTGGGCAACCGGCGCAGGTAGGGCCGCGGGGCGGCTGGCGGTCCAGGCCAGGATGGCCAGCATCGCAAGGGCAAGCAGGCCGGCCGCCAGCGCGGCCAGCGTACGCCTGTCGAGGGCGCGCGGCGGCGCCATCGGTGATCCAGCGGGAAGCATGCTTCTCTCTCCTCGTTATTTGTTTTGTGGGTGCCGTAGGGTGGTCGGCTTCGCCGACCGCGCGTTCGACTCCGGCTTGATCCGCCACTGCGCATGGGGAAGCTGAACGCGCGGCCGGGAAACCCGGCCACCCTACGGATAAGGCGAAAAAAAGCCCGCGATGAAAAGCGGGCAAGGAAGGGAACGGAAATGTTTATTCGAGCGTCCAGACGTAGGCGATCTGCCCCCATCCGGCCTGGGCGACGCCGTTGTTCATGGCGGGCTTGAACTGGCACAGGCTCAGGGCGTTCAGGGCGGCGCGGTCCAGTTCGCGGTGACCGCTGGTCTTCTGGACCCGCGCATCCTGCACCCGGCCGTCGGCGCCGACCAGCAGGGCCAGGGTCACGGTGCCGGTGTCGCCGTTGCGCGCCGCGTTGATCGGGTAGTCCGGCTTGGCGCAGCCGTCGGCATTGGCCAGCACGGCGCTGCCCATCTGGCCCGGGTTGCTGCTGGGCGGAGCCGCCGGAGCCGGCGGGGCGTCGTTGGTCGAGGGCTGCGCCGGTTCGACGGCCGCTTCGGGCTCGAGGCTGGCCTGGATCCGTTCCTCGGCCGGGGGCGGCGGCACCTCGACTTCCACCTTCGGCGCCACGATCGGCGGCTTGACGGCCTTCACCACGGGCTGCGGCAGCTGGGGTGGCGGGGGAGGGGGCGTCTGCGGCTGGATCCAGACCGTGGCGTCGTCGATCAGCTTGGGCAGGGTGATGCTCTTGGCGTTCATCACATTGACCAGGCCCATGGCCACCAGGGCATGCAGGCCGGCGACCAGCGCGAACTTCCCGGCCTTGCAGCCGGTCCCATCGTTGAGTTGCGTGAAGTGCATGGCGATCTCCTCTTCTTGTTGGGCGCTGCGATCGCATCGCAGGACTTTTTACTTAAGGAAAGATATGCATCTGACAGCTGATGGAATGAATATATGCTAGGGCTTGGTAGTGTGTAAAGCTATTTCTTGGTAATTTTGCTTCCACTTGTAAGTCTTCTTCGGGAAAACGCCGGGAATGGCTGGGGTCTCGCGTCGCGGCCCGTTGTATGAAATAATCCTCGTCATACCCGCATGCTTTCTGTTCCTTGGCACACCGTCCTGCCAGAGATTGGTAAGCATATGTAAGTGTCATATTGCGTGCGCCAAACTGGCGGGTAATCAACAGGAGTGAAATGGTGTCCGAACAGAAAAAACCGATCCGCGTCATGCTTGCGGACGACCACCCGATCGTCATGACCGGCTTTGCCATGTCGCTGGAGGCGGCCGGCATGCAGGTGGTGGGGCAGGCCAAGACCCCGAGCGAGGCGGTGGCGCTGTATGCGTCGCAGCAGCCCGACGTCGTCATCCTCGACATGCGCTTCGGGACCGAGCTCACCGGCCTCGATGCCGCGCAGAGCATCCTGAAGGACGACCCGCGCGCCAAGATCATCTTCCTGAGCCAGTTTGACCAGGACAGCCTGATCAAGGAAACCTACCGCATGGGCGCGCATGCCTTCGTCACCAAGGATTGCGACCCATCCGACCTGGTGACCGCGGTGCGCCATGCGCACGATGGCAAGCTGTACTTCCTGCCGCAGATCGCCTCGCGCCTGGCCAGCATGGCGGTGCGCGGCGACGTGACGCCGCAGTCGCAGCTGGACGAGCGCGGGCTGGAGATCTTCAAGCTGATGGCCGAAGGCATGACCAACGCCGAGATCGCCGAGAAGCTCGACCTGTCGACCAAGACCATCAGCAACATCAGCCAGTCGATCAAGGAAAAACTGGGCGTGCATCGCCAGGCCAACATCACCCTGCTGGCCGTGAAGCACGGCCTGATCGAACCTTAACCAAGCCGATGCGCCTCACGACGTCCCTGCGCGCGGCCGTGGCTGCGCTTGCGCTCCTTGCCGGCGCGGCCCAGGCGCAGCTTGCGGATCCGGTCCGCAAGGACGACGAGATCACCGGCTATCGCTTCCAGATCCTCACCGGCGACGACAGCGAGGTCACGCGCCGCATCGCCGAAGACCTGTACAAGCGCCTGGTGCCCACCTTCGCGGGCTTTCGCACCGAACTGGGCCAGAGCCGCCGCATGCTCTACGTGGCCATCGGCCCGGCCGCGCTGCGCGACGCCGTGGCGCGCCGCTGCGACTGCGTGATCATCTCCGCCTTCACCTCCAGCCAGGTGTGGCGTGCGCTCACCGCCAAGACCCCGGCCGCGCGCGCCGGCCTGATCACCGCCGTGTATGCCGAGCCGGCGCCGCCCGACCAGCTGCGCCTGGCCGCGCTGCTGTACGGCCGCCCGGTGCGGGTCGGCGCCATCCTCGGCGAAGACACCACCTTCCTGCGCCCGGCACTGGAGCCGGAGGTGGAAGTGCAGCCCTTCGCCCTGGGCGACGACATCAACCACACGCTCAACCGCATGACACGCTCCGAGGTGCTGCTGGCCATGCCCGACGGCGACGTCTACAACCCGGAGAACGTGCGCAACATCCTGCTCTCGACCTACCGCCGCAAGCAGGGCGTGATCGGCTTCTCGGCCGACATGGTGAAGGTCGGCGCGCTGGCCACCACCTATTCCGAGATCGAGGACATCAATACCCAGGTGGCCGAGATCGCGGCCGCCTTCGTCGTCACCGGCAACCTGCCGCCGCCGCAGTTCCCGCGCTACTTCCGCACCGTGGTCAACGAAGGCGTGGCGCGCTCGCTCGACGTGCGCGTAACCGACGGCGCGCGCCGCTTCTCGAACCTGCCGGCGCGGCTGACGGCACGCCAGGCGGCCAAGCCATGAAGCTGCGCTTCTGGCGCGGCTGGAGCATCGGCCGGCGCATGGCCTTCATCACCATGCTGCCGGTGACCTTCCTGTTCACCGCCTTCGTGTGGTACTCCTACTATTCGCACCGCGCCCAGGTGGCCGAGGAACTGGCCGAGCGCGGGCGCACCCTGGCGCGCGCGCTGGCCGAGACCAGCGAATACAACGTCATCTCGGGCAACCTGTCCGACCTGCGCCTGACCATCAACGGCCTGGTGCAGTCCGACAGCAGCATCTACCGCATCGAAGTGGTGGGCGTGGACGGCATCCAGGCCGTGCGGGTCGACTCCGAATCGGCCATCGACGCCCAGTCGCACCATTACGAGGCACCGATCAAGAAGCAGGTGGTGTGGATCAACCTGTTTACCGACAACGGCACGCCGCACGTGTCGGCCTCCAGCGACCTGCGTCCGCCCACCCTCACCACCGAGATCGTCGGCTGGGTGCGGGTGACGATGTCGCCCTCCAACATGATGGCCAAGCAGACCCGGCGCTTCCGTTTCGAGGTGGGCATGGCCGCGCTGGCGCTGGTGGTCAGCGGCGTGCTGGCCTGGGTGCTGGCGCGCTCGCTCACGGTGCCGCTGCGCGAGGCGATCGGCGCCCTGAGCCGCATCCGCAACGGCGATTTCCGCGTGCACCTGCCGGTCACGACCGGCGGCGAGGTGGGCGAGCTGCAGGCCTCGATCGGCGAGATGTCCCTGGCCCTGGACGAATCCAAGCGCGACCTGGAAAACAAGGTGGCCGAGCGCACCCGCGACTTGCTGGCCTCGCGCAACGAGGCGCTGCGCGCCGACGCGGACAAGCGCAAGCTGATCCAGAAGGTGAACTCGATCATCGAAGATGAGCGCAAGAGCATCGCGGTCGAGATCCACGACGAACTGAACGCGTCCCTGATCGCCGCGCGCCTGGAGGCGCAGTCGATCGGCGCGCTGGCCGCCAAGGCGCCGCCAAGCGCCGAGGTCGAGGAGATCGGTCGCAAGTCGCAGGCCATCACCAAGCTCGCCCTCGACCTGTATGCCAACGGCCGCCGCCTGGTGCGGCGCCTGCGCCCCGAGGTGCTCGACATGCTGGGCCTGCACGGCGCGGTGGAAGAGATGGTGCGCCACTACGACGGCAGCTCCGGCTGCAGCTTCGAGTTCCACGGCGAGGGCGATTTCTCGCGCCTGTCGAACGAGCTGGCGATTTCCGCCTACCGCATCGTGCAGGAAGCGCTGTCGAACGTGATGAAGCACGCCCACGCGACGTCCGCCCAGGTGCGCCTGGTGCTGGACGAAAGCGCCCAGACCCTGCGCATCGTGGTCGCCGACGACGGCAACGGCTTCGATCCGGCCAGCGCCTCGGAAGGCATCGGCATCATCGGCATGCGCGAGCGCGTATACGCCGTGCACGGCGTGATGGACGTGCGCTCCAGCGTCGGCGGCGGCACCGTGGTGGCGATCACGCTGCCGCTGCATGCGCCGGCCACCGTCACCCCGGCCCCAACGGTTTAACTTTCCATAGAAAACACGATGTCCACTGAACTGCTGACGCCCTTCGAGAAGGGCAATCTGAACCAGACCACCACGCATGCCGAGTGCATCGCCTGGTACCAAGACCTCGCACGCCGCTATCCAGGCGTGCTGCGCTTTTACCAGGTGGGCGTGTCGGACGCCGGCGTGCCGATCCACGCGGGCGTGGTGAGCGGCGACGGGGTGTTCGACCTCGAGGCGATCAAGGCCGCCTCCCGTCCGGTCTTCTTCAACAACAACGGCATCCATCCGGGCGAGCCGGAAGGCGTGGACGCCTGCATGGCGCTGGTGCGCGACTTCTGCACCCAGCCCGAGCGTCTCGCCGCACTGGGTAACACCGTGTTCCTGTTCGTCCCGCTGTACAACGTGGACGGCAGCCTGAACCGCGCCGACACCTCGCGCGTGAACCAGGACGGCCCGGAGCAGTTCGGCTTCCGCGGCATGAGCCGCCACCTCGACCTGAACCGCGATTTCATCAAGTGCGACAGCCTGACCGCGCAGGTGTTCAACAAGCTGTTCACGGCCTGGGACCCGGACGTGATGGTCGATACCCACACCTCCAACGGCGCCGACTACAGCTACACCATGACCCTGATCCACACCCAGCCGGACAAGCTGGGCGGCGAGCTGGGCGAATTCCTGCGCACGACCATGCTGCCGGCCATGTATGCCGACATGGAGCAGCGCGGCTGGCCGACCTGCCCCTATGTGAACCCGGTCAAGGACAGCCCGGACCACGGCATCGCCGACTTCCTCGAGACCGCGCGCTTCTCGACCGGCTACGCGGCCCTGCACCACACCATCGGCTTCATGCCCGAGACGCACATGCTCAAGCCTTTCAAGGACCGCTACGCGTCGATGCGCGCGCTGGTGGAGAGCGCGCTGGACTTCACGGTGCACAACGCCGCTCAGATCCAGGCGCTGCGCCGCGCCGCAAAGCAGCTTGGCCGCAGCCGTGCCGAATGGCCGATCCATTGGGCGATGGACGAGGCGAACCCGGATAGCTTCCGCTTCAAGGGTTACGAGGCAGGGTACAAGCCGAGCGTGCTGGGCAGCTATTCGCGCCTGTGGTACGACCGTTCGCGCCCCTGGGAGCGCGACATCGCCTGGTACAACCGCTTCCCGGCCGACATCCACGTGCCGGCGCCGCGCGCCTACGTGGTGCCGCAGCAGTGGCGCGAAGTCATCGAGCGCCTGCAGTGGAACGGCGTGCAGATGGAGCGTGTCGACGCCGACCGCGTCGAAGAAGTGGACTACTACCACATCGTCTCGGTCAGCTCGCGCCCGAACGCCTACGAGGGCCACATGTTCCACGACGACGTGGTGCTGGAGCGCCGCCGCAGCCAGGTCCAGTTGCGCGCGGGCGACTTCATCGTGCCGCTCGACCAGGATAATGCGCGCTATGCGGTCGAGACGCTCGAACCGCTGGGCCACGACAGCTTCTTCCGCTGGGGCTTCTTCAACAGCGTGCTGGAGAAGAAGGAAGCCTATTCGGACTACGTGTTCGAGGACCACGCTGCCGAGCTGCTGAACGACGAGCCGGCGCTGGCGGCCAGGTTCGAGGCATGGAAGGAAGCCCATCCCGCGCTGCTGGGCAACCAGGAGGCGGTGCTGGACTTCATCTTTGCGAACTGCGAGCGCTATCGCGAGCCGGAATGGCGCCGCTATCCGGTGTTCATGCTGGGCTGATCAGGGAAAGACAGGAGACGCCATGATTTCACTGGTTCAGTTGGAAGAGATGTTCGAGAGCATTCGGGAGGGGGCGGGGTGGGACATGTCCCAGCCTATGCTTTGGGGTTACTTCTTTAATGATAAGTCGCGGGAAAAGCTGGAATCGGTCTTGCCCGTCCTGGAAAAAGACGGGTATCGCTTCGTCGACCTGTTCGTTCCGGAACTCGACGAAGGACAGGCACCTTACTTCTTCCTGCGTGTAGAGAAGGGCGAGGTGCACGATCCGGCCAGTTTGTACCAGCGTAACGCCGAGTTCTATGCGCTTGCCGAGCGTTATGGTTTGGACAGCTACGATGGCATGGATGTCGGGCCGCTGTCCGGCCCCGATCATTGAGGCTGCCGCCTCCGTGCCAGGGTGCGAGGCGCCTCATGCGGATCGCTTGTTGAGGTGCTGCAGCGCGTCCGCCAGGGCCGGCATGTAGGTGCGGCTGGCGCGCAGCACGCTGCCGTCGCGCAGGCGCAGCAGGGCGTCGCGGTTGGTGAGCGCGCGCAGTTCGGCGATCATGTCCAGCCGCACGATGGTCGAGCGGTGCACGCGGTGGAACTGGCGTGGATCGAGCTGCATGGCCAGGTTGTGCAGGCGCTCGCGCATCAGCCAGGTCTTGCCGTTCGCGTGCAGGGTGGCGTAGTCGCCGTCGGCCTCGATGCGCTCGATATCGGCCACCGGCACCAGCACCGTGCGCATGCCGACACGCACGCTGAAGCTGCGCGCCGCAGGCAGGATCGGGGCCGCCGGGCGGCCCTGGCCGCGGTAGGGAAAGGCCAGCTGTGCGCGGTCCAGGGCTTCGTCCAGGCGTTCGTCGTCGACGGGCTTGAGCAGGTAGTCGAGCGCGGCCAGCCCGAACGCCTGCAGGGCGAAGCCGTCGTAGGCGGTCAGGAGGATCGCCATCGGCCGCTGCGCGGGCGTCAGCGCGGACAGCACCTCGAGCCCGGTCCTGCCCGGCATCTCGACGTCGACGAAGGCCAGGTCGGGCCGTAGCGCCGCGATGCCCGCATACGCGCTGTCGCCGTCGCCGAATTCGCCCGCCAGTTCGAAGCCGCTGCGCTGTGCCAACCTGATTTTCACCGCCAGCCTGGCCAGCGGTTCGTCGTCGACGATGACCACCCGGATGTTCATGCCGCCGCCTCCAGGCTGCGCAGGGGCAGGGCGATGCGCACGCCGAAGCGTCCATCGGCATGCCATCCCGCCTCGACCTGCTGCTGGTCGCCGTACAGGTGGCGCAGGCGCTCGCGCACGTTGGCCAGGCCGATGCCGCTTCCCCGCTGCGCCGGCGGCTGGCCGTCGTTCCATACCTCGACGACCAGCTGCGCCCCGGCGCGTTCGACACGGATGTCGAGCCGCCCGGGCGCGGCCAGCGGCGCGATGCCGTGACGGATCGCATTTTCGACCAGCGGCTGCAGCATCAGGTAGGGCACCACGCCGTGCACCGCGCAGAACGTGATCAGGGCCAGCCAGCAGCCGTCCAGGCCGCGGAACAGGTCGGCCCAGTCGTAGCCCTTCTCCAGCCTGAGCGAGATCGCCAGGCGCTGCCCCAGCAGGTTGTTGAAGACGGACATCGCGTAGCTGAGCGCCAGCAGCACCAGCGCCATGCGCGGCCAGGGCCATGCGCGGCGCCACATGGCCCGCTGCAGCAAGGCCAGCGGCATCAGCCAGGCCAGGCAGGCGGCGAAATACAGCGTGCGGAAGGCGGCCGCATAGCCGTGGCCGAAGGCGGGCAAGCCGAGAATGGCCATGCAGGCACAGACCGGCAACGCGGCCAGCACGGGGACGAGCAGGGCCGTCTCGACTTTCACGCTGGTGTCCGGCACTGTCATGTTCCGATTCTATCCTCAGTCACCCATCGAAAACAGCATCGAGCTGATTTTCCAGCCGTCTTCGGCGCGCACCATCTGCCAGCTTTCGCTGCCGCGGTTGGTCACCTTGCCGTCGACAAGGAAGTCGAAATCGAACCAGACCAAGGCGACCGCGCCATTGGTATCGATGCGCACGTTATAGAAGCGTTCCTCGACCGGTTTTTCCGAGGTCTGAATATATTCGGCAAACTTCTTCCAGCTCGGAGGCACCACCTTGCGTGCCTTTGGATGGCGCGCCTTGACCTGCGCCCAGGCCGCATCGTCGGCGACCGACAGCCAGCTGTCGTGGTCCTGCAGGAACAGGCTGCCGAGGGTCTTGCCGTCGCGGGCGGCGATGGCGGCCTTGAACTGCTCGACGACGGCGTTGATGGCCGCGACGTCGGCCGCACGGCCGCTAGCGCTATCGGCAGCCTGTGCCTGGCCGGCCAGGCAGAATGCGAGAAGGAGGGAAGAAACGAAAACGCGCATGGAAACTCCCGTGGTTGGAAAACTTTCACCTTAGGGAGAAGGCGGACGGCGGTCCAGCGCAATGCGCCGACCCGTGCACGCCGTGCGGCGAAGCGGTGAAGAGGCTCCACAATCTCTCCATGATGTCTGCGTATCCTGCCTGGACTGACCACTACCTGGATACTGCCATGAAGCCTTCCCTTGCACGCCTTGCCACCGCGCTGGTCCTGCTCGCACTTGCATCCACGGCGTCCGCCGATGCCACGATCAAGCGGTATATGTTCTCGACGCAGAAAGCGGAAGACATCAAGACGGAACTCGGCAAACTGAACGTGAAGCTCAGCCAGGAATGGAAAACGCCGGCAGCGGGACTTCCGATGCGGATGACGGGAGTCGGAAGCAGCGGCCTTCCGACCAGGTTCCTGATCGAGCAGGCCGGCGGCGGTGTTCATGTCTACGCCGAGCGCGGCCGTCCGCAACACCCGGCCGCGCCCCTTCCCTATGTGACGCAGGAGGTCGTTTTCGACACGCCCGATCCGGAGGTGTCCCCTGTGGGGACACTCAGTTATCCATCGGCGGGCGGCCCCTTTCCCGGTGTCGTGCTGGTCGCCGGCACCGGGCCGCATGACCGGGATGGCGGAATGTCCCTGCACAAGACGCTGGCGGTGCTGGCGGATCACCTGACCCGCCAGGGTTTCGCCGTACTTCGGTACGACAAACCGGGCGTCGGGCTGACGGGAGGCAAACGGCATCCCGACTCGACCACGGACGACTATGCCGCCGATGCGCTGGCTGCCGTACGCTTCTTGAAAATCCAGCCAAATGTCCGCGCCTCCCGGGTCGGCATCGTCGGGCACAGCGAAGGCGGCATCATTGCGGCCATGGTGGCGGCGCAGGCGCCGGCGGAGCTGGGCTTCATTGTCATGCTCGGCGGCACCGGCCTGCCCGGCATCGACATCAAGAGCCTGCAGGACGCTGCCGCGCGCCGCGCCGAGGGCATGGACGAATCCCTCGTCCTGCTCAACCGGTCGCAGGAACGCGCGCTGTTCGAGATTGCCGCAAGCGGCCGGACGCATCCTGACGCGCTGGCGGCCATGCGGGCAGCCACGCTTGCCTTGCCGCCGGAGACGAAAACCGCACTCGCGATCCCGCCGGAAGGCATTCCCGACGAAGCGTTCGACGCCTTGCTGACGCCCTGGTTCCGGCGCTTCCTGTCACTGGACCCGCGCCACTACCTGAATCGCGTCAGCTGCCCGGTATTGGCGCTGGGAGGAGAGAAGGATCTTCAGGTTCCACCCGCCGAGAACCTGAAGGAGATCGAACGTGCACTCACGGGCCGCTCTCCCCAGAGCGTCGTGCGCCAGCTCCCTGACCTCAACCATAACTTGCAGACCGCCAGGACCGGAAAGGCGAGCGAATACTTCCTGATCGACGAAACGATCGCGCCAACGGCCCTGGAGCTGATGTCGGCCTGGATGAAGAAGGTGGTGCGGCAGAGCGAGTGACGGCCGGACATGAAAAAACCGGGATACACCCCGGTTTCATCGTGCCTGGGCAGCCTTGCTTGCCAGGGCCGGCACCCGGCCCTGGCGCAGGATGGCCTGGAAGATCGCCAGCTGGCCTGCGGTGGTGTCGTCCCAGCTGAAGCGTTCCGCATAGCGCCGCGTCGCCGCGCGGTCCGGGTAACTGGCGCGCAGCTGGTGCACGCCCTCGGCCACGCCCTGCGGCGTGCGCTCGTTCATCAAGACGCCGGCCTCGGGGGCGGCGACCACTTCCGGCGTGCCGTGCACCCGGCTGGCCACCACGGGCGTGCCGCAGGCCATCGATTCGAGCAGCACGTTCGCCCAGCCTTCGCGGCTGGAGGACAGCACCATCGCATCGGCCGCGTTGTACTGCTCGCGCAGCTGATCCTGCGAGACCGCGCCGAGGAAGTTCACGCGGTGCTCGACCTTCAGGCTGCGCGCCAGGTTTTCCAGCATGGCCCGGTTCGGGCCTTCGCCGGCGATCACCAGGCGGGTGTCCGGCAGCAGGGGCAGGGCGCCGATGCTCAGCTCCTGCGCCTTCTGCGGCACCAGGTGGCCGACCGTCAGCAGGGTGAATTCCTGGTTGGGCTGGCGCTCGGTCGGGCGGAACAGCTGCAGGTCGACGCCGTTGCGCAGCGTGGTCACGCGCTCCGGGTCGCCGCCCAGGGCGACGACTTCGTCGCGCAAGGCATTGGCCACGGTGATCACCGCGTCGGCGCGCCTGATGGCCCACTTGATCATCCTGCGCGGCAGGGAAAATTGCGGGAACAGCGTCACGTCCGAACCGCGCGCGGTGATCACCAGCGGCTTGTTGAAGTAACGCGACAGCATGGCCGCGGCCACGCCGTCGGGATAGAAGTAGTGTGCGTCGATCAGGTCGAAGTCGAAGCCTTCGTCGATCAGGCGGCCGATGGCCGGCTTGGCCGCCTGGGCCAGCAGCAGGGGCGCCACGTTCATGCCGACCTTGGGCAGCACCAGGTAGGGCGGATGCTCGACCTGCAGGCCGAAGCGCACTTCGGAGCGCGGCACCCTGGCCTGGCGTGCATACTGGCCGAAGGCCGGATGCTTGAAGGGGAACCAGGGCGCCGGCGCCACCACGCGTGCCTCGACCTCGCCGCTGGCCACCAGATGGCGCAGCCGCGTCTGGACGAAAATGCCATGTCCAGGCTTTTCGCTGTTCGGGAACAGCGTGGAGAACGTCAGGATCTTCATCAGGCGGCGGCTCCCGTCAGGCGGCCGTAGACGCGCTTGTAGCGGGTCACGCTGGCTTTCCAGTTACGCTCGGTTTCCACGTACTCGCGGCCGGCGGCGCGCAGCTTCGGCCATTCAGCCCGGGCGTCCACCAGCTGGCCGACCTTGTCGGCCAGGGCCTGGGGGTCGTCCGCCTTGAACAGCACGCCGGTCTTGCCGTCCACGATCAGCTCCAGGTGGCCGCCGACGTCGGAGGCGGCCAGCACGCGGCCCTGGGCCATCGCTTCGAGCGGCTTGAGCGGCGTGACCAGGTCGGTCAGGCGCATCGACAGGCGCGGATACACCAGCACGTCGAGCAGGTCGTAGTACATCTGCACCTGGTCGTGCGGCACGCGGCCGGTGAAGACGACCTTGTCGGCAATGCCGAGATCCTTGGCCAGCTGGCGCAGGCGCGCGTCCTCGGGGCCGCCGCCAACCAGCAGCACGCGCAGGTCGGGGCGCTCGGCGGTGAGCGCCGGCACCGCGCGCAGCAGGATGTCCAGGCCCTCGTAGGCATAGAAGGAACCGATGAAGCCGATCAGGCGCGCGTCCGCCAGGCCCAGCTTCGCCTTCAGGGCCTGGTCGGCCACGCCGCCGACGGCGAACTTGTCGATGTCCACGGCATTCGGGATCACCGTGATCTTGTCGGTCGGGATGCCGCGCGCGACGATGTCGCGGCGCAGGCCTTCGCAGATCGTGGTCACGGCGTCGGCGCGTTTCAAGGCGTAGCTCTCCAGCGCCCGGGTCATGCGGTAGCGCAGGCCGTTCTCGGTGGCCGTGCCATGGTCGACCGCGGCGTCCTCCCAGAAGGCGCGCACCTCATACACCACCGGGATGCCGAACTTCTTGCCGGCGCGCAGCGCGGCAATCGCGTTCAGCGACGGCGAGTGGGCGTGCAGCACGTGCGGACGGACGGCCGGGATGATTTCCGCGAGGCGGCGCTCCAGGCTGTCGATCACCTGCTTCTGGTTCAGTAGCGGCAGCTTCCCCAGGAAGCCGTCGACCACCGGCGTGCGGTAGAAGTGCAGGCCGTCCACGGTTTCTTCCAGCTCGCTGCCGGAATCGTGTTTTGGCCCCGTGAGGTGAAAGGTTTCGCACCCCATTGCACGTTGTTCACGCAACACTGAGCGCGTACGGAACGTATAGCCACTTTGCAGCGGTATCGAGTGATCGAATACATGAAGAACGCGCATGTGCCGTTCGTTTGTTTCACTTGCGGGCGCTGGCGAACCCGCAGGTGTCGATAACAACTTTACCTTCAAACAATTCCTTCTTTAACGACTGAAATGGCTTGTGATTGACCAGCATGACGACGATCTGTGAGCGTGCCAGTGCGTCTCGCGGCGTCCGCAATTCGCCCTTGTCCAGGCTGGCCGGCAATGCTGAAATATTCGGCTCGACAACGATGACGCGGCAGTTGTGTGCCGAGGTGATGGCCGATACGATGTCCAGTGCCGGGCTTTCTCGCAGGTCGTCGATGTCCGGCTTGAACGCCAGGCCGAAGCAGCCGATCGTCACGTCGGATTCCTGGCGGCCTGGGTTGGCAGCAAGGTAACGTTCAATTTCCTGCCTGACGTTTTCCAGCACCCAGTGCGGCTTATGGTCGTTGACCTCGCGGGCCGACTTGATCAGCTTTGCCTCTTCCGGGGCGCTATGCACGATGAACCACGGGTCGACGGCGATGCAGTGTCCGCCCACGCCCGGGCCGGGCTTGAGCACGTTGACGCGCGGGTGGCGGTTCGCCAGCGCGATCAGTTCCCACACGTCGATGCCCAGCTTGCCACAGATGATCGACAGCTCGTTCGCGAATGCGATGTTGACGTCGCGGAACGAGTTTTCGGTCAGCTTGCACATCTCCGCGGTACGCGAATTGGTCTCGATGCATTCGCCCTGTACGAAGATCTGGTATAGCTCGATGGCACGTGCCGAGCATTCCTTGGTGATGCCGCCGATGATGCGGTCGTTCGAGACCAGTTCGTGAATGACCCTCCCGGGCAGCACGCGCTCGGGGCAGTAGGCGATGTTGATGTCGGCGGCGTCGTTCGGCCCCTGGGGAATCTGCAGGTCGGGGCGCTCCTCGGCCAGCCAGCCAGCCAGCTTCTCGGTCATGCCGACCGGCGATGTCGATTCGAGGATGACGAGGTCGCCTTTTTTCAGCACCGGCGCGATCGAGCGCGCCGCCGCTTCGACATAACTGATGTCCGGCTCGTGATTGTCGTGGAACGGAGTCGGTACGGCGATCAGGAAGGCGTCGGCGGGCTGCACGGTCGTCGTGGCCCTGAGGTAGCCCTGGTTGACCGAGGCACTGACGATCATGTCCAGGTCGGGCTCGACGATATGCGTGTGGCCGCCGTTGATGGTGTCGACCGCGTCCTGGTTGACGTCCACGCCGATGACGTTCTTCTTGCGAGAAGCAAACATTGCAGCCGTTGGGAGGCCAATGTATCCCAAGCCGATCATTGCGATGGTATCAAACGAGCTGCTCATGGTTTTCCCTCAAAAAGTTGACGATTTGCGAAGCGGATGTGCCGTCGCCATAGGGGTTGGCGGCGTTGCTCATCCGGGCGTATTCAGCGGCATCGGTCAGCAGGGTGCGGGCACCGTCCACGATCGACGATACGGAAGTGCCGACCAGGCGTACAGTTCCCGCGGCCACGGCCTCGGGGCGCTCGGTGGTGTCGCGCATCACCAGCACCGGCTTGCCCAGGGACGGCGCCTCTTCCTGGATGCCGCCCGAATCGGTCAGCAGGATGGAGGCTCGGTTCATCAGATAGACGAAAGGCAGATAGCTCACCGGATCGATCAGGTGGATGTTGGGGTTGCCTTTCAGGATGCGTTGTACCGGTTCCTGCACGTTCGGATTCAGGTGCACCGGATACAGCACCTCGACATCGTCGAGCCGGCTGATGGCGTTCAATGCGTGACAGATGTTCTCGAACCCGCTGCCGAAGTTCTCGCGGCGATGGCCGGTCACCAGTACCAGTTTTTTCCTGCTGTCGAGGAAGCTGAACTGCGACTCCATCTGGCGCTGGAGCGCTCCATCGGTCTCCAGGCGCTGGACCACGTCGAGCAGGGCATCGACGACGGTATTTCCGGTCACGCAGATATTTTTTGCAGGAATACCTTCCTTGAGCAGATTCTGCTTTGCGTGCTCGGTCGGCGCGAAATGCACTTTCGCGATCGCGCCCGTGAGCTTGCGATTGATTTCTTCCGGCCACGGGGAATAGATGTTCCCGGTGCGCAGGCCGGCTTCGACGTGGCCGACAGCGATCCGTTCGTAGTACGCCGCCAGGCTGGTGGCCATGGTCGTGGTGGTGTCGCCATGCACGAGCACGTAATCCGGGCGCCACTCCCGCAGCACCGTGCGCATCCCGGCCAGGACTTTGGCTGTGATATCGGACAGGTCTTGGCCGGGAGTCATGATATCGAGATCGAAATCAGGCCTGATCGAAAACAAGTCGAGTACCTGGTCCAGCATGGACCTGTGCTGCGCGGTGACACAGACTTTGACGTCGAAATCGGGAGCGGTAGCAAGTACACGTACCACTGACACCATTTTGATCGCCTCGGGCCGGGTCCCGAAGACGGCAAGTATCTTGAGGGTCATTTGCGCTTACTTCTTCGTGTATTTAAGTCAATTATTGCAATATTTTCCCTCACAAATGTTAGAAGCATTATTTCATTTCCGTGCCGCAATGATTCGCCGCAAGACGCTGGGGAAGCGTCTTCCTGGCTGAAGTGTCAGCAGGACCTGAATGCGCTATGGATGAATACTGTAAGGCTTCTGCAGGCTAAACAGCCGTATTTCGTCGCCATCGATACGTGTTGTGGCCTCTTCGCACCTGCTTCGGCATGAATATGCCAAGCGTTCCGCAGAGAGCCGTACTCGAGCGGGCATAAAAAAACCGGGGCGAACCCCGGCTTCGTCATCCTTTCGTCTCGGCGATCCACCGATCGATCTTCGCTTCCAGCACCGCCAGCGGCAGCGTGCCTTCCCCCAGCACGATCTCGTGGAATTTCGGCAGGCTGAACTTGCTGCCCAGGGCGGTCTCGGCGCGCTTGCGCAGCTCCATGATCTTCAGCGAACCGATCTTGTAGCCCAGCGCCTGGCCCGGCCACACCATGTAGCGCTCGATCTGCGCCCTTGCTTCGGCTTCCGAGTAGCCCAGCGTGTCCTGGAAATACTGGATGGCCCGTTCGCGGCTCCAGTCCTTGGCATGCAGGCCGGTATCCACCACCAGGCGCGCCGCGCGCAGCATCTCGTCGTTCAGGTGGCCGAAATAATCTTCCGGTTTCTCGAACAGGCCCATCTCCTTGCCCAGGGTCTCGGCATACAGCGCCCAACCCTCGGTGAAGGCATTGTTGCCGCCGAACTTGCGGAAGTTGGGCAGGCCCAGCTCCTGCACCAGGGCGATGTGGAAGTGGTGGCCCGGCTGGCCTTCATGCAGGTAGAGCGTGACCATGCCGGTGCTGCCGTACAGCTTCGGATCGTTCACCACCGACCAGAACACGCCCGGACGCGAGCCGTCGGCGGCTGGCGGGGTGTAGTGGTCCGAGGCGGTGGCGCGCGACAGTTCCGGTTCCAGGCGCAGGTCGAGCGGCGCCTTCGGCTTCAAGGTGAACAGGTCCGGCAGCTTGGCGCGCACCTTGGCGTCCAGCTCGCGGTAGACGTCGATCACCTGCCGGTCCGAGGTGAACGGCTTGTATTTCGGCTGCTCCGACACCCAGCGCGGCAGGCCGGCCGCCGGGCCGGTGTAGCCCATCTTCGGACCGGTGAGCGCGTATTCGCCCTGGATGCGCGCCACTTCCTTCAGGCCGATCTCGTGGATCTGCTCGGGCGTGAGACTGGTGGTGGTCATCGCCGCCACGCGCGCGGCATACCAGGCGGCGCCGTCCGGCAAGGCGTTCCAGCCGGTGCTGGTGCGCGTCTTCGGCAGGTAGTCCCGTTCCAGGTAGGTGGCCAGGCGTTCGAGCGCGGGATTGAGCTTGTTCGCGATCGTCTTGCGGTAGGCCTGCGCCAGGCTGCGCTTTTCAAGAGCCGTGAAGCTGGCCGGCATGTTCTTGACCGGCGTGTAGAAGATGCTTTCCTCGGTCCTGGCTGCCACCAGCTGCTTGAACTGCGGCAGGGCGGACTGGATCGGCTCGCGCGGCTGCACCACGCCGCGCTTGACCCCTTCGCGCATGTTCGCGATCGACTGGTCGATGTAGGGCGCCAGCTGCGCCAGGCGGCTCAGGTAGGCCCGGTAGTCGCGCACGGTAGTCAAGGGCTGGGCGCCCTGGCCGGAGGCGTAGTTCGCCAGCACCACCGGCATGCTGCCCATCTGGTCGATCGGGAGCAGGTGTTCCGGGAAGGCGCCCAGCCGCAGCGCGCTGTCCAGCTCGAACTCGAGGATGTCGTAGCTGGTCTGGTCGCGCTCACCCAGGCGCTCGCGCGGGATGCTTGACAGGCGCTTGAGGTAGCCGCGGTAGAGCGCGAACTGCTGCTCGCGCAGCTTCGGCGAGATCGACAGGCCCAGCTTGTCGTTGAAGCGGCTGTCGCCGTTCTCGGTGGCCCATACCGGCTCGAAGCGGGCCAGCGACTCGTAGTACTCGTCGGCCAGCGCATTGAGCTGGCGGCTCTCCGCGCTTGCGGCGGCGGAGGCCGGCTTGGGGGCGTCCACCTGGGCGGCGGCCGGCCCGCAGGCCAGCAGCGCGGCCGCGGCCAGGGCCGCCAGCTTGAAGCGTGCTTTCATGGTGTTTCCTTGTGAATCAGTAGCTGGCCAGCGGCGTCAAGGCGCCGTTCTTGAAGGTGTACACCGTGACGGCGGTCTTCTTCAGGTTGCCCTTCGGGTCATAGCCGTAGGTGCCCACCACGCCCTGGTAGCTGATGCTGTGCATGGCCGCCCCGACCTTGGCCGCATCGACCGAGTTGGCCGACTTCATGGCCTGGGCGATGAACTTGGTCTGGTCGTAGAACGAAGGCGCATACACGTCCGGGTCGCGCTTGAAGCGGGCCTTGTAGGCGTTGATGAAGGCCGGGCCGCCCGGCTGCTTGGCCACGATCGCGCCGGCCTGGGCGCAGCGCACGTTCTCGCCTACCGCCGGGCCGCCCAGCTTGGCCATCTCGGGACTGCACAGGGTGTCGCCGCCCAGCAGCGGCACGTTCAGGCCGAGCGCCTTCATCTGGCGCGCCATCGGCGCGGCTTGCGGCGCATAGCCGCCGAAGAAGACGGCGTCGACGCGCTTGGCCTTGAGCGAGGTGAGGATGGCGGCGAAGTCGGTCGCCTTGTCGGTGGTGTACTCGTGGCCGGCGACCTTCATGCCGTTGGCGCTGGCCTGGCGCTTGAATTCCATCGCGACGCCCTGGCCGAAAGCGGTGCGGTCGTCGATCACGCCGACGTTCTTCACCTTCAGCTCCTTGGCCGCGTAGGCCGCCACCGAGCCGCCCACCTGGGTGTCGCTGGCGACGATGCGGAACACGGTCGGGTAGCCGGACTGGGTGATCTTGGGATTGGTGCCGACGGTCGACATCAGGATGCCGTTGTCGTTGTAGACGCGCGAAGCGGGAATCGCCACGCCCGAGTTGTACGGGCCGAGCACGAACTTCACCTTGGCGTCGGCGAATTTCTGCGCCACGTTGACGCCCTGTTTCGGGTCGCCCTGGTCGTCCTCGGACTGCAGCTCGAAGCGGATGGTATTGCCGCCGACCTGGATCTTCTGTGCGTTGAGTTCTTCGATGGCGAGGCGCACGCCGTTCTCGTTGTCCTTGCCGGCGAAGGCGTTGGAACCGGACAGCGGACCGCTCACGCCGATCTTCACGACCTGTTCGGCGGCGTTGGCGGTATTGACGTCAATGGCGAGCAGCGCGGCCAGCGCGAGCGGCGCCATGTGCAGTTTGGATGGCATTCCCTGGGTCTCCGTTTATATATAAAAACGGACGCCATCATCGCATGAAACCCGCCAGCGGTTAAGCAGGCAATCCGTGCGAGATCAACTCCAGCGGCAGCGCGGTGGTGCACTTGATCTGCTCCATCGAGAAGGCCGAGGAGACGCCGGTCAGGCGCGCGGTCTTGATCAGCTTCTTGTAGAAGCGGTCATAGCCGGCGATGTCGGTGGTGACGACCTTGAGCAGGTAGTCGACGTCGCCGCTCATGCGGTGGAATTCCAGCACTTCCGGCAGCGCGATCACGGCAGCGGCGAAGCGCGCCAGCCATTTTTCGTCGTGCTCGGTGGTGCGCACGCTGACGAACACCGTCACCGGCAGGCCGACTTTCTCGCGGTTGACGATGCTGACACGGCTTTCGATATAGCCCTCTTCCTCGAGACGCTTGACGCGTTTCCAGCAGGGCGTGCTGGACAGGCCGACCTTTTCGCTGAGGCCGGAAATGGAGAGGGTGGCGTCCGCCTGTAACGCGGCAAGAATAGCGCAATCAAACTTGTCAAGTGAGTTCATTTTCACTATATCGATATATCGAGAACGTATATGCTAATCCCGCGCCATAATGCGGATAAATTAGGATATGTTTACCGGCGCGACTCCGTAACATACTCATCAACAATAACACGATCCGCAGCAATTAATTACTTTTTTGTAATGTGATGATGAACAACGAAGTCTACCTCGACGCCAACGCCACTTCGCCGGTCCTCCCGGCAGCCATCGAAGCGGCGGCCGCCGCCATGCGGGAGGGCTTCGGCAACCCGAGCAGCAGCCACGCCTGCGGCCTGCGCGCCAAGGCCCTGCTCGATGCCACGCGCGCCCGGGCGCGCCGCGTGCTGGGCGCCGCCACCGGGAGGGTGATGTTTACGAGCGGGGCGACCGAAGGCATCCAGACCGCGGTGCTGTCGGCGCTGTGCGCGGTGCGCGAACGGCGTGCGCGCGGCGAAGCCTGCGGCGACCTGCTGCTCTACGGCGCCACCGAGCACAAGGCGGTCCCGGAAAGCCTGGCGCACTGGAACCGCCTGCTCGGCACCGGGCTGGAACTGCGTGCGCTGCCGGTCGACGGCAGCGGACGCCATTGTCTCGACCAGCTGCGTGAACTGGCGCCGCGTGCCGCTCTGGTGTGCACCATGGCCGCCAACAACGAAACCGGCGTCGTGTCCGACCTGGATGGCATCGCGCGCGTGCTGCTGGAAACGGGCAGTCCCGCGCTGTGGATGGTCGACTGCGTGCAGGCGCTCGGCAAGCTGCCCCTCGCCCTCGACGCCACCCGGATCGACTACGCCCCCTTCTCGGGCCACAAGCTGTATGCGCCCAAGGGCATCGGCCTGCTGTACGTGCGCGAAGGCGCGCCCTACACGCCGCTGATGTGCGGCGGCGGCCAGGAAGCCGGGCAGCGCTCCGGCACCGAGAACATGGGCGGCATCGCCGCTTTTGGAGCGGTGCTCGGCGCGCTGGAAGAGGGCGGCACCTTCCGCACCCACGCCCAGCTACGCGTCTACCGCGACCGCCTTGAGGCAAGCCTGCGCGAAGCCTTCCCGGGCCTGGTGTTCAACGCCCCGCTCGAACACGCCCTGCCCACCACGCTGAATTTCTCGGTGCCGGGCCTGGGCAGCAAGGAGCTGCTCGACCTGTTCGATGCCGCCGGCGTGCGCGTCAGCGCGGGGTCGGCCTGTTCGGCCGCCAAGGCGGCGCCCAGCTATGTGCTCGATGCGATGGGCGTGCCCCTGGCGCGCAGCGCCTCGGCCGTGCGCCTGTCGTTCGGGCCGCTGGCGGACGACGACTTCATCGAGGCCGCCTGCGCCCGCATCGCGCACTGTGGCCGCGCGCTGGCGCAGGCAAGGCCGGCGGCGCGCCTGCAACAGACGGAGGCGGGCGGCGCCAGCGGCTGGCTGCTGTTCGACGACGAGGGCCGACACTGCATCGCGATCGATCCGCCGGAAGCGCTGGCGGCGCGCATTGCCGCCGACCTGAGCACGCGCGAATGCCGCCTGCTGGCCTGTTTCGCCACCGGCCAGGGCGCCGGCGGCGCCGACACGCTGTGCGACATCCTGGGCTTGAGGCCGGGCTGGCCGGGCGGGGCCCAGCAGGTGGAGCTTGCCGGCGCCAGGCTCGACGCGATCGCGCTGGGCCGCGACGTGCTGGCAAAAAATGGCGACAGCTACCTGCTGGGGCGTCCGGAAAACGGCGCGCTGGCCCCGGGCGCGGTGCGCTTCGTGTTCGGCACCGACCCGGGGAACGACGGCTTCGACGCCGCCCTGCATTGTCACCGGATCGGCGAACCCGCGGTGTCGCGTCCCGGCGCCGATGCCCTGCCGGACGAGGGCATCGACCTCGACCCGACCACGGCCGCCGCCTACCTGGCGGCCCACCCCGACGCCCTGCTGGTCGACGTGCGCGAGCTGCCGGAACACGCGGCGGCCTGCGCCCAGCTGCGCGGGCGCGGCGCCCAGCACGTGCCGCTGTCGCAGCTGGCCGGCCAGGCGGCGCACTGGCTGCGCGAACCGCGTCCGCTGGTGTTCCTGTGCCGCAGCGGCAACCGCAGCGCCCGCGCCGCGCGCCTGCTGCGCCGCCTCGGCCATGCCCAGGCCTGGCACGTGGCGGGCGGCCTGGCTTTGGCGGGCTGAATCCCGCGCCTGTGTACGGCACCGCACAGTAGCCACCGCCGGCTTCTTCTAGCATGGCGGTGGCCGTGCGCGCCCTGCGTTTCCTTCCCATTGACCTGCTTCAGGCGTCGCGCGCCGGCGGTCGACAGCGCGCGCCTCTGTGTCGAGGTCCCTGTTGAAGCAAGAGAAGAACCCGAAGGCTGAATCCGGCATCGCCGCAGTCATGAGTAATGCGCGCGATGAGGGCGCACGCGGCCTGCGGGCGCAGCTGGACGAACTGGCCGGCGCGATCGACGCCGCATGCGATGCGCTCGACCGCGCCCGCCGGCGCGGCAGCGAACTGCCGCCCGCCGCCGGCGCCATCCTCGACAACAGCCCCCTGATCGACGCCCAGCTGCGCCAGGCGCGCGGCCAACTGCTGCACGATCGCGGCGCGCTGCCGGGACCCGGGGGCCAGGCCCGCATCCTGGTGCTGGCGCGCGACGCCGTGCACCGCAATGACGGGCGCATCGAACGCGCCGGGCTGGCGGATCTTCTCGACAGCTCCCGGCAGGAAGCGCCCTTGCTGCTGGCCGAGCTGCGCCTGTTTCCCGCGGCCTTGCGCCTGGCGCTGCTCGACGGGCTGCGCCAGGTCGCGGTGCGCGGCGCCCGTGCCTGCGAAGAACGCATCCTCGCGGCCGACTGGGCCGGCAGGCTGCGCGATACCGCCGCGCAGCGCTCCGGCGACCTGGTCCTGCTGGTGGCCGACATGGCGCGGCAGGCGGAGCCGATGGGCAGCAGCTTCGTGGCGGAACTGTCACGCCGCCTGCAGGGGCAGGGGCCGGTGGTCGCGCAGGCACTCGGCTGGATCGATGCGCGCCTGGCCGACCAGGGCTCCAGCATCGGCCAGATGGTCGCGGACGAGCGCGACGCCATGGCGGCGGACGGCACCCGGGTGGCGCACACCCTGGCCAGCCTGCGCCTGCTCGGCGGGATCGACTGGCGGCTGCTGCTCGAAGGCGCCAGCACCGTCGAACCGATCCTGCGCGCCGACCCGGACGGCAGTTATCCACGCATGGATGGCCCCACGCGCGACCTGTACCGCCTGGCCGTCGAACGGCTGGCGCGCCGCAGCCGGCGCAGCGAGACCGAGGTGGCGCAAGAGGCGCTGGCCCTGGCGGGCCGCAACCTGACGCCCGGCGAAGGAGGGCTCGACGCACGCCGGCGCCACATCGGCTACTACCTGGCCGGCCCCGGCTTGCCGGCACTGGAAGCGCGGCTGCAGCCGCGCCCCGGCCTGGCCGCGGGCCTGGGGCGGCGCCTGCGCCACGCGCCGCTGGCGGCGCGCATCGCCGGCGTAGGGGTGCTCACGCTGCTGTTCGCGGCGGCGGTCGTGATCGCCGCGCGCCAGCAGGGCGCCGGCCTCGGGCTGCAGATCGTCATCGGACTGCTTGCGCTGGTCGGTGCGAGCGGCCTGGCGCGTTCGCTGGTCGACATGATGGCCGCCTGGCTGGCAAGCCCGGCCCCGACTCCGCGCATGGACTTCGACGACGGCATCCCGGCCGAGGAGCAGGCCCTGGTGGCGGTGTCGGCGCGCCTGGTCAACAGCGCCCAGCTCGACGCGCTGTGCCGCGACCTGGAGGTGCGCTACCTGGCCAACCGCGATCCGCGCCTGCGTTTCTGCCTGCTGGCCGACCTGTACGACGCGCCTGGCGAGACCATGCCGGGCGACGAGGCGCTGGTGGCGCATGCCGCCGCCGCCATCGAGACCCTCAACCGCAAGCATGCGCGCGACTACCGCTTCCCCACCATCGACGAAGACGGCCAGCCCGCGACCGGCAGGGTGCGCGTCGAACCCTTCCTGCTGCTGCAGCGTCCCAGGACGTGGAACGCCGGCGAGCACGCCTGGATCGGGCGCGCCCGTCGCCGCGGCCAGCTGGCGGACCTGAATGCCTTCCTGGCGGGAACCGGGCGCGAGCGTTTCGCGGCGGTGGCCGGCAACACGGCCGGGCTGGCGGAGATGCGCTACGTGATCACGCTCGACGCCGCCACCGACCTGCCGCGCGACGCGGCGCGGCGCCTGGTCGGCGCCATGGCCCATCCGCTCAACCAGCCGGCGCTCGATGCCGGCGGCACCCGCGTGGCCGAAGGGCACGCGATGCTGCGTCCGCTCGTCGGCGGCGCATTGCCCGACCCGCAGGCATGCCGCTACCAGCGCATGTGGCTCGAAGGCCACGGCACCTGGGCCGCCGCACTGGCCGGGAGCGAGTCCGAAGCGCAGGGCATGTTCGGCTGGTCCGCCATCTACGAGGTCGATGCCTACGAACGGGTGCTGCGCGGCCGCCTGCCGGACGAAGTCCTGCCGGCTCCCGGCATCGTCGACGAAGGCTGCCTGCACGCCAGGAGCGACTGCGAGGTGCGGCTTGCCGAAGCGCTGCCCGGCAGCTACGGCGAACATGCGGTGCGCCGCCACCGCGCGGTGCGCGCGGCCTGGCAGGTGGCCGGCTGGATCCGCCCGCGAATCGGCAAGGCCAAGGGCGAGCGCGAAGCCAACCCGATGACCGCCGGCGCCCGCTGGCAGCTGTTCGACACCCTGCGCGACAGCCTGGTGGCGCCGGCGCTGGCGGCCCTGCTGGTGCTGTGCTGGAGCCGGCTGACGGAGCCCGCGTTCTGGACCGCCATGGTGCTGTCGGTGTTCTTCCTGCCGGCCCTGCTGGGCAGCCTGGTGGCGCTGAGCGACCGCCCCCACGATGCGCCCTGGCGCCAGCACCTCGACAGCTGGGCGCGCGGCGCGCGCGTGCCGCTGGTGCGCGCGGCGCTGGCGACCAGCTTCCTGCCGCATGCGGCCTGGTGCCAGCTCGATGCGGTGCTCAAGGCGCTGTGGCGCAGCCGGGTGTCGCGCCGGCGCCAGCTGGAATGGCGCCCGGCGGCGCTGGCGCGCCCGGCCAGGGTGGTGGCCAACAACTGGCTGACGATGTGGTTCGCGCCGGCGCTGGCGGTGGCGACCAGCCTGCTGCTGACCTTCGCCAACCCGTATTCCCTGTTCACGGCAGCCCCGGTCCTGCTGGTGTGGTTCCTGTCGCCGCTGCTGGCCTGGTGGACCAGCCTGCCGCAACGCGCCCAGGCGCGCCTGCCCGCAGCGCGCCAGACCAGCCTGCAGCGCCTGGCGCGGCGCAGCTGGAGCTTCTTCGAGGACCACGCCGGCCCCGCCAGCAACTGGCTGCCGCCGGAAAGCGTGCAGGAGCATCCCCATCCGCTGCTGGATGCCCGCACCACCCCGAGCGGCATGGCGCTGTTCCTGCTGTCCACGCTCGCGGCGCGCGATTTCGGCTTCATTGCGCCGGGCGAGCTGTTGCGGCGCCTGGATGCCTCGCTGGCCTCGATGGCGCTGCTGGAGCGCTGGCAGGGCCACTTCCTGGCCGCCTACGACAGCGCCACTCTGGCGCCGCTCGAGCCGGCCTGCGTCGCCACCCGCGACAGCGGCTGGATGGCGCTCGGCCTGCGCGTCCTTGCCGCCGGCCTGGACGAGCTGCCGGACGCGCCGATTGCCGGGCCGCGCGCACTGGACGGGATCCGCGCCGCGGTGCACGTGGTGGACGAGCTGGTCCAGCACCAGGCCCATGGCGTGCGTGCGCTGGTGGCCGAGGTCTGGGGCGCGCTCGACCCGCAGCGCTGCCGCGCGGCCGACACCTTGCCCGGCCTGTCGGCGTGCCTGCGCCACGTGGCCGCCGCCGCCGATGCGCTCGAAGCCGGCCTGCCCGACACCGCCGACGCCGCGCTGCGCGGCTGGGCTGCGCGCCTGGCCGCGCAATGCCATGCGCAGCAGGACGAACTGCTGGCGCTGGCACCCTGGATGCGCGCCGAGCAGGAATACGTGCTCGACGCCGGCCTGACGCGCATCCCGACGCTGCGCGAACTGGCGGCCCTGGAACTGCCTGCCGGCAGCCATCACGGCCTGGCGCGGCTGGTGCGCGAAGGCCAGCACGCGCAAAAGCTGCTGGCGGAATGCGCCCGCCTGGCCGGGCAGGCACGCGGCTTCGCCGACATGGATTTCGCCGCACTGCTCGACCCTGAGACCGGCCTGCTGGCGGCCGCCTGCCACGTGCGCGACGGCCGCCTCGATGCCGCCAGCTGCGACCTGCTGGCGGCCGACAGCCGCATGGCCACCTTCGTGGCGGTGGCGCAGGGCCAGCTCGGCCAGCGTCACTGGTGGGCGCTGGGGCGGCCGCTGCGCATCGCCGGAGCGGAGCAGCTGCTGCTGTCGCGCACGGGCAGCCTGTCCGACTACCTGGCGCCGCAGCTACTGATGCCGACCTGGCGCGAGACCCTGCTCGACCACGCCGGCCGCGCCGCCGTGCGCGCCCAGGCGGCGCATGGAGCGCGCCACGAGATGCCCTGGGGCTTTTCGGAATCGAGCTGCAACGCGGTCGACGCCCAGTTGCTGTTCCAGTTCGGCCGCTTCGGCATTCCGGCGGCCAGCCTGGAGCGCAGCGTGGACGCCGGCCTGGTGGCGGCGCCGTATGCGGCCATGCTGGCCTTGCCGGTGGCGCCGGCCCTGGCCCTGGATAACCTGGAGCGCATGGCCCAGGAAGGCCTGGCCGGCGATTACGGCTATGTCGATGCGGTCGACCATACCCCGGGCCGGCTGCCCTACGACGAGCGCCGCCACGTGGTGCGCCTGGCCGCCACCCGCCACCAGGGGATGGGCCTGCTCGCGCTGCTGCAACTACTGCACGGGGCGCCGATGCAGCGCCGCTTCAGCCTCGACCCGGAACTGCGCGCGGCCCTGTCCCTGCTGCAGGAACCGGTGCCGGCTTTTGGCGCATCCCTTGGGGAGGCCTACGACGGCGCGCAGCAGCACCCGGGTCCCGCCCAGGGACGGGTGATCGACCGCGCGGATGCGTCGGCGCCGGACGTGCAGCTGCTGTCGAACGGCAGCTACCACGTGCTGGTGGACAGCATTGGCGCCGGCTACAGCCGCTGGGGCGAATTCCCGCTCACGCGCTGGCAGCCGGACCCGCTCGGTGCCCGGGGCGGCCTGGCCTGTGTGCTGCGCGACGGCGCATCCGGCGAACTGTGGTCGCCGACACTGGCGCCCATCCACGGCGAACCGGCACGCTACGAGGCGGTGTTCGCGGAGGGACGCGCCAGCTTCCGGCGCGAAGAGCGCGGCCTGGCGATCGTGAGCGAGGCGGTGGTCGCACCCGAGGACGACATCGAGCTGCGCTGCATCCGCATCCACAACCTGGGCGACACGCCGCGCAGCCTGGAGGTGACCAGCCAGGTCGAGCTGCTCGCGCCGCAAGGACAGGCGGCGCAGCTGCGCATCGATGCGCCGACCCAGGCCCTGCTGTGCACCCTGGGGCCGGGGGCGCCGACCGTCCTGCAACTGATGGCGGTGCATGGCGAAGCGGGCGCGCCGGAATACAGCGCCGCCTGCCGCGATCCGCTGGCGGCGCTGGCGCCGCTCGATGAAGCATCGTCCGTTTCCCGGCCGGCGCTGGCGATCCGCCGCAGCATCACGCTGGCGCCGAACCAGGAGCTGCGCATCGACCTGGTGCTGGGCGCGGCGCCGACGCCCGCCGGCGCGCGCGAACTGGCCGCGCGCTATGCCGGCACCCAGGCGGTGGCGCAGGCTGTGGAAGCAGCATGGACACATGGCCAGGCCTTCCTGAGCGCGGCCGGCATCGGCGAAGCGCAGGCCCGGCTCTACAACCGTCTGGCCGGCTGCCTGCTCGACCCGGTGCCGGGCTTGCGGGCCGAGCCCGGCGTCATCGAGCGCAACGTGCGCGGACGCGCCGCCCTGCGGCCCTACGGCGTGGACGGCAGCCGTCCGCTGCTGGTGCTGCAGCCCGGCCCGGACAGCGCCCTGGCGCGCGAAGTGTTCCAGGCCCAGGGCTACTGGCGTGCGCGCGGCTTCGAGGCGGACGTAGCGGTGCTGTGCGAGGATCGCGCCTCGTTCGACCAGCTCACGGCGCTCGCATCGGGCGCAGGAGAGGGCATCCACCTCCACCTGCTGCCCGAGGTGCCGCAGGAAGACCGCATCCTGCTGCGGGCGGCGGCGCAGGTGCTGCTGCTCGAGGAACGCGGCAGCCTGCTCGAGCAGCTGCGCCGCGCGGCCCCGGGATTGCCGGCGCTGCCGCCCCCGTTCGCGGCCCAGGAACAGCCCGCTCCCTGGACCAGCGAGGCGCGCCTGCCTGAGGACGAAGAACTCCAGTCCGGCCAGGGATTTTCCCGGGACGGGCGCGAGCTGCTCATCCGCGACGGGCAGCCCCTGCCGGCGCCGTGGGAACACGCACTGGCCAACGGCGTGTTCGGCGCCGTGCTGCCGCACACCGGCCCGGGCAGCACCTGGTGCGGCCGGCGCTCGCTGCTCCTGAGCGCGCCGCAGGGCGAAGCCTTCTACCTGCGCGACGAGGACAGCGGCGCCGCATGGTCGCCGACGCCCTGGCCGATGCCGTCCGGCGAGCCCTACCGCACCCGCCACGGTTTCGGTTACACCCTGTTCGAGCACGTGGCGCACGGCATCCGGTCCGAGCTGCGCTGCTTCGTGGCGCCCGGCGCGTCGCTGAAATACGCGGTCATCAAGCTGCACAATGCCTCCAGCGCGCCGCGCCGCCTGTCCGTCACCGGCTACGTGCAATGGTGGATGGACGACGCCGCCGCACGCCCCGGCCTGCAGGTCGTCACCAGCGTCGACGTGGCCAGCGGCGCCCTGGTAGCGCGCAATGCCTTCGGCGACGGCTTTGGCGACCAGCTCGGCTTCTTCCACCTCGACGCGCCCCAGGTCGCCTCCACCTGCGACCGGCGTGAATTCGTCGGCCGCCACCGCAGCCTGGCGCGGCCGGCGGCGCTGGAGCGCAAGGGCTTGTCCGGCGCCCATGGGGCCGCGCTCGACCCCTGCGCGGCCCTGCAGACGCGGGTAGAGCTGGCGCCGGGCGCCGCGATCGAGCTCGTGTTCCTGCTCGGCGCCGCCGGCCCCGACACGCTGGCGGCGAGCCGCGCGGTGCAGCAGCACGGCGGCGCGAAAGCGGCGGCGCTGGCGCTGCGCCAGGTGCACGCCTTCTGGGACGAGCTGCTCGGCAGCCAGCGCGTGTCCACGCCGGATGCGGCCTTCGACCTGCTTGCCAACGGCTGGCTGCCCTACGCGGCGGTGGCGGGCGCCATGGGCGGCACGCCGGCGCAGCAGCTGCAAGGCGCGCTGGCGGCGGCGCACGGCAACCCGGCGGTCTTGCGCGATGCGCTGCTGCGCGCCGCGCGCGCCGACATCGGCGCCGAAGGCCGGCCGGTGGAAGACTTCCTGTGGCTACCGTATGCGCTGCACCGCTACGCCGGCATCACCGGAGACTACGGCATCCTGCGCGAGCCGGCCGGCGGCGACCCCTCCAGCGGCACGCGCCTGGCGCGCGACGACCTGTACCAATACTGCGTGCACGGCCTGCGCGGCTGCCTGCGCTTCGGGGTGCACGGCATGCCGCTGCAGGATGCGCGCATGCACGAGGGCGACGAGGAGCTCGACGCCAGGGGCGAGAGCGTGCTGCTGGCCTTCCTGCTGGCCGCGGTGCTGCAGCGCTTTGCCGAGGTGGCCGACCGGCGCGCCGATTTCGGCTTCGCCACCACCTGCCGCGGCGCCGCGCTGGCGCTCAAGGCGCAAGCCGAGGAATACGGCTGGAACGGCGCCGCCTATGGCGACGGCGGCGCCGCCACCCAGGCCTGGGCCGCCATGGCCGGCGCCGAGCCCGGCCGCGTCCAGGCGGTGCTCGCGGCGCTGGGTACGAGCGAGGTGCAGGATGGCCGCACCGCCGCCTGGACGGCGCTGGCCCTGGCGGGGCAAGGCGCCGGCACGCCCGCCTGGGAACTGGCGCGCCGCCTGAATCCGCTTGCGCCCGATGGCGCCACACGCGTGCGCTTCTCCGGCGCGCCTTGCTTCATGATGGATGGCGCAACCGCCGGCTGGACGCAGCTGCTGCTGAGCGACGCGCTGCTCGGCCTGCAGCGCACGGTGGACCGCCTGGCGCCGGCGCCGCTGCTGCCGCTGGGCTGGGACAGGCTGCATTATCGTTACCGCAACGGCCGGACCGATTATCATGTCACGGTTTTGCCGGCCGATACGGGCGAGCTGCTCGTGTTCGACGGCACGCCGCAGCAGGAGCGGGTGATCGAACTCGTCGACGACGGGCGCGAGCACAAGGTGGAACTGTATGTGGAACGCAAGCCGGGCGACGCGCTCGCCGGCCATCAACCAACCAGCCAGGAATGAGGACATGAGTAAACGATTGACGACATGGAGCGGCGCCGCCTGCGCCGCCCTGCTGTGCTGCGCCGCGCCGGCAAGCGCGGTGGACTGGAGCGACAATGCCATCAGCTACCGCTACGGCACCCGCTTCGCCGAGCCCTTCAATCCGGAGCACATCAAGAAGCACATCGTGGCGTTCACCCACGCCAGCGGCTACAAATACGGCAGCAACTACCTCAACCTGGACGTGCTCAAGTCCGACAGCACCGACCCGCGCGACCTCGGCAGCAACAGCGGCGCGCTCGAGGGTTACCTGCTGTACCGCCACACGCTCGACATCGGCGCCCTGCGCGGCCAGGAAATCCGCTTCGGCAAGGTAAAGGGCGTGGGCCTGACGGTCGGCTTCGACCTCAACCACAAGGACGACGTCGGCTACAACTCGCGCAAGCGCATGCTGGTCGCCGGCCCGACCCTGATGTGGGACGTGCCGGGCTTCCTGAACACCAGCATCCTGTGGCTGCGCGAATCGAACGCGCCGAGCGGCCCCTTCCCGCCGATCGCCAACGTGCGCGGGCGCTACACCTACGACACCCACCCGATGTTCGGCGCCAGCTGGGGCATCCCGGTGAACGAACATTGGTCCTTCGAAGGCTTCCTGAATTTCATCGCCGCCAAGGGCCTGGACGAAACCGGCGCCCCCACCAGCGCCGAGACCAACCTGGACTTCGCTTTCATGTATGACGTCGGCCCGCGCCTGGGCTACGCGCCGAAGAAGGTCCGGGTCGGATTCGGCTATCAGTTCTGGAACAACAAGTTCGGCAATTCGCGCCGGACGACGGGTGGAGCGGGGCAGCGGGCCAGCACGCCGATGGTGCGGGCGGACTTTCATTTCTGATAGGCCGCGTACCAGCCTTTGATCTTTTGCCGCTTGAGCCTTGAGCACCGCTAAGTTGCTCTAAGCTAGCTCTGCCACGATGCCTCTTTGTTCACAGAGGAGGCATCATGGCAATCGACGTGTACCTGCAGATCGACGGCATCAAAGGCGAATCAGCCGATTCCACGCATCAGGGATGGATCGAGGTCAGCTCGGCCCAGTGGGGCGTCGTTCAGCCCACGATTGCAGCGGGATCGGCGACCGGTGGGCGTAACACTGGTCGCAGCGAATATCACACCCTGTCGATCATGAAGCACGTCGATCTTGCGTCACCCGTGCTGATGCAGTCCTGCTCGTCGGGTAAAACCATCCCGAAGGCGAAGATGGAGTTCATGCGCGCCGATGGCGACGGCAAGCGGGTGAAGTACTACGAGCTCGAGCTGGAGAATGTGCTGATCTCCTGCATGGAGCAGATGGTCACCGAAGGAAGCATTCTTTGTGACCGTATCGGCCTGCAGTTCGCCAAAGTGAAGTGGAAGTACGCGCAGCAGAAGATTCATGGCGGCATTGGGGGCAACACCGCTGGCGGCTGGGACCTGTCCTGCAACAAGTCGTGCGCGTGACCGAGGCGGACCATGGCCCCTCAACAGAACGACCCGCTCCGGCCTACCCAGGATACGCGCGGCTTCTACATGTTGCCGCAGACGCCAATGGATTCCGGTTAGCACACTTACGGCAAGATGGATGGTAAGCCGGACAGAGGCGGGTATCAGTACGCGCATCCAATCATGATGACGGCGATCCTTCGCGTGGCGATGGAGTGGCAGGCCATCGACAAGCGCCGCTTTGGCGTCGGGAATATCAGCCGGGCTGACAAATTCGACGACGATGAGCACCAAACCCATCTGGACGGGCTTCAGGTGGACGTGCGTGCGCTTCGAAAAGATGGTTTGCATCTGCCGGTAAGGTGGACCGACAGGGAGTATGACCAAGAGGCCACTGCAAAGCTGATTGGATTGTTCCGCACCTTCGCACCAGTGATCGTTGTCTATTTCAACGATCCGAAGATACCGTTCGTGAAGCTCCTCATCGGTCACAATGACCACTTCCACGTAGGACTGCGAGGATGAGATGCGCAAGATTGCTATGACTGTCGTTGCGACGTGTGGCCTTGTTTCGCTGACCTTTGCGGCTGACTCGCTTGGCACGTGGCAGCCGCTTCAGGAAGGGCGTTACAAAATCTTTTCTGGCGAAACCGTGGCCTATGGTGAGGCGCCCACTGCCAAGGATCGGAAATTGTCGATCGTGGTGAAGGGCCAGGCTGCGAAGGAAATATTCGATTCGATTGGTTCTGACGCGCGTGACATCTGTAGCTCGGAAAAGGGGGACCGGGAACGGAACAGAGGGGGTGTCCAGTGCATGTACAAGGCCAAGGATGCCAGCTCACCCGGGAAAGGCTATCGGTGCTGGATCGGGGTCGACCTCACAAGCGGTCAGGGCGCGCCAACGGTGTCTTGTTAATTGACGCGTTTCCCAGCTGAAGCACCTCGTTGTCGAAAGTAGCAACCCCGCATTAACGGCATCAACTACCTCAGCCCGAACTTAGTCAAGTCCGACAGCACGGACCCGCGCGACCTCGGCAGCAACAGCGGCGCGCTCGAGGGCTAGCTGCTGTACCGCTCGCGCAAGCACATGCTCGTGGCCTGCCCCACCCTGATGTGGGATGTGCCGGGCTTCCTGAACACCAGCATCCTGTGGCTGCGCGAATCGAACGCGCCGGGCGGACTCTTCCGCCGATCGCCAACGTGCGCGCGCTACATCTACGACACCCACCCGATGTTCGGCACCAGCTGGGGCATCCCGGTGAACGAACACTGGTCCTTCGAAGGCTTCCTGAACTTCATCGCTGCCAAGGGCGTGGACGAAACGGTGCCCCGACCGGCGCCTCGGCTACGCCAGAACGCCGACGGTGCGGGCGAACTTTCATTTCTAGGACGATTTGAAGAGTCTGTAGGGCACTTGAACTGGCTTAAAGGTTGTAGCTAAATTTGCAATTATTGAGAAGAAACGGCGCAAGATGTTTTTCCATGCAATTGCAAAAATTGCATTATGAAAACCATCATCCTGCCCCCCACCTTCGGTGCGCTGCTGCTGGCCCTGTGCTGCAACAGCGCGTTCGCGGCCCCGGCCGAGCACAAGGAATTCGAAGCCACCCTGCACGCGCCCTTCCAGGGCGCGGCAGACGCGCGCCGAACCTTCAGTCTGAACTTCAGCTATCCCGGCCTGGAACAGTCGGGCACCGTCTACTGGAAGCTGGAACTGGTGGACCCGGGCGGGCGCGTCGTCCGGGTCTGGCGCGGCAACGGCGCCGTCTCGGGCGAAGCCGCCTCCGTCCAGGTCGCCTGGGACGGCCGCATCAAGCGCATGCCCGCGCCCGCCGGCCTGTACCGGGTACGCATGCGCGCCGTCCTGCGCGGCGTGCCGATTGACGATCACCACGACGCCGTCGAGCAGGACTGGCAGATCGCGGTCGGCGCCCCGCTTGCCCAGCGCACGCCGCGCTTCATCCCGCTGCCGGGCGCACGCGATGCCGCCTCCACCGGCGCCGCGGCCGCGCCGGCCACCGCTTCGCTGCCCTACACGGTTTACCTGGCCAACCTGCACAGCCAGAGCAACCACAGCGACGGCGGCGCCGTCCTCGAGGCCTGCAAGGGCGCGCAAGACCCGCTCAAGGCAAAATATGGCCCCGAAGCCGCCTTCGCCTATGCGCGCGGCCGCGGCCTCGACATCCTGGCCGTCTCGGAGCACAACCATATGTACGACGGCTCGGACGGCACCGACCCCAAGGCCGAGCCGTCCAGGGCCAAGGACTTGTACCAGGCCGGCCTGGCCAGCGCCGCCGCCTTCAATGCCACCAAACCGGGCTTCCTGGCGCTGTACGGCATGGAATGGGGCGTCATCAACAATGGCGGCCACGTCAACATCTTCAACAGCGACGAGTTGCTGGGCTGGGAGACCAATGCCCTGGGCGAACTGCTGGCCGACACGCGCACCCCGCGCAGCGACTACGGGGCGCTCTATACCCTGATGCGAAAGCAGGGCTGGGTGGGGCAGTTCAACCACCCCGCGCACAGCGGGCAGTTCAAGGTGAACGGCGTGCTGCTCGCCTACACGCCCGATGGCGACGAGGCAATGGCGCTGTGCGAGGTGATGAACAGCACCGCCTTCTCGACCAACGATACCGAGACCGAAACCCGGCGCAGCAACTTCGAGCAGGCCTGCAACAAGTTGCTGGAAGCGGGCTACCACGTCGCCTTCAGCACCAACCAGGACAACCACTGCGCCAACTGGGGCGCGTCCTACACCAACCGCACCGGCATCCTGCTGCCCAACGGGACGGCGCTGACGCGCGATGCTTTTGTGGAGGCGCTCAAGGCGCGGCGCGTGTTCGCCACCATGGACAAGGGTTCGCAGCTGGTGCTCACGGCGAACGGCAAGATGATGGGCGAGCGCTTCACCAACCGCGGGCCGCTCACGCTGGTTGCCAACTTCGCATCCAGCGCGGGCAAGAAGGTGGCGGCGGTGTCGATCCTGGCCGGCGTGCCGGGGCGGAACGGCAGCGTCACCGAGGTCTCGAACCTGGCCACCAGCACCTTCACGCCGGCGCCGGGCAAGCATTTCTTCTATGCGCGGGTGACGCAGGAAGACGGCAACGTGCTGTGGTCGGCGCCGGTGTGGGTGACGCAGGAGTAGGGGATCAGAAGCCCATGGAGTCGCCTGCGCCCATCAGGGTCGCCATGCCCAGCACCGCGAAGACCAGCGCCGCCAGGCCGTGCACCAGCCGGAGCGGCACGCGCTTGGCGATGCGCTCGCCGAACACCACCGTCGGCACGTTCGCCAGCATCATGCCCAAGGTGGTGCCGGCGACGACCGCCGCCATCGATTCGTAGCGCGCCGCCAGCGCCACGGTGGTCACCTGCGTCTTGTCGCCCATCTCGGCGATGAAGAAGGCGAGCAGGGTGCTCAGGAAGACGCCGAAGCGCGCCAGCGGCAGCTCGTCCGCATTCAGCGTGCTGGGCACCATGACCCAGGCGGCCATGGCGAGGAAGGACAGGCCCAGCACCCAGCGCATCGCGTCCGCGCCCAGCAAGTCGCTCACCAGGGCGCCGACGGCGGCGGCGAAAGCGTGGTTGAGCACCGTCGCCACGAGAATGCCGAACACGATCGGCAAGGGACGGCGAAAGCGCGCGGCGAGGAGGAGGGCCAGCAACTGGGTCTTGTCGCCCATCTCGGCAAGTCCCACGATGCCGGTCGATACGAGAAAGGCGTCCATGAAGCGGCAGATGCGAAAGTCCCGATCTTAGCAGAGCCCCCGGTCCCTGCAGCGCGCGCCAGCCTCGGCCAGGTGCTTTCCGGCCACGATCGAAAATGCTATTCTGCCCGCTTCCTTCCACGCGAGAGACCATGAAGACTAGCACCCTGCTGCGCGCCTCGGCCTGCGCCTTTATCTGCCAGTGGAGCGCCTACGCGTTCGCACTCGACCCCCTCAGCTACGCCAAGTACGACCAGGTCAAGACCACCGCCCTGCACCTGGATCTGAAGGCCGACTTCGCGCGCAAGACCCTGGCCGGCTACGCCGACCTGACCCTGAACTGGGTCGACAAGTCGGCCAGCACCCTGGACCTCGACACCCGTGAACTGAAGATCTCGAAGATCGAGGCGCAGGACGCGAAAGGCGCGTGGAAGCCTGTCAAGTACACCCTCGACAAGCTGGACCTTGAGAAGGGCCAGGCGCTGCACATCGCGCTGCCCGGCCAGCCGGGCAAGGTGCGCATCCACTACCAGACCGCGCCCACCGCGCCGGCGCTGCAGTGGCTCACGCCGAAGCAGACCATGTCGGGCAAGTACCCCTTCATGTTCAGCCAGTCGCAGCCGATCGCCGCGCGCTCCTTCGTGCCGATCCAGGATACGCCCGCGGTGCGCTTCACCTACACCGCGCGCATCCAGGCGCCGGAAGGCATGCGCGTCGTGATGAGCGCCGATAACGACCCCAAGGCCACCGGCAAGGGCGGCTGGAAGTTCACCATGCCGCAGCCGGTGCCATCCTACCTGATCGCCATCGGCATCGGCGAACTGGAAGCGCGCACCCTGGGCCCGCGCACCGGCGTCTACGCCGAGCCGATGCGCATCAAGGCCGCCGAGTACGAGCTGCTTGATACCGAAAAGATGGTGGCCGCGGCCGAATCGCTGTACGGGCCGTACCGCTGGGGGCGCTACGACATGCTGGTGCTGCCGCCGTCCTTCCCGATCGGCGGCATGGAAAACCCGCGCCTGACCTTCCTGACTCCGACCATGATCGCGGGCGACCGCAGCCTGGTGGACCTGGTCTCGCACGAGCTGGCGCACAGCTGGTCGGGCAACCTGGTGACCAACGCCTCGTGGAAGCACTGGTGGCTCAACGAAGGTTTTACTACCTACGTCACCACCCGCATCCTCGAGAAGATGTACGGCGAGGAAGTGGCGACCATGAACCTGCAGCTCGAGCAGGAAGAAGCGCTCGATTCGTTGAATAGCATCCCGAAGGCCAAGCAGGCCCTCGTCACGCGCGACCCGGACACCAGTTCCGAGCACTATACGGACGAAGGTCTGGCCTATCCGAAAGGCGCCTGGTTCCTGCGCACCCTCGAGCAGCGCGCCGGCCGCGCCGCCTTCGACACTTTTCTGCGCAGCTGGTTCGACCAGCACGCCTTCCAGAGCGTGACCACCGACCAGTTCGTCGCTTTCCTGCGCGCCAAGCTGCTGGCCAAGAATCCGAAGATCATGAGCGACGCGGAGCTGGACGAGTGGCTGTACGGCCCCGGCATCCCGGCCAGCGCTACCCGCGCCGTCTCGACCCGTCTGGCCAAGCTGAACGACACCACCGCGCGCTGGCTCAAGGGCGACATCACCACCGCCCAGCTGCCTGCCAAGGACTGGAACGCCGCCGAGTGGATGAAGTTCCTGAACGACATCGACAACAAGGCCGATGCCGCCAAGCTGGAAGAACTGGACAAGGCCTATGGCCTGGCCAGGACCGGCAACAACGAGGTGGCTTTCCGCTTCTACCGCGCTGCGGTACACGCCGGCTACCGCGGCATCCGCCCGAACCTGGAAGCCTTCCTATTGAAGGTGGGCCGCCAGAAGTTCGTGGTGCCGCTGTATGGCGCGCTGCGCGCCAATGCAGAGGACCGGGCCTGGGCCGAGCGCGTGTACAAGGCCGCACGTGAGCGTTACCACCCGGAGACGCAGAGCAGCGTCGACAAGCAGATGAACAAATAACAGACTAGGGGATGAACAGAGTGTTTGCCATGAATCGCATTGCAGCCGCGGCCCTGCTCGCGCTGACCGCCAGCGCCACCGGCGCCGTATTCGCGCAGGACGCCGCGCCCGGCAGCGCCGCCGTCGCGCCTGCCTATGACCTGCGCGCCGACGTCGAGCGCGTCATGAAGGAATTCGACGTGCCGGGCATCGCCATCGCCGTGGTCAAGGACGGCAAGGTCCTGGCCGCCGAAGGCTTCGGCGTGCGCAAGCGCGGCGAGCCGGCCAAGGTCGACGGCAAGACCATCTTCGAGATCGCCTCGAACTCCAAGGCCTTCACCGCCGCGGCGCTGGCCATGCTGGTCGACCAGGGCAAGCTGGGCTGGGACGATCCGGTGATCAAGCACCTGCCGGACTTCCGCATGTACGACTCCTACGTCACCGCCGAGATGACCATCCGCGACCTGCTGGTGCACCGCAGCGGCCTGGGGCTGGGCGCCGGTGACCTGATGTGGTGGCCGACCACCAATTTCACCACCGACGAGATCATCCACAATCTCCGCTACATCAAGCCGGCCACCAGCTTCCGCAGCGCCTACGCCTACGACAACCTGCTTTACATCGTGGCCGGCAAGATCATCGCCGCCAAGTCGGGCAAGACCTGGGGCGAGACCATGCACGAGTGGATCCTCAAGCCGGTCGGCATGACGAACACCACCACCAGCCTGGAAGAGAACGCGAAGTTCGCCAACGTGTCGGCGCCGCACAGCAAGATCAACGGCAAGGCCGTGCCGGTCAAGCCGATGCCGGTGGCGAACGCGGTCGGCGCGGTTGGCATCAACACCAATGCCGAGGACATCGCGCGCTGGATGAACGTGCTGCTGGACAGCGGCAAGCTGGGCAAGGGCGCGGACGGCAAGGACGTGCGCCTGTGGTCGGACAAGCAGGCGCGCGAAATGTGGACCGCGCAGACCCCGATGACCATCAACACGCCGCGCGCGCCGCTGGCCGCCACCAAGCCGAACTTCTACGCCTACGGCCTGGGCTTCCAGCTGCGCGATTACCAGGGCAAGCTGGTGGCGATGCACGGCGGCGCGCTGCAGGGCTTCTACACCCGCGTGCTGCTGGTGCCGGAGTCGAAGCTGGGCATCGCGATCTTCACCAACGCCGAAAGCGGCCCCTCGCTGAACGCGCTGCAATACCGCCTGCTGGACCAGCACCTGGGCGTGGCGCCAACCGACTGGATCGGCCGCATCGCCGACATCGACCGCGAGAACCAGGCCAAGGAAGCGGCCCGCGTGAAGGGCGAAGCGGCATCGCGCGCGGCGGGCTCGAAGCCGTCGCTGCCGCTGGCGTCCTACGAAGGGGAGTATGAGGATGCGTGGTATGGCAAGGCGTCGATCAAGCGCGTGAACAACAAGCTGGTGCTGTCGTTCGCGAAGACGCCGGACCTGACCGGGGAGATGGAGCACTTCCAGCACGATACCTTCATCGTGCGCTGGAAGGAGAGGAACTTCAATGCGGATGCCTACGTCACCTTCTCGCTCGACCATGACGGCAGCATCGAGCGGGTGCGCATGAAGCCGGTGTCGACCGAGACCGACTTCAGCTATGACTTCCAGGATCTGCTGTTCACCCCGGTGAAAAAAGAGAAGAAGGTCTGATCCAAAGCTGGCTGGACGCGCGGCCGGCGAAGCCGACCACCCTACGGTAGGGTGGTCGGCTCTGCCGACCGCGCGTTCAACTACACGTCAAGCCGTCGAAACGCCTTACTTCCCGTTCCACACCTTCAGCATATCCTCCGACCCCTGGGTCCGAATCCCGTTATCCGACAGGATCCCCTCGGTCGCATCCAGCACCGCCTTGCGCGGCAAAATCATGTTCTCGCCATAGCGCTGGTCGAACTTGAACACGACGTGCTCGTCCTTCAGGTCGCGCAGCGTCGACACCAGGTGGGCCAGGCTGCGGATCTTGATGCCGTTGACCGTATCGACCACCGAAGCGAAGCGGTTGTTGTAGCCGCGGATCAGCGGATGCGGGAAGAACGGGCCGCTGATCACCACCAGCTCGTCGCGCGTGGCGTCCGGCGAATCGCCGCGCCGTGTGATCAGGGGGCTGTCGTTGAATGCGTAGGCGTTCGCCGCCGGCGCGCTCGCCATCAGGAAGGACAGGAATTCGCTGGTGGCGCGGGTGAACACCACCGGGCCGTAGACGAAGTAGGACGGATAGCCGCCGTTCAGGTCCGGAATCAGGAGCGGACGCGGGCCGCTGGTCGGCACCTCGACCTTCATCGGCTTGCCGGCGCGGATGATCGACATCGGCACCTTGCCGTTCTTGGCCAGTTGCTGGATGCGGTACTGGAAGCGCACGCGCAGGTTCGAACCCAGCTTCACCATGCCCTGGTTGTCGATCGGGTGTTCGCCGATGTGGGTGACGATGTCGCCTTCCTTCAGCGGCCAGCTGGCGTCGTTCTTGTACGGACGGTGCACCAGCGCGCCTTCCACCGACTTGTCGATCTTCAGGTACTGGCGCAGCCCCGGGTTCTCCAGGTTCTGGAAGCTGTCGTGCAGCAGCGGCTTGCCGTCGTAGCGGCCGTCCGCCACGTCCTTCAGGAACAGCTCGATCTCTTCGTTCGGGATCACGTAGCCGATGTTCTGGGCATTGGCCGCCATCGAGAAGGCCAGGCCGATCATCTTGTCGCCGGCGATCACCGGGCCGCCGCTGTTGCCCGGGTTGATCGGCGCGTCGATCTGGATACGCAGGCCCGAGCTGAACGAGCCGTAGCCGACGAATTCCACGCGCGAGACGATGCCGCGGGTGGTCGACAGCGAGTTGCCGCCTACCGGATAGCCGTAGGCGAACACCGCCTCGCGCACGTCCGGCAGCACGGCGGCGCGCTCTACCTTCGGGCGCTTGTCGAAGAAGGACGGGTCTTCCAGTTCCAGCACGGCCAGGTCCAGGCCGCGCGCCAGCGCGATCACCTTGGCCGGCACCCGGTCGCCCGACTGGCTGGCCTGCACCTCGACCTGGCTGGCGTAGCCGACCACGTGGGCATTGGTCAGGATGCGCTTGCCCTCGATGATGACGCCCGAGCCGGTGACGTCGGCCGGCGAGGCCTTGGTCCAGGGCTTGTACGGGTCCGGACGGCGCACGGTGGCGAAGATCTTGACGACCGAGTTCTCGACCGCCGGCAGGGCCGGGGCGGTGGTGGCGGACGGGGTGGCGACGGCCGGCGAGGGCGGCGTGGCGGGCGTCGGTGCCGGAGGCGGGGAGGTGTCCTGGGCGTGGACAAGGCCGCTCAGGGCGAATGCCACGGCGGCAGCAAGGCATGCGGTTTTCATGGATTCCTTCGGTGGCTCAACAGTACGAGTGGCAAGAATATACACGCTCGCCGCCGAAGGATATACACCAATCGTCACGGGAGGGGCAGCCCAGCGGGCTGCCGGCCTCCGGGTGGAGCGATTACTGCTTGACGAACTTGAGCGTCATGCGGTCGCTCTCGCCGATCGCCATGTACTTCTCGCGGTCCTTGTCCTTGTTCGACAGCACCGGCGGCAGGGTCCACACGCCTTTTTCGTGGTCGGCGGTGTCCTTCGGGTTGGCATTGATCTCGGACTTGGCGGCCAGCTTGAAGCCGGCGCCTTCGATGGTCTTGATGACCCAGGCTTCGTGCACGTAACCGCTCGAGGCCTTGGCGTCCTGCGTCATCGAGGCCGGCAGGCGATGGTCGACGACACCCAGCACGCCGCCGGGTTTGAGCACCTTGTGGATCTCCTTGAAGGTGTTCTTCAGCGCGTCCTCGCCGTTGCCGACCCAGTTGTGCAGGTTGCGGAAGGTGAGCACCATGTCGACGCTGTTCGGCGCCGCGATCTGGTAGGTCGCAGGCGGCTCGAACACGGCCGGGACCACCTTGTCGTAGACCGCCGGCGTGGCGTCGAACTTCTGCTTGAGCGCCATGCCGCCGCGCTTTTCCGGCACGAAGGCCTGGCCTGCCGCGATCAGCTTGCCGTTCTGGCGCAGGTAGGGCGCCAGGATCTCGGTGTACCAGCCGCCGCCGGGCGCCAGTTCCACCACCGTCATGTTGGGCTTGATGCCGAAAAAGCTGAGCGTCTCGTAAGGGTGGCGCGCGGCGTCGCGCGCCTTGTTGGCGGCGCTGCGGTGTTCGCCCGCGATGGCCGCTTTCAGGGCATCGTCCGCCAGTGCGGTGCCGGCGGCGCCGGCCAGGCCGGTGGCCAGCATGGCAGCCAGGATCAGTCGTTTCATCGGTTCGAAGTCTCCAAGTGATTGTGCGCGGCCGGGCGGGACGCCGCCGCCGCGCTGATGATCGGTCACAGCTGCCGGACAGTCAAGCGTTGCTTACGTATGCATATTTCCCTCGTAAACATGTCCGCGCCAGTGTCCGCGGCGGACGCCCGGACAGTCGCCCGGACACTTTGCGCGGACAGTGGGCATCCACTAAATCATGGGCTTAAACCATGCTTTGATCTGGCACAACAATTGCCTATTCAAAATCCCGAGTTGCTGCTAAGGTTGACAGGTTTAGCGAGGCCAACAGCCCCGCCGACACCACTCCCTCCGTAGTAAATACAAGAGCGGGCCGCACCACAAGGCGGGACCGCTGCCCAGAAGTAGGTTGATTTCAGGAGACTTTATGGAACGCCGTACCTTTCTCAATTTCAGCAGCCTGGCGCTCGCCTCCACGCTCGTTCCCTTCACCCGCGCGATCGCCGCGGACGAACTGCTCAGCTCAATGCCCACGGCCGCCAAGAAGGCGCTGGCCGACGTCGCACTGAACGCCGCCACCAAGGCCGGCGCCAGCTATGCCGACGTGCGCATCGGCCGCTACCTGAACCAGTTCATCACCACGCGCGACCTGAACGTCGAGAACGTGGCGAACACCGAGTCGGCCGGCGTCGGCGTGCGCGTGATCGCGAACGGCGCCTACGGCTTCGCCGCCACCTCGGACATGAGCAACGACGGCATCGCCAACGCGGCGCGCCAGGCGGTGGCGATTGCCAAGGCCAACGCCAAGCTGCAGTCCGAACCGGTGCGCCTTGCACCAGTGAAGGGCGTCGGCGACGTCTCCTGGTCCACCCCGATCAAGAAGGACTGGCGTACCGTGCCGATCAAGGAGAAGGCGGACCTCCTGATCGCCGCCAACAAGGCCGGCATGGAAGGCGGCGCGGCCTTCATGAATTCGATGCTGTTCCAGGTCAACCAGCAGAAGTACTTCGCCTCGACCGACGGCTCCTACATCGAGCAGGACGTGCACCGCCTGTGGGCGCCGTTCCAGGCCACCGCCGTGGACAAGGCCACCGGCAAGTTCCGCTCGCGCTCCGGCCTGGGCGCGCCGGTCGGCAAGGGCTATGAATACCTGGATGGCCTCAAGGAGCACAAGATCAAGGCTGCGGGCGGCGTTGCCACCCTGTACACCGATACCTACGACATCATCGAGGACGCGCGCGCCGCGGGCCGCGATGCCAAGGCCAAGCTGACCGCCAAGTCGGTCGCCCCGGGCAAGTACGACCTGATGCTGTCGCCGGAACACCTGTGGCTGACCATCCACGAGAACGTGGGCCACCCGACGGAACTGGACCGCGTGCTCGGCTACGAAGCCAACTACGCCGGCACCAGCTTCGCCACGCTGGATAAATGGGAATCGAAGAAGTTCAAGTACGGTAACCCGATCGTCAATCTGTTCGCCGACAAGACGACGCCGGGTTCGCTCGGCGCCATCGGCTACGACGACGAAGGCGTCAAGACCAAGAAGTGGGACATCATCAAGGACGGCATCCTGGTCAACTACCAGGCCACCCGCGACCAGGCCCACATCATTGGCGAGAAGGAATCGCACGGCTGCTCGTACGCGGACTCGTGGAACTCGGTGCAGTTCCAGCGCATGCCGAACGTCTCCCTCGCAGCGGGCAAGAAGAAGCTGACCCCGGACGAGATGGTCAAGGACATCAAGAAGGGCATCTACATCGTCGGCGACGGCTCCTTCTCGATCGACCAGCAGCGCTACAACGCCCAGTTCGGCGGCCAGCTGTTCTACGAGATCAAGGACGGCAAGATCGGCCAGATGCTGGAAGACGTGGCCTACCAGGCCAACACCCAGGAATTCTGGACCGCCTGCACCGCCATCTGCGACGAGCGCGACTGGCGCATGGGCGGTTCCTTCTTCGACGGCAAAGGACAGCCGCCGCAGATCAGCATCGTCTCGCACGGGTCGTCGACCGCGCGCTTCAACGGCATCAACGTGATCAACACCGCCCGCAAGATCGGCTAAGGCAAGAGGACCCTCATGAGCATCCTTACCCAGGACCAGACCAAGCGCATCACCGACCGGGTGCTGTCGCTGTCGAAGGCCGACGAGTGCACCGTCAACGTCGAAGGCGCGCGCATCGGCAACATCCGTTTTGCCCGCAATGCGGTCTCCACCGCCGGCCTGGCCGACGACACCCGCCTGACCGTGCAGGTGGCCTTCGGCAAGCGCCAGGGCACCGCCACCATCAACGAGTTCGACGACAAGTCGCTGGAAAAGGCCGTGCGCCGCGCCGAGGACCTGGCGCGCCTGGCGCCGGAGAATCCGGAATTCATGCCGGCGATCGCCAAGACCGGCTACAAGTCGTCCGAGACCTACGTCAAGCGCACCGCCGAGATCGACCCGGAATTCCGCGCCCAGGCCGCCGCCTACGCGATGGAAGCCTGCCGCAAGAAGGGCCTGGTGTCGGCCGGCTTCTTCACCGACCGCGAGACCTTTGAAACCGTGGCCAACTCGAACGGCGTGTTCGGCCACCAGGTCGCCACCTCGCTCGACTTCACCTGTACCGTGCGCACCGAAGACGGCCGCGGTTCGGGCTGGGTCAAGCGTTCGGCGCGCGACGTGGCCCGTTTCGATCCGCGCGAAGCGGCCGACGTGGCCATCGAGAAGGCGCTGCGCTCGGTGGACGCCAAGGCCCTCGAGCCGGGCCGCTACACCGTGGTGATGGAGCCATCCGCCACCAGCGACCTCTTGACCTTCATGATCGGCGGCTTCAACGCCCGCATGGCCGACGAGGGCCGCAGCTTCCTCTCTAAAAAGGGCGGCCAGAACCGCCTGGGCGACAAATTGTTCGACCAGCAGGTCAACATCTGGTCCGACCCGTGGGACAAGGACGTGCCGGTGCTGCCGTGGGACAGCGACATGCTGCCGCGCGAACGGACCCACCTGGTGAAGGATGGCCGCATCAACGCGCTGAACTACTCGCAGTACTGGGCCAAGCAGAAGGGCCAGCGCGCCATCGGCCGGGCCGGCAACATCATCATGGCCGGCACCGACAAGAGCACGGCCGAGCTGATCGCCAACACCAAGAAGGGCGTGCTGGTGACCCGCACCTGGTACATCCGCATGGTGGACCCGCAGTCGGTGCTGGTGACGGGCCTGACCCGCGACGGCACCTTCTACATCGAGAACGGCAAGGTCAAGCACCCGATCAAGAACTTCCGCTTCAACGAGAGCCCGGTGAGCATGCTGAACAACATCGACGAAATCGGCAAGCCGCTGGTGATCGGCGGCGACGAGGCGAATTATTCGATGCTGATTCCGGCGATGAAGATCCGCGACTTCAACTTCACGTCGCTGTCGGACGCAGTCTAAAACGTAGGGTGGGCGGGTGTCCCGCCCACGCGTTCAAATCACGCATGAATAGACTGTACGTCTGCTCACGCTCGGGTTGAACGCGTGGGCGGCGAAGCCGCCCACCCTACGAAACCCCATACGGATACTTAAATGGAACGTCGTAAATTCCTCCAGATCGGCGCCGGCACCGCGGGCGCCATGCTCATCCCCGTCTTCGGCAACGCCATCGCCGCCGATGAACTGATGAGCGCCATGCCCACCAGCGCCAAGAAGGCCCTGGCCGACATCGCGCTGAACGCCGCCACCAAGGCCGGCGCGTCCTATTGCGACGTGCGCATCGGACGCTACCTGAACCAGTTCATCATCACGCGCGACCTGAACGTCGAGAACATCAGCAATACCGAATCGACCGGCGTCGGCGTGCGCGTGATCGCGGGCGGCGCCTACGGCTTCGCCTCGACCAACGGCCTGACCCCGGACGGCATCGCCAACGCCGCGCGCCAGGCGGTGGCCATCGCCAAGGCCAACGCCAAGCTGCAGACCGAACCGGTGCGCCTCGCCCCGGTCAAAGGCGTGGGCGAAGTGGCCTGGGCCACCCCGGTCAAGAAGGACTGGCGCAACATCCCGGTCAAGGACAAGGCCGAGATGCTGATCGCCGCCAACAAGGCGGGCATGGCAGCCGGCGCGAGCTTCATGACCGCGTCGCTGTTCCAGATCAACCAGCAGAAGTACTTCGCCTCCACCGACGGCTCCTACATCGACCAGGACATCCACCGCCTGTGGGCGCCGATCAACGCCACCGCGGTCGACAAGGCCAGCGGCAAGTTCCGCTCGCGCGCGGGCCTGTCTTCGCCGGTGAGCATGGGCTACGAATACTTCGACGCCAAGGCCAGCGACAAGGTGCAGGCCGCCGGCGGCGTGACCACCCTGTACACCAACTCCTACGACATCATCGAGGACGCCAGGCTGGCGGGCAAGCAGGCGCGCGACAAGCTCACCGCCAAGTCGGTCGAGCCGGGCAAGTACGACCTGGTGCTGTCGCCCGAACACCTGTTCCTGACCATCCACGAGAACGTCGGACACCCGACGGAACTGGACCGCGTGCTCGGCTACGAAGCCAACTACGCCGGCACCAGCTTCGTCGGCCTGGACAAGTGGGAGTCGAAGAAATTCAAGTACGGTTCCGAGCGCGTGAACTTCGTTGCCGACCGCACCACGCCGGGCTCGCTCGGCCTGATCGGCTACGACGACGAAGGCGTGCCGGCCAAGAAGTGGGACATCATCCGCAACGGCATCCTGGTCAACTACCAGGCCACGCGCGACCAGGCCCATATCATCGGCGAGAAGGAATCGCACGGCTGCTCCTACGCCGACAGCTGGAGCACCATCCAGTTCCAGCGCATGCCGAACATCTCGCTGGAAGCGGGCAAGGCGCGCCTGACCCCGGACGAGATGGTCAAGGATGTCAAGAAGGGCATCTACATCCTGGGCCGCGGTTCCTACTCGATCGACCAGCAGCGCTACAACTCGCAGTTCGGCGGCACGCTGTTCTATGAGATCAAGAACGGCAAGATCACCGGCCAGCTGGAAGACGTGGCCTACCAGACCAATACCCAGGAATTCTGGAACGCCTGCTCGGCCATCTGCGACGAGCGCGACTGGCGCATGGGCGGCTCGTTCTTCGACGGCAAAGGCCAGCCGAGCCAGGTGAGCGCCGTCTCGCATGGTTCGAGTACCGCGCGCTTCAATGGCATCAACGTCATCAACACCGCACGCAAGATCGGTTGAGGGAAGGGGACAATATGAAACAGCTGAACCAGGAAGAAGCAAAACGCATCGCCGACCGCGTGATCGGTCTCTCGAAAGCCGACGAATGCACCGTCTCGATCGAAGGCAACCGCACCGGTAACATCCGCTTCGCACGCAACAGCGTGTCGACCGCCGGCCTGACCGAAGACACCCAGCTGGCCGTGCGCGTGGCCTTCGGCAAGCGCGTCGGCACCGCCGTCATCAACGAGTTCGACGACAAGTCGCTGGAAAAGGCCGTGCGCCGCGCCGAGGAACTGGCGCGCCTGGCGCCGGAGAATCCGGAATTCGTGCCGGCCGTCGGCAAGCAGGAATACCAGCTCACCAGGACTTTTGTTCCGAGCACCGCCGCCATCGACCCGGCCTACCGCGCCGAAGTGGCGGCCGCGTCGATCGGCCAGGCGCGCGCCAAGAAGCTGGTCACCGCCGGCTTCTTCACCGACAGCACCCGGTTTGCCTGCATCGCCAACTCGAAGGGCGTGTTCGGCTTCCAGGAATTCACCGACCTGTCCTTCACCTGCACCGCGCGCACGGAAGACGGCCGCGGTTCGGGCTGGGTGACCCGCTCGGCGGTCGATGCGCGCCGCTTCAACGCGGCCGAGGCGGCTGAGATCGCGATCGACAAGGCGCTGCGCTCGGTCGACGCGAAAGCGCTCGAGCCGGGCCGCTACACCGTGATCCTGGAGCCGGCGGCAACCTCGGAAATCCTCGGCAACATGTTCAGCTCCTTTGGTGCGCGCGCCGCCGACGAGGGCCGCAGCTTCCTGGCCAAGAAGGGCGGCGGCAACCGCCTGGGCGAGAAGCTGTTCGACGAGCAGGTGAACATCTGGGCCGACCCGTGGAACCCGGACGTGCCGGTGGCCCCATGGGACAGCCAGACCCTGATCGCCCGCAAGCGCACCGACCTGATCAAGAACGGCCGCGTCGCCTCCCTCGGCTACTCGCCGTTCTGGGCGCAGAAGACCGGCAACCAGGCCACCGCGGGCCACGGCAACATGATCATGGCCGGCGGCACCAAGTCGCTGGAAGAGCTGGTCGCCGGCACCAAGAAGGGCATCGTGGTCACCCGCACCTGGTACATCCGCATGGTGGACCCGCAGTCGCTCCTGATTACCGGCCTGACCCGCGACGGCACCTTCTACGTCGAGAACGGCAAGATCAAGCACCCGGTGAAGAACTTCCGCTTCAACGAAAGCCCGGTCACCATCCTCAACAACATCGACGAACTGGGCAAGCCCGAGATCATCGGTGGCGACGAGGTGCCGTTCCAGATGGTGCTGCCGCCGATGAAGGTCCGCGACTTCAACTTCACCTCGCTCTCAGACGCAGTCTAAATGGCGAACTACGATTTCTACTTCACGCGCCTGAGCTACGAATCGGGCGACTGGGACGTGGATATCCGTATGCCCAGCAACGTGCTGAACTCGCTCGTCGAGTACACCACGCTGCGGGTGGATCCGGCGGAGCGCATCGTCGCCCTGTCGGATCCGAAGATGCTGCAGGCGCCGTTCTGCTATTTCGCGGGGCACAAGCTGGTGCAATTCACCCCGGCCGAGCGGCGCAACCTCGAAAAGTACGTGCGCGGCGGCGGCTTCGTCTTTGTCGACGACTGCAACCACGACATCGACGGGCTGTTCGCCAAGTCCTTCGAGGCCGAGATGGTCAAGATGTTCGGCGCCTCCGCACTCAAGAAGATTCCGAATACGCATCCGCTGTATTCCTGCTTCTTCAAGTTCGACGGGCCGCCGACCACTGGTGGGGAACTCAATGGCTGGGGCGACGACCTGGTGCACGAGTACCTGAAGGCGATCGAGTTCGGCGGGCGCATCCGCCTGCTGTACTCGAACAAGGACTACGGATGCGAGTGGGACTACGACTTCCGCAACAAGCGGTTTCTCGCGGTCGACAACACCCGCTTCGCGGTCAATATCATTCAATATGCGTTGGGAGCGTAAGCGGTGGCTGAACGTGAAGTGGTAGCGTGGAGTGAAACGGAAATTGCCGAGCTGACGGCGAAGGTCGGCGCCCTGAAGGCCAGCATGGCGCGCGTCATCATCGGGCAGGAAGACGTGGTCGACTTGCTGGTGACCTGCCTGCTGGCGGGCGGCCACGCGCTGGTCGAGGGCGTGCCGGGCCTGGGCAAGACCTTGCTGGTGAAGTCGCTGGCGCAGGCCACCGACATGGCGTTCCGCCGGGTGCAGTTCACGCCGGACCTGATGCCCTCGGATATCGTCGGCACCGAGATCCTGGAAGAAGACAGCGTCACGCGCCAGCGCGTGTTCCGCTTCCAGCAAGGCCCCGTGTTCACCCAGGTGCTGCTGGCGGACGAGATCAACCGCGCGCCGCCCAAGACCCAGTCGGCATTGCTGGAAGCGATGCAGGAACGGGCCGTCACCTTCGCCGGCACGACCCACAAGCTTCCGCGCCCCTTCTTCGTGCTCGCCACGCAGAACCCGATCGAGCAGGCCGGCACCTATCCGCTGCCGGAAGCCCAGCTCGACCGCTTCCTGTTGCGCATCGACGTGGTCTACCCGACCGAGGACGAAGAGGTGCTGATGGTCTCGCGCACCACGCACGCCGGCCTGGACGACGCCGAACCGGCGACGACGGTCGAGACCCTGCTGCGCCTGCAGCAGCTGGTGCGCGACATCGAGATCGGCGAACACCTGCTGCGCTACGCGACGCGCCTGGTGCGCAATACCCGTCCGGCCCTCACCACGGTGGCGGCGGTCAAGCAGCACATCGGCTGGGGCGCCGGCCCGCGCGCCGGCCAGGCCCTGGTGCTGGCCTCGAAGGCGCGGGCCCTGATGCAGGGACGCCTGGCGGTCACGCGCGACGATATCCAGGCCATGCTGCTGCCGGTGCTGGCGCACCGCGTGCTGCGCAACTTCGAGGCCGAGGCCGACGGCATCGCCATCGCCGACATCCTGCAATCCCTGCGCAACGAGATCCGGGTCGATTAATCTTGTCGCTGGCGAAGACCGCGCTGATCGCGCACACGCAAAAGCTCGACCTCGTGATCCGTCATGTGCTGGCGGGGCTCGGCCACGGCATCCACGCCGGGCGCGAGCGTGGGGCGGGCGTTGAATTCTCCGAGTACCGGGCCTATGCGCCCGGGGACGAATGGCGCCGCGTCGACTGGAAACTGCTGGCCCGCGCCGACCGCTATTTCGTGCGCGAGGCCGAGCGCGACAGCCACGTGGCGGTCTGGCTGGTGCTGGACGCCAGCGCCTCGATGCTGGAACCCAGCCGGCTGGTAGCGGGGGTCGACAAGCTGGCCTATGCGCGCACCTTGCTCGGCTGCGTGGCGGCCATCGCCCAGCGCCAGGGCGACGCCTTCGGCCTGGTGGTCCTGAACGGCGGGAGGGTAGCGTTCACGCCGGCCATGCGCGGGCCGCGCCAGCTCCAGCGCGTGCTGCTGCAGCTGAGCCGCGTGCAGGCGGAGGGCGAACTGCCGGACGCCGCTACCTTGCGTGCCAGCCTGCATTTTGCCCAGTCCCCCAGCGTCATTTTTACCGCCAGCGACCTGCTCGACTGGCCGTCGCCGCTGTCGCAGGCCCTGGTCCGCCTGCGCGGCATGCGCCACGACGTGCGCGTGCTGTGCCTGCAGACGCAGGCGGAAGTGGACGCCAGTTTTTCTTCGAACCTGGCCTACCGTGATCCGGAGCAGAGGAAAGACGACAGCGGGGGCGTCTACCGCTTCGGCGCCGACCTGAAGGAAGGCTATCGCCAGAACCGCGAGGCGCATTTCGCCACCGTCACCGCGGCCTGCCGCAAGAGCGATATCCCGATCGTCGCCGCGCGCATCGAGCAGCCGCCGGGTGAGGTCCTGCGCCTCTGGCTGCGCCGTCCCGGGAGCCGTTCATGAACCAGCTGTGGTGGTTCGCATTACCGATCCTGCTGCTGCCGGTCTGGTGGCACCGCCGCAAGCGCGAGCAGCACAAGGCCGAGGTGCTGGCCACCAGCCGCTTCCTGCCGCGCGCCGAACCGCGCCAGACGCGCGAGTGGCGGTGGAAGGACCTCGTGCTGCTGCTGGTGCGCTGCCTGATGCTGGCCACCCTCATCGCCTGGCTGGCCGATCCGGTCATGCCCTGGCGCGGCGATACCGTCATCGTCGCGGCCGGCACCGATGCCAAGTGGGCCGATGCGCAGGCGGCGCCGGCCGGACTGGCCAAGGCCGACCGCCTCGTCATGCCGGGGCAGCAAGCGCTCACCTGGCTGCGCGCCCACCAGCGCGAATGGCGGCCTGACGCCCGCCTGCTGGTGCTGGGCGACGTGCCGATGCCGGCGCTGGTGCCGGAATTCGGCCGCAAGATCGAACTACGCACCCTGGCGCGCCCGCCGGAGAAGGTCGAGCGCCGTGTCTACATCGCCAGCGAGCGCCCGGAGCAGTGGCGCCGCGTGTTCGCCCTGGAAGGGATTGCCGTCGATGCGGCGCCGGGCCCAAGGACCTCGCTCATCGTCTGGGACCGCAAGGAGGCGCCGCCGGCATCGCTGCGCGCGCCATTGTGGCTCGTCACCGACATCGCCGCCTTCCCGGAACTGGGCAAGGCGCAGCAGCTGGACGGCCTGCGCTACGCCGACAGCGCGCGCGGCCGTCTATGGCATGCAAAAACCTGGCCGCCGGCGTCGGCCGACGCCGCGCGCACGCTGCTGGAAAACTGGCAGCGCCTGCACGCCGGACCGCCGGCCTACACGGTGCCATCGCGTGTGTTCGAGGCGTCAGGCGCGGTGCGTGCGCCGGAACCGAGCGGCGCGCTGCGCGACATGCTGATGGCGTTGCTTGCGGCATTGTTCGTACTTGAAAGGAGTCTCACGCATGCAAGACGGCGCTGAGATCGTCAAACGCGTCTGGCGTGCGGCCCAGCTGCGCCGGCTGCCCTTGTGGATTGCCGGCGCCCTGCCGTGGCTGCTGATCCGCTCCGCTCCGGGCCTGATCGCCTGGACCATGTGGTGCGCCTTGGACTGGGCCATCCTGCGCCGCCGCGTCGGCGTCGAGTGGACCTCTTGGCTCGACGGCGCCGTGCCGGAGATGGAAGACAGCAGCGCGCTGCTCGAGCATGCGCCGACCCCGGTCGCCCAGCTCCAGCGCCGCCGCATCCTCGAGCGCCTTGATGCCAGTCTCACCAACCAGGAACTGCGCCGCATCGTACGCGGCCGTGTGATGCTTGGCCTGCCCTGGCTGCTGGGCAGCGTGGCGGGCGCCGCGGCCGTCTGGTTCGCCACCGCCGCGCCGCAGCAGGGCCTTGCCGCGGCGTCCGGCAAGCTGCCGGCGGCGATCGCAGCGCCGGCAACGAGCCAGCTGGTGGTGCGCGCCGCGCCGCCGGCCTACACCGGCGTGGCCGCCATCGCGTCGGCGCCGAAGGACCTGCAGGTGCCGGAGCAGACCATGCTGACCTGGTGCCTGAAGGACCCGTCGGCCGCGGAGGAAACCATTGAGCTCAGCACGGGCCAGGTGCTCAAGCCGGGCAAGGAATGCGCGCGCTGGACTGCGACCGAATCGGTGTTCTGGCGCTGGCAGGGCAAGCGCTATACGGTCAGGGTCATCCCCGACCAGCCGCCGGAAATCACGATCACCGCCCCGACCCAGATGGTGCAGGAGCTTTCCGAGACGGCCATCAGCGCGGCCATGGCCGTGAAGGTGCGTGACGACTACCTCATCAAGCGCGCCACCCTGCACATGACGCTGGCGCGCGGCAGCGGCGAGAACATCCGCTTCACCGACCGCGAGATGCCGCTGCCGGCATCGCCCGATCCGAAGCAGCGCAACTGGTCGAAGAACTGGACGTTGGCGGAACTCGGCATGGAGCCCGGCGACGAACTGTACTTTTTCGTGCGCGCCACCGACAACGCGGCCCGCCCGCACACGGTGCAGTCGCCCACCTACACCTTGCGCCTGCCGGCGCCAATGGAGGACGCGGAAGAGGACAGCGCCGCCATGCCGATGCTGGTCAAGCCGCAGAGCTTGCGCAGCCAGCGCCAGATCATCATCGATACCGAGCAGCTGATCGCCGACATGCGCACCCAGAAGATCGCCAGGGACGAAGTGGTCGAGCGCAGCCAGCGGATCGCCAGCGACCAGGGCGCGCTACGCCGCCGCTACGGCCAGTTCCTGGGCGAGGAATCCTCGCTGTTCACGGACGGCGACGACGACCATGACGACCACGACGACCATGGTCCGGGCGAAGGCGGCAGCACCCAGGACATCCTGCACCAGTACGGCCACGCCCACGACGAAGCCGAGAACGCGACGCTGTACGACGAAGGGACGAAAAAAGTGCTGCGCCGCGCGCTGGTGGCGATGTGGGATGCCGAGAAAGCCTTGCGTGCGATCACGCCGAAAGCCGCCCTGGCGCCCGAGCACAAGGCCCTGGAAGCGATCAAGGAGCTGCAGCAGGCCGAACGCATCTATCTGCACAAGACCGCTTTCGTTCCGCCGCCGATCAAGGAAGAAAAGCGCATGACCGGCGACATGGACGGGACCGTCAGCTACCGCCGCGAGCAGGATGGCGCCGACAAACGCGTGCCGGACGAGCTAGGCCAGCTGGTGCAGGCGCTGCTTGGGGACGGCCCGCTGCCGGCCCTGTGGACCCGCGGCGCGCACGACTGGGTGCGCGAGCGCCTGCAGGACGACGATCAGCGCCTGTCGGCCCAGAAGGCGATCCAGGACGTGGCTGACGGTTGCCTTGCCTGCCGCCCGGTGCTGCGCGCCTGGCTGCGCCAGGGCGCGGGGCAGGGCAAGGTGCTGCTGCAGGCCAAGCCAGCGGTCGAGACGCCCTTGGTGCGCGCCTGGCGTGAGGGGATGAAATGATGATGAGCACAAACCTCATGCTGGCCCTGATCGGCTTGGCCGGTGTCGCCAGCGCCGGCCTGTATGCCTGGCGCGGCAAGTTCATCGACGCGCTGCTGGTGCTGGTCGCCGCGGCGGCGCTCGGCCTGTTCGCGGCCGGCATCCGCATGCCGGGCGATGCGGGCCGCACGCTCGTCCTCGATCCGGCGGCGCCGGCGCCGGCGCTGGATGGCGTGCGCGCCTTCGCGGTGAAGGGCGACGGCCTGCGCGCCGCCCAGTGGGACGACCTGCCTGCGCTGCCGCTGCAGTGGCAGCGCCCGGAAGGCGGCACCCTGCGCCTGCATTATCCGCGCCAGCTGGCGCTCGGCCGCAGCTTTACCTTGCGGGTGCAGCGCGACGATCAGACAGAGGCACGCCTGCAACTGCTGGCCGAGAACGGCCAGCTCATCGCCGATGCGCGCGGCACGGGCGACCTGGTGGTGAACTGGATGCCGCCCCTGGCAGAGCGCCTGGTGCTCAAGGCGCGCCTGCTCGATGGCGCCGGCAAGACCATCGCCGAAGGTCCGCTGCCGCTGACCATCGTCGAGCCGAGCATCCTGCAGGTGCAGGGCCGATTCGGCGCGCCGTCCTTCGACCTGCGTACCCTGAACGAGCTGCTGGCCGGCAGCGGCGCACTGCTCGACTGGCAAGTGGTGCTGGGCCGCGCCATCACGCGCACCGAACTGCCTTTGGCCGAGATGAAGGCGCCGAACCTGCTCGTGATCGACGCCGCCTGGTTCGAGCGCGCCACCGGCGCGGAACGCTCGGCGCTGCTGGGCCGCGTGGCCGGCGGCCTGCCGCTCCTGGTGCTGGGCGCGAACGCCAATGATCCCGGCGTCTGGTCGCGCACGCTGGGCTTGCGCCTGCAGGCGCAGCCGGCGGACAGGAAGATCGATCGGCCGCTGGAGCTGCCGGTGGCGCGGCTGAACCCCGCCGCGCGTGAAGCGGGCGAATGGACTGGCACTGACGACCTGGTATGGACCCGCGGCTGGCAGAAGGGCCGCATCGCCTGGCTCGGCGCCAGTGAATGGCACCGCCATGCGATCACCGAGCCGCAGGCGCTGGCGCTGTGGTGGCAGGGCGTGCTGGACCGCGTGGGCATCGACGTTTCGAGAGAAGTCGAATGGTTGGAGCCGGAAGAACTGCCGCTGCCGGGCCGGCGCATGGAGCTGTGCGCGCGCGGCGTGAAGGGTGAAGTAGCTTTCCCGGACCTGAAGCTGGTGCGGTCCTGGACGTCGCGTCTTGACGCCGCCTGCGTGGCCGTCTGGCCGGAGCGGTCGGGCTGGCTGCGGGTAGAGGATGCCAGGGCGGGCACGCATGCGGTCTACGTGTATGCGCCGGGTGACTGGCCGCAATGGCAGGCCGCGCAGCGCCGCGATGCCACGGCGCGTTATGCCGCACGGACGCCGGCGAACGCCATGGCGGGCGCGGCGCGCGCCTTCCCGGCCTGGCCGTTCGCGCTCGCCTTTACCTTGGCGATGCTGCTGCTCTGGTGGCGCGAGCGCCGTTGATCGAAGGAGGCACATTGAAGTCGATTCTTCCGGCCGTGCTGGCCATGGCGCTGTTCGCCACCTCTTGCCAGGCCGCGGCGCAGACCGTGAGCTGGTCGCGCGCTGCCGATGCCACCGTGGCGCGGCAGGAAATCTATCCCGCCGTGGTGGGTGAGAAGATCATCGTGGCAGGCGGCGTGCTCTCGCAGGCACCGGGCTTTACCGACCATGTCGAAGCCTATGACGTGCAAGCGGGCCGCTGGACCACGCTCGCGCCCTTGCCCGAAGGCCGGCACCACATCGCGTTGGCCGAGGCCGGCGGCAAGGTCTATGGCATCGGCGGCTTCTCCGGCGCCATTCCGGACTGGCGCGCCCATGCAACCGTGTTCGTCTATGACGCCCAGGCCAACCGGTGGTCGGCCGGGCCGTCCTTGCCACAGCCCAGGGCCGAAGGCGTGGTCGCCACCGTCAAGGACAGGATCTACTTCATCGGCGGACGTGTCCCGACCGGCCCGGAGGCGGCGCACATCAACGCGCATGCGGATACCGCTCGGGGTGAGGCGCTGGACACGCGCACCAAGCGCTGGGAGCGCATCCCTGACGCGCCCAGCGCACGCAACAGCGCGGCCGCCGGCGTCATCGGCGACAAGATCTACGTGGTGGGCGGACGCCAGATGGTCAAGCAGGCCGACGGCAGGCAGCGGCCGGTCAACCTGGCGACGCTGGAGGTCTACGACACCGCTACCAGGCGCTGGGAGACCAGGGCGCCGATGCCCCAGGCGCAAGGCGGCCTGGCCGCGGCCGCCCATGACGGCAAGCTGTATGCCTTTGGCGGCGAGCAGTTCGTCCCGTCCAGCAAGGTGTTTGCCGAGGCCTGGGTGTATGACCCCGGGACCGACCGCTGGTCGGCCCTGCCGCCCATGCCGACGCCACGGCATGGGCATGGCGCGGCGGCCGTCGGCAACCGCGTCTTCCTGATGGGTGGCGGCGAGAAGGTCGGAGTGGGCGCGAGCCGGGTGCTGGAAGTGCTCGCGATCCCGGTCGCGGAACGCGTTCCTAAAACGCGTAATCAGCCTTCACGTAATACGACCGCCCATTGATCCCGAACGGGCACGTCTCCCAGCAATACGTAAAGCCCAGCTGCGGGAAGGGCGCCGCTTTCACCGGATCCCACCTGGTCGGATAGGTATCGAACAGGTTGTTGACACCCGCGCTCAGGCTCATGTTTCTGGTGAAGTTGTAGCGCCCGGTGAGATCGACGATCCACTTGGCCGACCAGGTCTGGATGAAGCCGGGCGTGAAGCCCTGGCCTTCCACTTCGCCGAAGTAGTTCGCGCGCGCCGTCGCGTTCCACTGTCCGAGCGTGTAGTCGGCCGCCACCACGTGGTGCTGGCGCGGCTGGCCTTTCTCGATCAAGGTCACCTGGGTGTCGTCGAACAGCTGGGTGCCCGTCAAGACCGCCGATTGCGAATGGCGGTCCTTCACCCTGGTGCGGTTGAAGCCGAGCTGGCCGGACAGTACCAGGGTCGCGCCCTGGGCGCGCGTGGTGTGTTGCGCCACCAGGTCGAAGCCGGTGGTGCCGGTGTCGATCGCGTTGGTGAAGAACTGCGCCTGGCCCACGCGCAGCGGGTCGAGGATGGCGCGGATCGGGCAGCTTGCTGCGGTCGGGCAGGGGCCGGACTCTGGCGCGATGTTCGACGAGAACACGATGCGGTCGTCGATGTTGGTGCGGTACAGGTCGGCCGTCACCGAGAAGTTGCGGGTCGGGCGCAGGATCATGCCGATGCTGGCGCTTTTTGAGGTCTCTTCCTGCAGCGGCGCGATGCCGAAGGCGCGGGTCACGGCGCTGTTCTCGCGCGCGGTCAGGGTCTCGGTCAGCACGCCGGCGGCGTTCAGGTTGGTCGACACCGAGCTGTAGAACTTTTGCTGCACGCCCGGCGCACGAAAGCCCGTCGACGCGCTGGCGCGCAGGCCGATGGCGCGCAACGGATCGAAGCGCAAGCTCAGCTTGCCGATGGTGGTGTTGCCGAAGTCCGAGTAGCGCTCGTGGCGCAGGGCTGCGCCCAATGCGAGCGCGTCGCCCAGCTTGCGTTCCAAGTCGACGTAGTAGGCGGTATTGCGGCGGCCATCGTCCACTTCGGTGCCCGGCGTGTAGCCCGGGAAGCCCTGGATGCCGGAAGCGGCGATGCCGCCGCTCTGGTCGCGGATGATCTTGCGCGGATCGTTGCTGCGGCCGTACTGGTACGAGACCGGGTCGCCGGCCACGATCCGGTAGTTATCCCGGCGCCATTCGAAACCGGCGCCGATGTGGAGCGGGGCGCCGGCGACGGCGATCGAGCCCTTGACGTCGAGGTTCAGCGTGGTCTGGTCGAACTTCAGCTTGCCGGTATCGGCCGCCAAGGGCGAGCTGCCGTTCTCGTAGTAGTAGCTGACGTTGATCGAGTTGCGCTCGTGGAAACCGAGCTCGCTGCGGCCGTGGTTGACGCTCAGGTCCACGCTCCAGTCGCCGCTCAGGTCGTGCTTGTAGCCCAGGCCCAGCGAGGCATCCTTCACGGTGGTGATGATGTTCGGCAGGAAGCCGTTCGGATAGACGGCCGGCACGTTGCGCGCGTCGCCCGCCGAGCGGAAGAAGCCCGAGGAATCGCCCTTGCGCTTCGAGGCGCCGCCAAAGCTGTACAACTCGCCGCCGCCCATCGGCAGCGCGGCGTTCAGCCACAGGTAGCCATCCTTGGCCAGGCTGTCGCCGATGCGCTGGGTGACGCGCGGCGGGTCGACACGCAGTGTGTCCGGGCCGGCGCGGTTGGTGTCGTTGCGGCGCCGGCCTTCCGCCGAGAGGTTCAGGTAGCCGCCGTCGAGGCCGAGGGCGAAGCCCTTGTGCGCGCTGGCGGTATAGGTGTCGCCGTCGCCTTCTCGGGTGGTGCCGAGGCTGGCGCTGAGCTGGGTATCGGTCACGCCCTTCTTCAGGACGATGTTGATCACGCCGGCGATCGCGTCCGAGCCGTACTGCGCGGCTGCGCCGTCGCGCAGGACCTCGATCGACTGGATGGCGGACAGGGGAATCGCATTGATGTCGGTGCCGGCCGAGCCGCGGCCGATGGTCTGCTGCACGTTGATAAGCGCCTGCTGGTGGCGCCGCTTGCCATTTACCAGCACCAGCAGCTGGTCCGGACCGAGGCCGCGCAGGGTGGCGGGGCGGATGATGTCGGTGCCGTCGCTGATGAACGTCGTGGTGAAATTGAACGAGGGGTCGAGGTCCTGCAGCACCTTGCCGAGTTCGAGCGAGCCGGCTGACTGGAGGTCTTTCGCGCTGATCAGGCCGACCGGCACGGCGGTCTCCAGCGCGCTCTTGGCCTGGGTCCGCGAACCCAGCACGATCACGGTCGCCGTCTCTTTCTGGTCCTGGGTGCCCGCCGCTTCCTGCGCAAACGCCGGTGCCATGGCCGATGCCAGTGCCGTTGCAAGCGCTACCCGCCTGGTCGATTGATTCACCATCTTGTCCTCTTGTGAGAAGTTATGCCATCACAAAAGTTAGGTCTTGTTTAGCTCTAACAAATTGATTCGGGACAAGTATTCATGTAAATACAAATCTGAGCTGTGCAATCGACAACACTCTCGGGTGATGCGCGCCATTCACACGGGGCAGGCATCCACGATGGGTAATCTCCTCGTGCATACCGATTTCGGCCTACCTGCGCAGGACGGCGGCGGGCCAGCAGGGACGCTAGCGCTGCCTTACGCGTGGTCGCGCATCCACTCCTTCAGTCCATCCACCCACTTCTTGCCCGGCAGGTTCAGGTGGCGCCGGATTTCGCCGGCACGTTCATACAGCACCGAAAAATCAAGCTCGGGCGCCTGCTTGAAGGCCAGCACCACGATGTTGGCATCATGCACCTCGGGCAGCCACACCACGGCGTCGAACACCTGCTGCATGGTGAGCAGGTTCTTGTCGTAGCTGTCGAAGTCGCCGAACACGTTGGCGGTCATGATGCCATTGTTGCTCAAGCAGTCATGGCAGCCCTGGTAGAACTCCAGCGAATCGAGCACCGGCCCGCGCGCGTCGTGGTCGTACAGGTCCACCTGCAGCACGTCGACCTGGCCGTGGTTGCCGGCATCGAGCACGAAGTCGAGCGCATTCATCTCGCGCACGTCCAGGCGCGCGTCGTTTTCGGGCAGGCCGAACAGGGCGCGGCAGATGGCGATCACGTTCGGGTTCAGTTCAGCCACGCTCACGCGCGCACCGGGAAAGCGCCGGTAGCAGAACTTGGTCAGGGCCGCGCTGCCCAGGCCCAGCTGGACGATGCGGCGCGGGTCCTGGATGAACAGCGTCCACATCATCATCATCTGCACGTATTCGAGCTCGATCGCATCCGGCTTGGACAGGCGCATCGCGCCCTGCACCCAGGAGGTGCCAAGGTGCAGGAAGCGCACGCCGTCGAACTCGTCGATGGTGGCGGGTGGATGGCCCGGCTGGGCGAAGCGGGGATCGATGCGGGCGTAGGAAGGAGGCATAACAGCCGAATGATACCGTAGGGTGGTCGGCTTCGCCGACCGCGCGTCCAACAGGACGATGGTTAGCCGCGCATCAGATCTTGCCGGATTTGAACGCGCGGACCGCAGAGCCGTCCACCCTATGCAATGCCGTTGCGTCCGAACTCGCGGAAACCCGGCCGTTCGCCCAGGCGCTCGACATAGGCCGCCACGTGGCGCAAGTCCGGCTTGTCCATGGGCGTCATCATCCAGCGGTTCACCGACAGTCCCAGCACGACGTCGGCTAGCGTGAAGGCGCTGCCCGCGGCGTAGGCGCCGGTGGCGCGCAGCTGGGCATCGAGGATGCCGATGTGGCGGTTCCAGGCGGCGATGCTGGCCTCGACCTGCGCCGGGTCCTGGTAAGCCGGGTGCTTGCGCACCAGCGCCATGAAAGCATGGCGCCAGGCCGTGTTCAGGTCGGTGGCCTGCCAGTCCATCCATTGCTCGACGCTGGCACGATCGCGCACACCGGGAGGGAGCAAGGCGGCGGCGCCCTGTTCGCCGTACCGGTTGCAGAGGTAGCGGCAGATCGTGTTCGATTCCCACAGCACGAAACCCTCGTCCACCAGTACCGGCGCCAGCTTGTTCGGGTTCAGCCCGGCGTGTCCCTCGTGCCAATCCTCGCGCTCGAAGGGCTGCCCGAGCTCGAGGCAGGTCCACAGCACCTTGCGCACGTTGATCGACGTGTCCTTGCCGATAATCTTCAGCATGCGCATGCTTGCATGCTCATGGGGTGTGGGTTCCCGGCAGCGCTGGCAGGATGAGGGTGACGGCCAAGCCGCCGCCCTCGCGGTTGGAGAGCGAGATGCGCCCGCCGTGGGCCTCGGCGATCTCGCGCGCCAGCGCCAGCCCGAGGCCGGTGCCGCTGCGCTTGGTGGAATAGAAGGGGACCAGGGCGTTGGTCAGCACGGCGTCGCTCATGCCGGTGCCGCGGTCCAGCACGTCGATGCGCAAGGCTTCCTGCACGCGGCGCACCTGCAGCCCGACGTCCTCGGGCCTGGATCCGGATTCGTGGGCATTCTTGAGCAGGTTCAGCAGGGCCTGTTCCATCTGGGGCGCGTCGATCCAGGCCGGCTCCTGCGGCAAGTCGCCGAGCAGGCGGAACGGCACCTGGTCGGCCAGCCGGTCCACGAACACACCCCAGGGACGGGCTTCGAGGCGCGGGGCGGGGAGCTTGGCGAAGCGCGCATAGCCCAGGATGAAGGTTTCGAGGTGGCGGGTGCGCTCGCCGATGGTCTGCAGGATCTGCGGCAGGCGCTCGGTCTGTCCGCGCCGCACCAGTTCCGCACCCGAGTGCGCGAGCGAGGCCAGCGGCGCCAGCGAATTGTTCAGTTCATGGCTGATCACGCGGATCACCTTCTTCCAGGTCTGCACTTCCTGGCGCCGCAGTTCGGTGGTCAGGTGGCGCAGCAGCAGCAGTTCGTGGCGCCGGCCGTTGAGCGTAAAGGCGCTCCGGGCCAGGTGGTAGACCTCTTCGTCCTCGCCATCGCCGGCGGTGAACAGGCCGTCGCCGCCGCGCGCCAGCGCCTCTTTCAGGGCCGGGGCCGCGGTTTCCAGGATGTCGCCCAAGCCGTGCCCTTCGAGCTTGCGGCCTTCGGACAGCAGCTGGCGCGCGGCCAGGTTGGCGTAGACGATGGTGCCGGCCGCGGTGCCGGTGCCGGCGGCGAAGTCGGTCACCAGGAGCATGGCCACCGGGGTGTTCTGGACCATGGTGTCGAGCAGCAGCTCGCGCTGCACCAGGCCGAGGCGTTGTTCGCGCAGCACCTGGCCCAGGTCGTTGTGGGCGGCGATCAGGTCGGCCAGTTCGTCGTTCTGCGGCCAGTGCAGGCTGAAGGAAAAGTCGCCGTCGCGGTAGCTCGCCACCGTGCCCTCGAGGGCGCGGAACAGCGACAGGATCGGCTGGATCTGGGTGCGGATGGTGATGACGGCGATCGGGACGATCGCCACCAAGCAGATGACGAAGACCAGCGCCGGATGCTCGGGGAACAGGTGGTCCAGCCCGAGCGCGATCAGCATGCCGAGGGCCAGCAGGGTGCCGACCAGCGCCGACCAGCGCGTGACCAGCGAGAGCCGGAACCCGTGGCGCTTCATGCCGGCCTGGCGATGCCGAGCCGCTCCATGCGCCGGTACAGGGCCTGGCGCGACAGGCCCAGTTCGCTCGAGGCCTGCGCCACCACGCCGCCGGCGCGCGCCAGCGCCTGCACGATGGCCTCGCGGTCCGGTTCCGTATCGGGTGTGGCCGCCACGGTCACCGGCAGCCCGAGGTCCGCCGCCTTGATGACATCGCCTTGCGCCAGCAGGCTGGCGCGCGCCATCACGTTCTTCAGTTCGCGCACGTTGCCGGGCCAGTGGTGGGCTAGCAGTGCGCTTTCGCTTGAGGGATGCAGCGTCTTCCCGCGCAGGAAGGACAGCGCCAGCGGCAGGATGTCGCCCGGCCGCGCGCTCAGCGGCGGCAGGCGCAGCTCGATCACGTTCAGGCGGTAGAACAGGTCTTCGCGGAAGGTGCCAGCGCGGATCATGGCGCCGAGGTCCGCATTGGTGGCGCTGATCACGCGCACCTTCACCTGGCGCTCGCGGTTGGAGCCGAGGCGCTCGAAGCGCCCGGTTTCCAGCACGCGCAGCAGTTTCATCTGGCCGGCCAGCGGCAGGTTGCCGATCTCGTCCAGGAACAGGGTGCCGCCGTCGGCGGCCTCGAACTTGCCTTCGCGCGCCTTGGAAGCGCCGGTATAGGCCCCGGCCTCGGCGCCGAACAGCTCGGCCTCGATCAGCTCGGAGGGCAGGGCGCCGCAGTTCAGCACCACGAAGGGGCCGTCGGCCACCTGCGAGTTGGCCTGGATGATCTCGGCGATGCGCTCCTTGCCGGTGCCGTTCGGACCGGTGATCAGCACCGGCACGTCGGCGCGCGCCACCTGGCAGGCCAGGGTGAGCACGTGCTCGGTGGCCGGGTCTTGCCAGACCAGGCCGCGCAGGTCGAAGTTCTGCTCCAGTTCGCGCTTGGCCTTGCGCTCGCGCTGCAGGCGCTGGTTCAGGGCGCGGTTGGCCTGGCCCAGCTCGATCAGGTTGGTGACCGTGGTGAGCAGGCGCTCGTCGTTCCAGGGCTTGGAGAGGTAATCGGCAGCGCCGGCCTTGATCAGCTCCACCGCGGCATCCAGGTGGGTCCACGCGGTGAGCAGGATCACCGGCAGGTCCGGGTGGCGCCGGCGGATGTCGCGGAACAGCGCCACGCCTTCCTCGCCGGAGGTCGTGTCGGCCGTGAAGTTCATGTCCTGGATGACCAGGTCCACGTGCTCGCGCCCGAGGATGTCCAGTCCTTCCTCGGGCGAGGCCGCGCGCAGCGCGGCGATGTCGTGGAGGGAGAACAGGACGTCGAGCGCGATGGCGACCGCGGCGTTGTCGTCGATGATCAGTACGGTGGGCATGAGGACAAGTTTAGCATTGCTTCGTTGTCATCAGGCACTACGGGTGGCGGTCGCCGGCGAAATGCTCGCCGCGCGCCACGCCGGACCGTAGGCCGCCAGGATGCCCAGCGCCCAGAACACGATCGCGCCGCCGATCAGGTACTCGGCCGGGAGGCGCGCCATTTCGAGCCTGGTCACCAGGAGGTGGTTCAGGCCCAGGCCCAGCAGCACGCCG